>JAIYDP010000397.1 GCA_027487435.1 Verrucomicrobiaceae bacterium | reverse complement strand
GTTCTTTAAGCCTGGGCTGTAATGAATGTAATCGATACGGGAATAAATATCTTCACGCTCCCAGTAATGCGTCCAATATTCATTGCGACTATCATGCAATGCAATCGGTGTCATGTAATTGGCCGAATTGTAGGATCCTTGTACGATGCGTAAGGGGCTAGTGCGGCGAGTGTCATTGAAGTCGCCGTAGCAGATCAATCGGGCCTGAGGATCTTGCTTGAGAATGCCTTCGATGTGGCGTCGTAGCAATTGTGCTTCGTTGATGCGCATCAAATTTTGATCGCCATTATTCACCTCGCGTTTCGATTTCAAATGCACGCCAAGAAAGCGCCATGGCCGACCATCAGGAGTTTTCACCGTGGCATCCAAGATTCCGCGTTGCATGGTGTAGGGTTTTCCTGAGATGACGTAGTCGAGTTTTTCGGGCTGTGCCTTGGTAGCGATGGGATATTTCGAAAGCAAACCAAGCCTGCGCGTTGTGTCGCCGCCTTGGGCGTAATGCGCAGCGGGTAGGTCGAGACCTTTTTCCTTCAGCATGCGCTGAATTTCGAGCAGGTCGTCCTGAGTGCCAATCTCGCTAAGGCCGATCACATCAGGTTTTGTACCAATGAGAATGTCCAATGCCGCCTGTTTTTCGTCATCGGGCTTGGGTGCATTTTTTGCCGTCTTCTTGGTATCAAAGTCGAAACGTTCCTCCATGATGAGCCAATTCGCGACGTTGTAGGCGGTGAAACGTAGAGCAACCGTCGTCGATGCTGGATCGCTAGATTGCTTGACTGGCGCAAGGGTTAGATTGGGATTAGGAGCTTCAGATGAGCTGATGGTAACGGGCGTTGGCGACGCAGATGGAACTTCGGAAAGTGCAGGTAGCGATGATGAAGCATCAACACTTTGCTTTTTCTGGCAAGAAAACGAGGCCGTGATCGCCAAGAAAAACCAGCACCCGTGGAGAAACGTGGCGCGAGACAGAAAAGAGAATGACTTCATTAGGTCAAACATCGAGGGGTTCTTTTTTCGGAGCTTCGCGAAGCTTCTGGTCGAGATCTTCTTTTTTCGCAGAGTCACTATACTTCGCGTCGTGCTCGGCGGCGGTGATTTCGCGTTCGAAGTCTTCGCGAGCTTTTTTGAATTCGCCCATACTCTTTCCAAGTCCACGTGCAAGTTCGGGGATTTTTTTGGCACCAAAGAGTAACAAAACGATGACGAGGATGATAACCATCTCTTGACCTCCAAAATTGCCAAATACTGCAAGGGTTGTGTTCATGAATCAATTCTAGTGCCAATAAGGCCATTTGCAATACTTCTTTTCTTCGATTTATTCGCCGAAAAAAAATCTACGAGTCGTTCTTGAAACCGTAGCGGCGGCATTGCATGGTTATCGGCATGCGCATTCTCACAGGTCTTCAACCTTCTGGAAAACTCCACATCGGTAACTATTTCGGTGCCATGGAACCCGCGATACGGCTGCAACAAAAGGGCAATGCCTATTATTTCATCGCTAACTATCACGCCATGACCTCGCTTCACGATGGTGCTGCGCTGCGAGAAAATACCCGCGAACTCGCCATCGATTTCCTTGCTTGCGGCTTAGATCCCGAAAAAGCCGTCATTTTCCGCCAAAGCGACGTGCCCGAAGTGAATGAACTGGCATGGATTCTTTCCACCGTTTGCCCGATGGGTCTGTTAGAGCGTTGCCATTCCTATAAAGATAAGGTTGCCAAAGGGATCTCCGCCAATCATGCGTTGTTTGCGTACCCCGTGCTGATGGCGGCGGATATTTTGCTCTACGATTCTCAACTTGTGCCTGTGGGCAAAGATCAGAAGCAGCATCTCGAAGTCACGCGCGATCTCGCGGTGAAAATCAACGAAGCATTGGGCGAGGGGATTTTGACCATTCCTGAGGTGTTGATCAAGGAGGAAACCGCTATCGTTCCTGGTCTCGATGGTCAAAAAATGAGTAAATCGTACAACAATACGATTCCTGTTTTTGGCGAAGAAAAACCGTTGCGCAAGTTGATCATGAAAATCGTTTCCGATTCCACGCCAGTGGAGGAGCCGAAAAACATCGAAAATTCGACGATTCTCGCGCTCTTTCGCCTGTTTGCCGATGACGTAGCGTATGAGGAAATGGTCAACAGCTTCCAAGCAGGTGGCTTTGGCTACGGACATTACAAACAACAGCTTTGGGAGGCCTATTGGGCGCACTTTTCGACCATGCGTCAGCGCCGCGAGGAGATCCTCGCCGACCCGAGCTACGTGGATGAAGTCCTACGTCACGGATCAGAAAAAGCCCGAGCTACTGCCAGTGTGGTGCTAGATCGGATTCGCCGTGCCACGGGGTTGAGCTAATATAGTATCGGATCCAGCTGAGGTTCGTACATAAAAACGGCCTTCCCGCGGAAGCAGGAAGGCCGGAGGATGGATCGATGAGGATCGATTATTTCACGTCGAAGCGGAAGAACTTCTTGCCGCTGGCATCGATGGTGATGCGGTAGGCGTAGAACATCGCGTCGTTGGTGATGCCAACGTTCAGGCGTCCGTCGCCGTAGCTGACGAGGTTTCCTGTGGCATCGATCATTTTTACGTCGGACGACTGGAAGTCGTTATCGTTCGCAAGGAACACGAAGAAGTCGTTCTCCTGTGGAGTGGAAAGATCTGGCACAAGTGCCATGCCTTCCATTTTCTCGTTGAGGGTGTTCGAGTTCGAGGGGTTGGTGTTTTTATTTAAACCAAACTTGGCGAGGTCTGTCGGCTCAAGCATGTTGATGATCTCGGCTGAGGCAGCGGCTTTTACGCCAGGAGCGAGAACTCCGGCGGGGCTGACGGCAGCACCTTCGGCATCATAGCTGCCGAGGATGTTGGTCGCGGAGGCGAAGTCAACAACTTGCACGGATTTAAATACGATCGGAGCCGTGGTGCCTGTACCCATGCCGTTGCCATCGCGTGGCAGCATCAAGAAGGACGTGCCGTTGAGGGCGACGATTTCTGATTGTGCGGCGGTGCGATTGACTGCGGCGTTGCCACCTGTGGCATGGAACTGAGGGAGCTTGACGATGTATTGTCCGATCAGCACGGGATTTTCGCGATTGGCACCAGCGACGTCATAAACGAAGAGGCGGGTGTTGTTGCGTGTCTGTTGGTTGGCACCATTGGTGTCTTGGACGAGGGCGCTTTGCATCACTGCGAAGAGGCGGGTTCCATCAGGTGTGACGGACATGCCTTCGAGGCCTTGGTTGTTGCGGCGTCCGTTGGTAGGAGCGGTCACCGAGTCAAAGTTCAGGACGCCGACAGGGCGATGAGGACGGGCACTTTCCGGAAGTTGGGTTATGCCGGTGATGCGCTTGGCGGAGTTGAAGCGGGCAATGTAAGTGCCGTATTCATCGGAGACGAAGCCAGAGCCATCGGGGAAGAGATGGACAGCTTCAGCATCGAAGCTGAGGAGGCTTTCCTGCGCACCGCCGGGGCCGTTTGCTGCGGTAGCCACACCGACGGCTTGACCAAAGAGGCTGCCTGTCGCTGTAACGTTCAGTCCGGTGGTGAACTTCACTTTAGCTCCATCTTGGTAAGTGAACTTGGTGGAGCTTACGTAGGTCGGGCTGATCTGACCTTGAGCAACGGGCGTAGTGCCGTAGTAAGGTGAGAAGGTGAAATCGACTTCATGCAAGCGCGCGGCGTAGTTCGAAAAGATCGAACCGCTGTTGTATCCACGGTCAGGCAAGACGTTGAATTTACCGGTGAATTGGCTGCCGTTCCATGCCCAGTTGGTGATGAAGAGGCCGGAGGCGGCACCTTGGGTTTCACCGAATTGATCGAGGTTGTTGCCGCTGATGCGACCGACACCGACGAGGCCTTGATTGACGACACGCAGACCACCGAGGGAGGCTCCGAACGGATCGGAACTGTTTGGTGTGGTGTAGGTGGCGGAGGTGCCGGGAGCGGATGGACCGCTGCCTGGCAGAGCGTAGGTGACGGTGGTATCGCTGCCGTTGGCAACGGCGGAAGCAACGGTGTAGTCCACGCCAGGAAGAGCTGTTTCCCATGTGGAAAGATCGCTGGAGATTTGGAGATCGCCGGTGAGTGTCGTTTCATTGTTGAAGACAAACTGCAGGGCTTTTGCTGTGCCATCGGCAACAAGCTTGGGCATATTTTCCAGATCAGCACCGTTGTTCGGGTTTTGATTGAAGAAATATTCGAGTTGGTCGGAGACACCATCGGAATCGCTATCGGCGGACATACCGCTGGAAGTGAAGCCGTTTTGTGCGAGCCAAGCCGCAAAGGTCGCTGGGCCAGCGAGCACGTTATCGGTGCGGGCGGCGAGGCTTTGGATGCGGATGTCAAGCGCGGGTGCGGTATCGGCGATGTTGAATGCCGTGGATGGGCTGGCGTAGCGGCTTTGCAGATAGTTCGAAAGCGCGAGCTGCTCGCCGAGGATGTTGGTAGGCACAACTCCTGCGGCGGTGAAGTTGAGAGCTTCATCGACAGGGGCGGAAAGTGTTCCGTCGCTGAGGAGGTAGCGGAAATTGTCCGCATTTGCCTTGAAGGGATAGCCGTCACCACCATTGGAGTTGAGTCCAGCGGCGTTGCCCGCAAGGAAGTTCATGGTCACCAGCGAGATGGTAGCGGGAGCGTCCGAGCGAACGGCTCCGCCGGAGACCACACGAGCGGTGATGTTGTTATATTCATCGACGAGCACAATGCTGCGGACGCGAGAGCCTGCGGCGAGAGTCGCATCGTAGGAGAAACGAATGCCGCCGATTTGTGGGAAGCGGCCTTGGTTGCCGAGTAAGGCAACGCCGTGTTCGAGGATGGCTTTCAGTCCAGCGGGTGTGGTATCGCAAACCATTAGGCCGTTGTTGAAGCGCAGGGAGTTCTCGATGTCGAGCAAGGAGATGGCACCGCTGGGCTTGTTGGCAGCAGGGTTCGCGAGTGGAGGAGTTTTTAGACCACTACCGACTTCAACCGCGCCGATGGAGGAACGAATGCCGCCGCCGTTTTTGAATGCAGCAATGTTGGCATTCGGCAATGAAGCCTTCACCGCAGAGATCATCGAGTCTGCGGAAATGTTACCGAGATTCGTCTCTTGGTTGCGGATAATATTGCGCTCTCCTTCGAGATAGACACTGGTGAATCCTCGGAGGTCGCCGTCTTTGGCATTGATGACGCCTTGCACAGCATCGGTGAGCAACTTGACTTGCGCGCCTTTGGTGCCAGCGGCGAAGGCCGTGGTGCTGAGGTTTTCTACCGTGGTATTCCATGCTGCGGCGACGTTGGCTGCGGTGGCGGCGTAGGCACCGTTTTCGACGATGTTGGCAGAGAGGTTCGGGACGATCAGCACGCCATCGGCATCGAAGTCGGCGACGAGACGACCGAGGTAAGTGAACTCGTTGTCGGTATTGACAATGACGGTTGGCAGGCCATCGGCACCGGTAGTGTAGATGGGGTAGTTGCCAGCAAAGTCAGCAGCGTGGCCTGTGAAGGCAGATGGGACGTCGTTCGCATCGCCGAGGCGGGTGTTTGAACCGGCGGCGAGGATGATGTCCACACCGTTAAGCAGGGGAGCGAGCTGTTGCTCGAAGGTAATCTGCTGAAGGTGAGCCATGAGGATGATTTTGTTCACGCCTTCTGATTTCAACTCGTCAATAGCGGGCTGAAGTTGGGAGGCGAGTAGAGCCATGTTATTCGTCTCAAGACCGTCGCCAGTGAAGCCTTTGACTTCGACACCGCCGGTGGAAGAGATGGTTTCGAGGATCTGGGTGGTAGCGGCAACGAGGCCGATTTTTTGTCCACCGCGGGTGATGACGGCACTCGGAGCGATACGGCCTTTGAGAGTGGACGCTTCGCTGATGAGGGATGTGGCATTTCCACTGAGGGTATTGGTGAAGTTACCGCTGATGTCGCCATCGGCACTGAAGTCGAGGTTGGCGGAGAGGTAAGGGAAGTTTGCACCTACCCAGCCAGAGGCGGGAGCGAAGGCATCGCGGAAAGCGCGGGTGCCGAGGTCGAACTCGTGATTGCCGATCGTTGATGCTTCCACTCCGATGACGTTGTGGATGGCGATGTCAACAGCCGCAATGGGGATGGTGCCAGTAATGGTCGAGCCAGAAACGGTATTGAGTGTGCTGCGCACGCTGACATCAGTGCCGCCAGCAATGAAGGGGCCGGGGATGAAGTTGTCGCCACCTGCGAGGATGAGGGTGTTGGCGTAGGTGCTATCGAAGGCATCGACCAGAGCCGCGAGGTTTGGCGCAGTTTGTGAAGCGAGCAAGCCTGCCTCAGCATCGGCGAGGTGAAGGAGCTGGAGTTTGTAGTCGGTAGGTTGACCGATTTCAAATGTTGTCAGTGTATTTGACGATTCGCTAGCGACGATGAGCAATGTCTTGCCGGTGGGGCTATCGGCAGCTTCTACGACGACCATGCCCTCTGGGTTAAAGTCGCCAGTGCGCTGGAAGCCCGCAGCGAAGGTCGGGGCGATTGGGTTGGTGACATCGAAGGCGAGCACCATGTGTGAGCGCTCAAGGCCGACGAAGGCGAAGGTGCGGGCACCGATTTTGGCGATGGTGACACCTTCTGGCTCTGGGCCTTTGGCGTCGCTGCGTCCGTCATCGAGCTGGGCTGGGAACTGCGCTCCGACGATCATTTCAATCATGTCGCCACTGTCGAAGACTTGCGCGCCATTGGAGTCGAGGATGGAGAAGGAACGTCCGCCGTAGCTGAGGATGCGGTCGATGTCGCCGTCGTTGTCAGTATCGCCACGAAGACCAGTGGCGTTCGAGACGACGAGGCGTCCGAGGCTTGGATTGGTTTTGAGGGTGGCCTCATTTGGGAAAACGGTGTCGTCGAGGTTGTATCCAGAGTTAGATACGGTAGTTGTCTCGTCTGGAGCGAGGAAGTCATTGCGGTCATCACCTTCGTTGGCAGTGATGTAATACGTTTGACCGCCTACTTGATAAGAAGCGATGGCATCTGGCATGTAAAGGCCGAAGACCGGGTTGCCCGTAGTAGGATTGAAAATGCCAGTGGCTGCACCCGCTGCATCGCGGTCGCTGAAGTCGTGTCTACCAGTGGAGAAGTTTTTCTCACCGAGAGGAACGACAGAAGTGAAGGTAGCGGTGGCGATGTCGAGTAGGGCAACGGCATTGGCCTCTTGGAGAGTGACCATGGCCTTGGTGCCATCGGGAGAAATGGCGAGGTATTCTGGCTCGAAGTCGGTAGAGGGAACGCCGTTACCGAAGAAGCGAACACCGGCTGTTTTCAGCGAGGCGATGGTGGCAGGTGCATCATAGGAAGTGAAGTCTGCTGTTTGCACAGTGCCTGGAAGGCCCGCTGCATTTACAGGGATGATGCTGACGGTGCCCATGGCTGCGTCTGGGATGACTGCATTCGCGCCGTCAAGTTCACCTTCGTTACAGACAAGCAGCTTGGTGCCATCGGGAGTGAAGGCGATGTGGTCAGGGACCACGCCAACGTTTGCGGCGCCGATGAGAGCACCAGTAGCGGCATTGAGGAAAACGACGTGGCCGTTTACCGTTTTCGGCGAGTTGATGATACCAGCAGCGAGCACGCTTGGATTGCCACCCGTGCCTTTGCGGACGGTGATGGAAGAGATGTCGTTGCTAGTCAGACCGACCACACCAAGGGTGGAGGGCTGGATGTTGGTAATGAATACCGGGGATGATGGATTGGTAAGATCCACGACTTGGATACCGACACCGGAGGCGGCGAAAGCGCGCTTGGAAATCGGATCGAAGGCTGGAATTTCCGCACCTGTAAGACCGATGCTGCCTTTCACTGTGGAAGTGAGAGAGCCACTTGCTGGGAAGGTCACGGGGACAGAATCATCGTTGGTGATGGTGGCCGTTCCTGTGACGTTGCCCAGGGCTGTCGTGCCGGTGGTTTCAACGAGAGTGTTCAGGGTGACGATGATCGTTTCGTTTGACTCGATGGTGGTATCGCCAAGGATGTCCAAGGTGATGTTTTGGGAAAGCGCACCGCCAGCCGTGAAGGTTAAGGTGCCAGCAGCAAGAGTCGTGAAGTCAGTGCCAGCAGTCGCAGTGCCGCCTGTGACAGCGTAATTCACTGAAAACGCAGAGGTGTCCGTTGTGCGTGTGACAGCGAGGTTGAGCGGAGTGGATCCCGTGTTCCCTTCAGCGGCAGAAGCTGTAGCGGCGATGGCAACGGTAGTAGCAGGAGGAGCACCAGTGGTGAATGCGGTAGCAGTGGGAACGACTGCTGCACCAGCACCATCTACGTCGATCATCCAGTTCGAGATATTTCCTACGAGAGGAAGGAAATCTGTGAAGGCGGCTTGACCCGTGCGAGCACCTGTGTAACCAGCGAAGTCTGCACTGGAAGTAAGGATGATCGCGGTGGTGCCGACGGTGAGACCAGTATTAGCAATGCTATCCGCAGAGTGGTTGGCGATGAGTGCCAAGAACGTGCTAGGTTGCGTAGAGGACAGACCTTGATAAGCGTAGATCGATTCATCCGTCGCGCTGAGGCCGGAGCTGCCAGTGACTGTGCCGACTGAGGCATTGATATTAGTAGCAGAGTCATAAAAATCAATCACGACAACCGTTCCGGCAGCGACACCACCCACAGGAGCGGTCCAAGTGATTACGCCTTCGCCGGTGTTGAAGGCACCAGCCGCGCCGATAGTGCCGCCATTCCATTCGTTGTCGTTGAAGTAAATGACTTCGCCGGCAGGAATGTTCTTAAGTGCGACGAAAGCGAGAGCATCGCGATCCGCATTGAAGGCGGTAAAGGCGATGTCGCCCAACTGTAGAGCTGTAGGTGGGAGGGTGTCAGTATCGTCCTGTACGGTTACCATAAATGTGCCAGAGGTAGAGCTGGCGGCACTCGCGGTGAGAGTGACATTCTGGTTGCCATCAGGCAATGCATCGTCCTGTGCGCTGACATTGAATGTGGCTGATGCTTCGTTGGCTAGAATGGTCACGGTGCTAGGTACTGTGACTTCCGTGGTATCGGGCGATGTGAGTGTTACCACAAGGTCGCTGGCAGTTACTTCCGACCGAGTAACTGTGCCGAGTGCAGCGGGATTTGTTGCACTCTCGGAAAAAGAAGCGGGCGAAATGCTGAGGGTCAGGGTGTTCGTTGGGGCACCCCCGCCGATGTTAAAGGCCCAATCGGATGTAGCAACGGGAGCAACAGCTTCCCAGTTCGTCGCGATGTCGCCGATGGCTGAGAGAATGACACTAGGAGTGCCCGAGTAGGTCGCTCCCGTCGTTTTATAGCGAGCTGCGCTACCAGTGGGAGCAATGAAGGTCGAACCCAAGGTTAGTCCTGCAGGGCGGGAGCTTGGGCTGGTGCCGATTTTTGCACTGTAGAGAAATGTGGTCGGCGTAGTCGAAGTGATCGACGCAGCTTCGTAGATGTGGATTTCCTCGTTGTTGTTGCCGAGGCCAAAACCTGAGGTGGTGCTGTAATCGTAGGTGGTGGTAGAAACGGCCGTTGCACCCCAAGGCAGGGTGATGACAGTACCTGCCGGAATGGTTTGACCACTTTTGACGGTGAACGAGGCTTCCCCTTCGTTGAGTTCAGTGAAGGTTCCGCCGCCATCTGAGGCAATCTCATTGTCGTTGACATAAAAGACGGTTCCGGCAGGGAGATCCGCCATGGTGACTATCGTGAAGGAATCCGGAGATCCGCTCGTGTTGTAGCCGATGACAGCAATATCGCCCGGAGATAGTGCATAAGCGGACTGAGCCAGCAAATGCACCAAGGCAAGTTTGTTAAGGATGTTTCGTTTCATAATTTCGTGCAGTAGTCTGCAACGCGACACTAGAGGATAAGAACGAGATTCGCAGATGGTGATTGTGTGAAGATTTCGTCACATTGAGTGAGCATCGATGAATCGAATCATCTTTCTCTTGAAAATCTTACGAAATTGTCACAAACACAGCGTTGTCAACAAACCCGATGATTTGCTGGTATGCGTGCCTCCCCTAAACACCAGCACAATTCAAACACTATGGAAACGATTGCCTCATCTGTTACAGCTGATTCTTTGATCAGTGAACTCGCTGGTCTTGCAAAGGATCGGCTTTTGCATCGTCACAATCAGTTCACGGCGTATCTTTGCGGATCAGAGGAAATTCCACAGATGATGCGCGAGATAGCGATTCAGCGTGAGATCACCTTTCGCAAGGTGGGGGAGGGGACAGGCAAATCAATGGATCAGGACTCATTTGATGAGCACTACTTGCAATTGTTTTTGTGGGATGAGGATGCGAAAAAACTCGTTGGAGGTTACCGCATCGGAGTGGTGGGAAAAATTCGTGCTACGGCAGGTGATAGCGGCATTTACACCAGCACTTTGTTTGGTTTTTCAGCAGAGTTGTTAGATTTGCTCCATGATGGTATCGAATTAGGGCGTTCCTTTGTGGTTCCTGAATACCAAGGACATCCGTTTGTGTTATCGCTTTTATGGAAGGGGATTGGGGCATTTGTTAGCCGTAATCCACAGCATCGGCTGTTGTTTGGGCCGGTAAGTATTAGCAACGATTACTCGCATTTGAGCCGTAGTTTGATGGTGGAATATCTGCGTCAGGATCGAATGCATGGCAACTGGAGTGACATGGTGCGTGCACGTAGTCCTTTCCGCTCGGCACTTGAGGAAATTGACTCTCTTTCTGAAATGGGAAGCGACTTGTTTCATAAGTGCGCCACTGTCGAGGCGGTGAATGCCACGGTCATGGATATGGACGGCATGGGCATTCCTGTGCTATTAAAACACTACCTGAAATTGAACGCTCGGGTGTTAGATTTCAATGTCGATGCCGATTTTGGTGATGCCTTAGACGTCCTAATTGTCACTGATTTGCTAGATGCTCCAGATCAGACGATCAAACGATATTTCGGAGCGGAGGGTTGGGAAAATCTTCGTGCCTACCACGCAGTAACTGGTCGAGATTGCGCATGATTCGGAAGCACGGAAACTCTGCATGGAGGGACTACATTCCCGATCTTACCGTGGCACTTCCGCTGCTTGCGGGCGATGGCAAAATTCGACAGTGGTTGCGTACATTGGCGGCCAAGGCGACAGCACTGGATCGTGGGGGAAGCTTGCTCGCGAATGCTCATCACGCATACCAAGATTGTGCGAATCCATTTATGGGCATTGCACAGGAGTGCAACCTGACTGTTGAAGGCACTGGCCAATTGCCACTCGGCCCACTTGTAGTGGTGGCGAATCATCCTACTGGACCAATGGATGGGATTAGTTATGGTAAATGGCTACTGGAGCAACGACCTGATACATTGATTTTTACCACCGATGCTCTTGCGACGATTCCTTCCTTTCGCCCCGTGGTGATTGGATTGTCTCTCTACGGGGACAAATCAACGGCAAGAGGAAATGCAAAGGCGTTGCGGCGGGCAATGCAGCACTTGAGTCGAGGTGGCTGTGTCGCGGCATTTCCTGCGGGGACGATTTCCTGGAAGCATGCCGATGGCGTAGTGCGTGATGGCGAGTGGTTGCCTACGGTATTTGAAATCGCCAAGCGATGTGCTGTGCCGGTGGCTTGCGTGCATATTCAAGCGAGGCACGGCTCGGTGATGGAGTATTTGCTGTCGCTGCATTCAGTCGCTCGAACTTTTTTGTTAGGCAGGGCATTCCTTCAGTGTTGCGGAACGACACATCGGCTCGAATTATGCGGAGTTTTGCCAGCACAAGATAAGGCTTCAGCTGCGGAGTTATGCGATCAAGCAAGACAACTTGTCGAAGAAAGATTAACGAAATAAAGTGTCGATCCCCATGGCTAGCTTGCGTAGGGCTTTAGGAGTCACCTTTGCATTTTTTCCTGCGGTAGCATGAAAGAGAATGGCGAGACCGTGAATGGTAACGATTTGATCAAACCAACGATAGCCACGTTTGCCGCGGAGGAAGAGTCGCGAGCACCACTTTACCAGCTTGGGAGACATCGCTTGGCGTGGGAAATTGGTCTTGATACGATAGCGTGTGCGCTGCTCTGCGGGCCAACGTTTTTTATACAGTTGCTTGGCATCGCAAACCTTTTCTAGGGATTTTTCGCCATCATTGCTGAAATAGTAGCAGCGCACTAATTGAAGAATGCGCCAGACATCTTGCATGTGATCCACGTCGTCACAAGGCCACCCTCGTGCTTGGCAGTAGGATCGTAAAAGCGGAAACTCCGTAAGGGCTTGGGTCGCTTCATCAATGCTGACATTGCCGTCATCGATGAGATGCTGTTTGAAAACGCGAAGAAATGGATGGACGTAGATGGAATCCCAATACGCATGCAGTAGAGGTGGCAAACGCAGTCTGCGGAAGAAGCGTTTTTTGCGGGCGTAGCTGCGGATGTAGAGCCCCGTTTCAATGAGTCGATCACAAGCATCGATGAAATCACCCGCCTCGTCTGCGAGTCCTGGACTCCACGTTTCTAGAAATTCTTCCCGCGAATCCTTGAAGCGAAAGATCCGAATCGCGGCGAGCATGTTTGCATGAATCCAACGATCGCTGCCATCACTTTGCAATAAGGCAAGTCTGCGGAAGCGATGCCAGCCGCCAGTTTGGCACCATACGGAAATGCCAGCCATGTTTGACACCTGAGACAACGTTTCGCGAAATGCTAAGCAATCCTTAAGAAGAAACGAGGGGTATTCGCCAGCACCTTCATATTCACGGCGTGCTTGGAGTTCGAGCAATTTCCTTTGCGGCAAGTGGAAGAAGGCTTTGTTGAGAGGAAGGTAGCGAAAGAAATCACTTTCTCCGTGTTTCATGCTGACGATGAAATTCTCCCCGCCTAGGCCTTCTAAGGCGCGTGCCATGGTGTCTCGGTGCCAGATGAGATCGCCAATTCCGTAGGCACCTACGGTCCAAGTGCGGAAAATAAGGGTGCGCTGACGTGAGACAAATTCTGGCAACAATCGATGCAATAGCTCGTTCGCGTGCGCCGCAGATTTTACATGCAAATGCGAGCGAAGTGGGTCTTTGACATCGCGCCCATCGCTCTCACCGATGCGTAAAATGATGCCTGAAATTTCCGGAAAGTCCTCAAGAACTTGCGAGATCATTTGCTGAAAGTATCGATCAATGGCATCGCGATCCCCACAAAAATGCTCTGCGAGCCCCTGCGTCATTGGCACGGCATCCACGGTCAAATAAAGACTCATTCCTGCATCACGGACGATGCGGAATATTTCACGAAATTGGTCACAGAGAAATGCGATACGTCTTGTCTCCCCGGCCTCATGTAGAGGGTGATGATACAGATGCGCCACGTCATCGAGCGATACAGCATTGTATCCCATGGCCGATGACTCAGAGCAAAATTTCCACATATCGGCGCGAATTCGATCCCATGTTCGCGGCAACTCATCAAGATGAGCGAAAGGGATTTTCGACCAATTGATGCGCTTGCTTGTGTGATCCCGGAAGAACGGGCCGATGGCGTCGATGAGAAATAATTCCACGTGTCAGAGAGATGTTGCTACACGATTCTGTTGGTTGAAGCATCAGCAACTATGTGACAAAAACGTAACATGCAGTGATTCTGGGGGCTTTTCGTTTTTTCGCAACTCAGGTTTCACGATTGCGAAATCGCATGCAAAAAATTCTATCGCTTCAAAATGCGTACATCGCTAGAATATCCGCATGACACAAATGACTTTGCAAGCTGCTTTAGAACAAGCATGCAGATGCCACAACGAAGGACGATTCAAAGAAGCCGAGGCACTTTATCGGGAAATTTTGCGCATTGATCCACGTAATCCTGAAGCCCTGCATTTGTTGGGCTACCTCGCAGGTCAAGTGGGCCGCAGTGGCGTGGCAGCGCGATTGATCAATTCCGCGATACAAATCGCTGGCGACCAAGTTCCTTTGCTGTATTTTATCAACTTGTCCGGTGTTCATTTGTCGTTTGGTGAAGCGCTTGAGGCGGAAGCGGTCTCTCGCAAGGGATTAGAGAAGGATAAAAATTCCTCGGGCTTATGGAATAATCTAGGAAACAGTATCTATCTTCAAGGTCGCATATCGGAAGCAGCAGACTGCTTTAAATCTGCGTATGAGTGCGATAAAACCAACAACGGAGCCTTGTCGAATTGGGCGAATATCATGCAGGAAACAGGCCAAATCCGTGAGGCAATGGAGGCTCATCGGCTAGCTGCGACGATTGGCAATTCACCTATCGCTTCCGAGGATAACTACCTGCGAGATATCGGCTTCTTGGCGGACTTGGATCCCGTTTTCGTCCGCGATGAACACATGGCTTGGGGCCAAGCTTATGAAAAAAGCATCGATCCCAAGGAAGTGCGCAGGGAGCATAAGAATTCTTTCGATGCGAACCGCAAAATCAAAGTTGGGCTTATTTCTTCCGACTTTCGCTTGCACTCGGTGACGTATTTCATCGAACCTTTGTTGCGGCACATGGATCGCGAAAATGTTGCGTTGTATTGTTACTCAAACGTCGGCAATCCAGATAGCACCACTGCTCGATTGCAGTCGTATCCAGTTGTGTGGAGAAATATCAAACTGCTCTCCGATGTCCAAGTGGCAGAGATGATCGAAAACGACGGCATTGATATCCTCATCGATCTTGGCGGTCATACGTCAGACAATCGTTGTAGGGTTCTCGCTTGTCGCCCTGCGCCGCTGCAAATGACCTACCTGGGTTATCCTTTTTCCGTGGGGCTTGAGGCTTGCCAGTATCGTATATCGGATCAAGTCACTGATCCCGTGGGCCTAACGGAAACACATTACTGCGAGCAGTTGTTACGGTTGCCGCATTCATCGTGGTGTTTTGAGCCGCCTATGTATGAGATCCCTGTGGCGGAAGCTCCAGTTGTCAAAAATGGATGCATTACTTTTGGCTCTTTCAATACCTACAACAAGATCAATGACTTGGTCATGGATGCGTGGGCGCAAATCCTGATTCGAGTTCCCGACTCGCGGATGATCATCAAGTGCCATGGATTGGGTGACGCGCTGATACGCCAGCAATTGCTCGACCAATTCCATGCGCGTGGGATCGATGCCTCCCGTTTGCAACTTCTAGGTCGTGAGTTTCTCCCGGAGAATCACCTCGAGTGTTATTCTTTCATGGACATAGCCCTTGATACCTTTCCTTACAATGGCACTACCACTTCTTGCGAGGCTCTATGGCAAGGATTGCCGATCGTTGTGCTCGAAGGGAAATCTCACGTCTCACGTGTTGGTGTGTGTCTGAACAAGGCTCTCGATTTAGAAGAATTGATCGGACGCGATACCGAGCACTACATTCAAATCGCTGTTGACCTTGCGGCTGACACCGAGCGCGTGAGAGAAATACGAAAATCGATGCGTCAACGGATTGCTCAAAGCCTGCTCTGCGATCAACCAGCATTTGCGCGACATTTCGAAGCATTGCTACGCAACGCATGGCAAGCATTTTGTGCCGATAAAAACGGCGGGATTTGATGCCTAGATCGCAGATCTCATGATGTTTCCCGCAGCAACGGTGAATCTTGGAAGTGCGGTGTAAGTGCCGCTTTCCTCCAGCCAGTCCAAATGGGTAGTAGTGATCCATTTTTGTGCATGGATCGGTAGTGCTTGCATCAGCGCGTTGCGGCGCGCGGGGTCGAGTTCGCCGAAGACATCATCGATGAGATAGATCGGGCTATGTCCGCAGTGGTTCGAGAGCAGAGTTCCTTGGCCGAGCTTGAGCGCGAGAACGTAGGTGCGTTGTTGGCCTTCGCTCGCGTATTCTGCCGCACTGAGGCCATTGATGTGCAAGGCGATGTCATCGCGGTGCGGACCAATCACGGATTGCCGTGTGCGGCGTTCGCGTTCACGAGCTTGTAGCAGTGCCGTCCGCAGGTCTTCCCCTCCACTGCGGCGGTATTCGAGGGAGATGGTTTCCGCTTTCCCTCCTACGGCGGCGTGATGTTCGGCAATCAACGGTGTAAGCGCGGCAAGCATGTTGTGACGTAATTGTGCAAGAATGGTGCCGCTATCGATCATGATTTCCTCCCAGGCGAGGATTTGTTTATCATCAAGTGATGGCGATTTGAGCAGAGCATTTTTCATTTTTAACGCTCGACGATAGCGCGACCAGTGCGAGCGGTAGGACGGATCCCATTGCGAGCCGAGAAAGTCAAGATACCGCCGCCGTGTCTCACCGCCGCCGCGGATCAATTCAAGATCATCATTGCCCATCCAAACGACGAGGCCGCTATCGCATAAATATTCTTGGCTCGTGGTACGACGTTCCCCATCGACTTCGCAAACGAGTGAGCCTTGGAGATAGCGAACTTTACGTTGGCATTCATGAATTTCTGCGGCGATGCCAAAGCCGGCAGTGTGGAATCGACACAGCGAAGAATGCTTGTGCGTGCGCGGTGACTGCAAGCGTAGCAGCACACAAACGGCCTCAAGAATGGATGTTTTGCCTTGGGCATTGTTGCCAACGAAGATGCCGCCAGAGGGAGGGACTTCGAGGGAGAAACTGCCCCAACAGCGGAAATCCAAAGCTCGTAGTGTTTGCAGCATTGCGTCAGAGGCGTATCCTGCGCCAAGGATTGAGGCAAGACAAGATGCATGAAAGACATTTCTATGAGCTACGCCCGTATCCTATTTTTGGCCGTGCTTGTTATTCCACCACGTTGGTAAGTTGGGGTTGATCGATTTCCAAAATACACCGTGATACGATGGTTGCCTCATCTCGATAGCGATGAGAATGATGCTCAAAGCAAAACCTGCGGCGTAGAGGACGGGCCAGGATGGTTGTTCAAAATAAAAGCTTGAGAGGGCTGAAAGGGTGAATGCTCCAGCCCAGATGAGTTCGAGAGTCCTGCGAATGCGAAAAACGTTGCAGTAAAGAAAGAAGGTGAAAATGACATAAGCTGGTATCATCGCTGGCAGCGATTGTAGAGACAAGCCGAAGTAGCAGGCCCCAGCCCCCAACAGAAGAAATACGATGTCGAACGCATGAATCCGAAATCCAGGCCGGAATTTGCGGCGATGCTCGGTTTTGGGCATGTTGTTGGCTTCTTTTGTCATGACGCTCTACGTTGCTTAGGTGCGTTCATTTCTAGTGCACACCGCGAGAAATGAAAGCGCGAATGCAAAAAGTCATCGATCAGAAATATCCCGCGTGTTTGTTCGTGCATTCTAAACCAATTCCTAGCCAGCAAGTAGTCTCTTGTTGGCCTCTTGCAGTTCCTTCTTGCGCCACCAGCGGAATCCGAAACTGGCGGCGCCTAACAAAAGGGAAAAAATTGCCATCACGATCGGCAATAACCAGTGATGAGAAAAAGAGTCGATTCGCGATTGGTTCGGTGCATTTTCCAGGTATCGAATCGGAATGGTGTCGCCAGCTTCCCATACTGAGCCATCTCCGGAATGCGAGCGGTCGGTAAACTCTTCACCCGTCGAACTTTTGTAGGTGTAAACGGGAGTATGACTCACGTGCCCCTCTTCGTTCTTCTGCGTAACGATTTTCGTGATTGTCGCCTTGGCTGGTGTGCTGTTGGTTAGAAAGTAAATCGAGTAGATCGTCGAACCAATCGCCGCAAGGAGAAAAATGCCAGAGGCGATAAGACAAATGATCCATGGCAGAGGCGACAAAGGGCGGTCGGTTCGACATCTCGCGCCCATTGCCAAGCCTTTCGTGATGCCGAACATGAAGCCAATCGCCATGCCGCCTACTAGCGTGGCTAAAAAAGCTAAGATGACAATGAGAGCTGGATCCATGTGCATAGTTCGTCGTTATTTGGGTGAGGGACTTCGTCATGATCTAATTTCGATCTTCTACCAAAAAGCTCGTGTTCTTGGCTATCAAGGTTGTTTGTGGGGGCGCTTGGATGTGAGAATGAGGTCAGGCACAGTGCCGTCTCCATTTTTATCAATAGGCAAGATCTGAGAGGGGAATTCTTTGCTGGTGACCTTGACCTTGCCGCTCCAATATGACCCGCCTGGCCAATGCATGTCAAAACTAGGATTGATGTAGTAAAGCAAGTGCGCGTTATATCTTGGCCAAAGGCGAAAAGTCCCGTCTTTCTCTGTTGTTGTGCGAGCACCAGAAATCAGTGAGACTTCGTTGCTTGTTTGAAAATACGCAATTTGCTGGAGTTCAATCTCAGCACCATGAATCGGATTCGCATGGGAATCGATCACTCGCCCGCGTAGTGCTGGAGATCGTTCGCTAACATGTGGAATCGGGAATATCATGCAACTGCTCTGAAAAGCGGCTAGCAAAGACGTATAAAGCAACGTGCGGTATTTCATCGGTTGTTGGATGTCTAGCGGTGGTTCTGTTGCGCTGAATCTGGCATGCGATCAGCGACGTTATCGCTGCTTGCCAGCAGTCTCATGCCCGCTGGCGACGATGATATTCTTGATCGATGCGCGAATGGCTTCAAGCGCTTTTTCAGGTGCTTCCTTGCCGTAAGCAAAAACAATGCGAAGCGCGACTTGCTCGTTCTTTGGTGCGGGAAACTCGACCGTCCGCGTAGTGATCTGCTCTTTAGTTGTGGTGGCATCCTTGAATGCGGAAATCTCTTCTGGGTCCCTTACTGCTACGTTCAGATAAATTCCCCATTCCGATGGTTCATACTTCTCGTGAAACCCTGGGTGGGAGTCTGCTCGCAGATGAAATCCACGCAAAGTGGTGATAATCTCGGCTGCCTCGGAAAGGGAAAGGCTCGGCAATAGCGCAGCTTCGAAATACTCGATGGGTTCGTCGAAAAGACGCTTTTCAGGCTCTTCTGCCAACATTGCTGGACTCATCAATAGCAGTAGAGCGCAAAGAATTTGTTTCATGCAAACGAAGCTATAGGATGCACCGCAGGGAAGGAAGCGGGAATTTTTCTATACTGCCGCGCAACAAGTTTGGTGAAAGGAAGACAGCGCTTCCAGCCTGTCTCGGCAAACGGACGTCCCGCCTGTCTCCTTAGTTCCAGAAGTCGCGCCCCACAAAACTCCATGCGCGTCGGTGTAATGAACGAGCGATCCATAGGGCTTGACCGAAATGCGTAATGGGAATGCGAAAGATCGATTGTTTCCCTGCTCACCCGAAAGAAATCTCTCAAACGAGAGTGGGATAAAAAGAATGCCATGGTACACGAGGACGGGATCGAACCGCCGACCGACCGGGTGTAAACCGGTTGCTCTACCGCTGAGCTACTCGTGCTTTATCAGGCGCGGGCGGAGAATAGGGGTGAAACGGGGTGTCTGGCAATAAAGAAAGTAGAGAAAGAGCAAATTTTCACGCAAGCATCCCTGGCGGTATTTTCGAATTGTATGATTTTTTTGAAAAATAACCGCGCTCGATAGGGTATAGACTGGCACGATCCGTGTCCCTTCGACACGACTTCTCGCACACATAAAAATTATGAAAACGACAATCTTTGCATGGATTTCAACGGCGGCTGCACTCTTCGCAGGTGAAAAAGCACTCTTTGATGGGAAAACTCTAACGGGCTGGGAAGGCATGGAGGGCTTCTGGACTATCGAAGACGGTGCCATCACAGGAACAACCTCGAAGGAAAAGCCATTGAGCGGCAATACCTTTTTGGTCTGGAAGGGTGGCGATGTCGGCGATTTTGATTTGACGCTGCAATACAAGTTTTCAGGCAAAGATGAGAAAGCCTACGGCAACAGTGGCATCCAGTACCGCAGCGCATTGGTGGATGCCAAGGCATTTGTGATTTCTGGATATCAGGGCGACTTTGAAGTTGGTCCTAAATGGAGTGGCATTCTCTACGAAGAAAAAGGTCGCGGCATTCTTGCGAAGCGGGGAGAGAAAGTCGTCATTCATCAGAGCGAGAAGGCTGGCGCACCACGCATCGAGGTGGTGGGCGAAACAAACAAGAGCGAAGAGATTCAAGCCGGCATCAAGCCACTGGAATGGAATACGTATCGGATCGTTGCCAAGGGAAACCACTTGCAGCATTACATCAACGGCAAGCTGAGCGTGGATATCACCGATAACACCAAAGAAGGAGCCAAAACAGGTCTTCTTGCATTGCAGTTGCACGCTGGGGCACCGATGAAAGTTCAGTTTAAGGATATCGTTTTGAAAGACTAAAACGTTCCAGTCCCCTCATCCCATAGATCACTTCAGGCGATCCATGGGATGGGGCTGAAACCACGCAATAGCAATGTATCCCTTGCGTCATTAGGTTTTATGATAGGAGGACAGTGCTTCCAGCCTGTCTCGGCAAACGGGCGTCCCGCCTGTTTCAATCGTTCTAGAAGCTTCTTCCCCCCACACCCCATCTTTTCTGCTAGTCGAAAACCACAAAACTTGATGCGCGGCAGTATAACGATCTGGAGAATCTGTTACCATGCGGGTAATTCCGTGAGATTAGTCCCTTGATATTGCTGTGTTGCTTAAACCTCAGGAGTTGGTTTCATGCTACCCTTTTTGTTTCGCTTGGGATCTTGCAGTAGAGATTGGTCAAAGTAATCTTTGGCGCGCTCTGGCTCATCGAGATGGTGGCTGGCTATGGCGAGGATGTTTTTGCCAAGTTGCATGACTAGGACACGACGCGCAGCAACGAGATTCGCACGGATCTGCGCGAGATCGCCTTTCGCATCCACCTGTCTATCGCGCGCCGTGGCAAAACTGGTTTTGAGAGCCTGAAACTCGGCAAGCAACTCAGAGCCGAGGGCGGTCTGATACTTATCGGCAGCGGTGATGATACGATCAAGCACACCCGGAAGCTGACCGAGGCGGGCGCGGTTGGTATCTCTGAGGCCATTGGGAAAGAACTCGGCGTATGGGGCACTTTCTCTGGTAAACACATCGCGCACTCGCCCCTCGCGCTTGCGCAGGGTGGTGCGGAAGAGTTGCAGCACCTCGTCCTTGGTGATGGTGCCACTCATTTGAGCAGCGAGGTAAGTTGTGCGGTCGGCGAGTTTTTCATCAAACTCCACAAACGCCGTCTTCGTGGCAGCCAGCAATCCGTTCAGGTTGACGGGCAACACAGGCAAAGCCTTGAGCTTGCCAAGGTGATCTTCCGCAAACTGGCGAAGTTCTTCCGCACTTATCCGAGGATTGGCCAAAGGGTTTTTAAAAAAACGTGAAATGTCCAACATCGTGCGCGTGTGCTACCAAAAATGGAGCAGACAAGACAAGCAGAAATTGCAATGAGGTAATCTTATCGTCCGGGTGTATTGCAAGTTTTGACACTACGTCTTGTCACGCGACAATACCTATTGCAAGTTTTGACAATAGGCTTTGTCACCCGACAATACGCGTTGCAAGTTTTGACAATAAGCTTTGTCGCCTGACAATACGCATTGCAAGTTTTGACAATAGGCTTTGTCGCCTGACAATACGTGTTGCAAGTTTTGACAATAGGCTTTGTCAGCCGACAATACGTATTGCAAGTTTTGACAATAAGCTTTGTCAACTCACGAAAGGCATTCCGAGTTTTCCAAACAGCATTTTATTTGTGCCGTCGCGATGGGGGGAATCGCAGGGCCAAAGGCTCATTCCATCCCAGCCTAGGCCATCGGCCTAGGTTCGTGATTCGCCAAGACTTTTGAGGGCTGAAGGCCCGCCTCATCGGCGCGGGAGATGGAGCGGGCTTTCAGCCCTTTTGCTAATACGGGACGTTTTTTCCTGGGACGTTGCCCCAGGCTGGGATGGCGGTGCGCCGTTGGCGCGGAAATCCGGCGAGACGATGGCTTTGAATGAACGTTGGTGCGGAAATCTGGCGAGGCGATAGCTTTGAATGAGACGTTGGTGCGGAAATCTGGCGAGGCGATAGCTTTGAATGAGGCGTTGGCGCGGAAATCCGGCGGGGCGGTGGCACAATACCATTTCCACGGGCCCAGGGCCCATGCCATCCCAGCCTAGGCCAACGGCCTAGGTTTCGGGCCACATCAAATATTGAGGGCTGAAAGCCCGTCCCATCGGTCAATCCCACACATAACGTTCATCATATTCGATGCCGTATTTGTTGAGAAACGCACGGTATTCCTCCTGAAATGTCCGCGTCCGGTGATGCTCTTCTTGGCCGTCGATGTAATGACGTAACGCATCCAAATCCGAAGGCCCGACGGAAAATGCCCCGTAACCCCGTTGCCATGCAAAGGTAGCCAATGCGGGCGATTGGTTTTTTAGCCATTTGGAGGATGAGGTTTTGAGTTCCTCCACCAATTTTGCCGTGGTAACCGTGCGAGCCAGTCGGATGGCGAGATGCACATGATCCGCTACACCGCCAACACGGTAGCATTCGCAATCCGCATTTCTCGCGACCGTGGCGAGGTAGGCGTGGAGTGCGGGACGAACGGAAGCATCAAGGACGGCAGCGCGGTCTTTGGTGCTGAAAACGACGTGAACGAGGAGGAATGAAAGCGATTGCGGCATGGCGACAATAATGGGTCGGGCATTCAGCCCTCATGTTTTTTTGGGCGATGGTTCCTAGGGCGATGCCCCAGGCTGGGATGAGGCTGGGCCTTTGGCCCTGAAATCCGTTGGATCGGCGGCCCTGAACGAGACGTTGGCGGGCAAATCCGGCGAGTCAAAGACGCAATGACATTCACACGGGGCGATGGCACAATGCCATTTCCACGAGCCGAAGGCGCAATGCCATTTCCACGAGCCGAAGGTGCAATGCCATTTCCACGAGCCGAAGGCTCACACAATCCCAGCCTAGGCCAACGGCCTAGGTTTCGGGCCACATCAACTATCGAGGGCTGAAAGCCCGATTCATCATTGTGCGTATTCATGGTGTTTCCGTTTCGCCCCAGATGTGGGTGAGGGTGGCTTGGATCATTTCTCGAAGGAGTGATCAGTTCGCGGCGAGACGGCGGGTTCCATTCATTCCGCAAGCACGGGAGTTCATGGCAAGAACGGTCGAATGGCGAAGGATGTGCATTTGCAGAAGAACGGCAGACTAGTCTGCGATCTTGGGGAGTAAATACTATTGACCCGAGAATCCGCAGTCGGAGAGGGGATGGGGGGAGCACAAGTGATCAGGTGACGGCGGATGAGGTGGCTTGATTTGGTTTAACCCACGGGCGGCGGGGTTACGTCATCCTCATTGGTGCGGGTGGGGTCTTCGAGGAGGGATTGGTTGAAGTAATCTTTGGCGCGCTCGGGTTGGCCGAGGTGGTGGCCGGCGATGATGAGGATGTTTTTGCCGAGCTGCATTTCTAGGGCGTTGCGAGCGGCGGCGAGGTTGGCGCGGATTTGGGCGAGATCGCCTTTGGCTTCCACTTGGCTGTCGCGGGCGGTGGCAAAACTGGTTTTGAGGGCCTTGAACTCGGCGAGCAGTTCGGAACCGAGGGTGGCTTGATATTTCTCAGCGGCGGTGATGAAGCGGTCTAGCACACCGGGAAGCTGACCGAGGCGCGCTTGGTTGTAATCTTTGAGGCCTTGGGGGTAGAACTCGGCGTATTCGGCGCTGCCTTTGGGGAATTTGTCACGCACGCGGCCTTCGCGCTGGCGGACGGTGGTGCGGAAGAGTTGCAGCACCTCGTCTTTGGTGATGGTGCCGCCAATTTGCGCGGCTAGGTAGGTGGTGCGCGCGGCGAGTTTTTCATCGAAGGCATCGAACGCAGTTTTCGTGGGGTCGAGAAGCGCGGTGAGGTTGGCAGGCAACGCAGGCAGTGCCTTGAGCTTGCCGATGTGATCTTCCGCAAATTGGCGGAGTTCTTCCGCACTGATTTGAGGGTTGGCCAAATGGTTTTCAAAGAAGCGTGAGTGATTGATCATGGTGAGCGTGTACTATCAGAAACTCGGGGCGCTGGGCAAGGAGAAATCTGATCAAGCTGGGTTATTTCGGGTCAAATGATGGATGGCATTTCGAATCGTCAAGAAACGTGCTTCCTCGTAGCAATCGGACCTGCGAAATGTAGGGCAATACCCCATGGCGTCGCGTAAGCTAGGCCGCTATGGTTGAAGCCATGGACAAACTACAAATCAAAGGCGATTGGAACATCATCAAGGGCAAGCTCAAACAGAAGTGGGCCAGCCTCACCGACGATGATCTCCAGTATGCTGAGGGAAAACAGGATGAACTCCACGGCCGGATACAGAAGCGCACGGGTGAGACCCTCGAATCCGTTCAGAAGGCAATCGGCGAATTTCGTTCGGCTTTGGGTTCCGAGGCCAAGTGAACTGGGGCTATCCCCATCGGCTGGATGTACGACAATTTCGATCAACGAACTTCCGTAACTCGTGGTGGACAACGACGATGATGCGCATTGTAAAAGCTAGCGCTGCCTACTTCGCCGTGGTGTTCGGCACGGGCTTTGTGTTGGGAACGATACGGACTTTGTGGATTGTTCCGCGACTCGGCATCAGGACAGCCGAACTGCTGGAGACTCCCTTCATGCTGGTTGCCATCTGGCTTGCAGGAGGCTGGATCGGGCATCGTTTCCGTCTCGAAAAGAGGTCGGTGCCGCGATTGGTTGTTGGAATGTTTGCGCTCGCGTTTCTGCTGGCGGCGGAAATCACCATGGGGATTACCCTTCAGGGGCTCTCGCTAGTCGAAGTTTTCACGACTCATGATCCGGTTTCCGGCTCCTTGTACTATGCGTTGCTTGGCTTGTTCGCAGTGATGCCGTGGCTTTGCGGGACGTGGCAAAAACATGAGGCCGCCTAGCTAGCTGCGCGGATGGTCTGCGCAACATGTGATACGGTGGGGTTACACCCCATAGGAAACGCCCATGAGTTGGGATATCTTGCGGATGTGAATGCAACAACCCTTGAAGAAAAAGTGCTGAAGAAATGTTCCGTCGTAGCGACATATAATTCCCATGACAAAGCCGAAACCGCCGTCATGGAGCTGCAAAAAGCTGGCTATGAAATGAAAAAGCTATCGATCGTAGGGCGAGACTATCATACCGATGAACACGTGGTGGGCTACTACAACAACAGCGATCGCATGAAAGCATGGGGAAAATCTGGCGCGTTCTGGGGTGGCATTTGGGGGCTCTTATTTGGCTCGGCCTTCTTTTGGGTTCCTGGGCTCGGTCCTCTTCTGGTGGCGGGTCCTTTGATTGGTGCGATTGTAGCGGCCTTGGAAGGGGCGGTCGTGGTGGGCGGCCTCAGTGCGCTGGGAGCTGGTCTTTACGGCATTGGAATCCCTAAGGATAGCATCCTGCTCTATGAAACTGCGGTAAAATCCGGCAAGTTTCTCCTCATCGCCCACGGAACAAAGGATGATGCCACGCAAGCCAAGGAAATCCTTCACCACACGGGAGTGGACTCCGTTGAGATCCATTGATCGCGCCTCGAGGAATTTCTCGCAGCTCCCTCGAACTACCATCAGCCGCCTCTCGAACTTCTATGTGTGACTCCATCATCATCATTCCACAGCAGCCCAAACTCATCGGTATCGCCGCCGACCATGGTGGCTTTGCATTGAAAAAAATTCTTACTGCGCGCCTTCGCGGCTCAGGTCATACCGTCGTCGATTTCGGCGACCGGATCGAATTGTCCACGGACGACTATCCTGACTTCGTGATCCCGTTGGCTCGTGCCGTGGCCAGTGGCGATGTCGAGCGGGGAATCGCCATCTGTGGCAGTGGCGTGGGTGCAGCTTTGGTCGCAAACAAGGTCGATGGTGTCCGCGCCTGCCTCATTGAAGAATCGTGGTCTGCCCACAAAGGGGTGGAAGACAATGACCTAAACATGATCTGTCTCGGTGGACTGGTCACGGGGCCTGCCCTTGCGTGGGAATTGATTCAGATTTTTTTGTCTGCTGGTTTCAGTGGAGCCGAACGCCACCGCCGCCGCCTCGCCAAGATTGTGGCATTGGAAAAATACGAGGCGGAAAACGATGCCACGAGAGAACCCGCGCTGAACGGCGAAATGCAGCCTCGCCTCAAGGATCTGAGCCCATGAAATCAACCGCACAACATAGCATCGCTGGTGCGAACGTGACCTATCTCGCGGCGAAATATTTCCTTTCCATTCGCCGAGTCCCAAGGTCTCCGGAACACAGGGATCGAATCGCGAAGATCGCACTGGCGAAAGGTGAACATCTGCCAACAACCCCCGATGCCCTTCGATGCTCATTACGAAACGTTAATCGAAAAAAATCATCATGAACAATGACCGAACATCGCGAATTTTATCCCGTTTGGAAACAGGACTTACCACCGACTCCGCACGTCTCAAACAAATGAGCCATGATTTCACCGCGACGCTACGATCTGCTAGGAATCTCGGCTTGGAACAACATTTCTTGCCGGAATGGGACGCGACATGGAATCGGCGTTGGGTCATCGTCGAAGACCTGCTGCTGCGGATCAACGAAGGGGTCAGCACGATGGATGCTGCCATCGCAAGAACTGATGACGCATGGCTCAAAGATGCCATGGACGCATGGGAGGCGATCCAAGCCAAAGATGTTCATTTGGTCGAGACGATCAGCGCCATCCGCGTGCAAGCCAACGCGCTGACTGCTGCGGCTCGAGTCGAATGGAATCTGCTCGCGACTTCATTTGATGCCGATCTAGAAACCATTCACGCCATCTCGCAAGCATTGCGAGTGAAGCTTGAGTTGCTGAAAGAACATCCCAGAGCCGAGGTGGATCTTATGGTTCAAGACTTTCTGGTGGATCTGCCAAAACTCCCACCGGCGGATGAGGTAGATTTGGAAAAACATCAGGGCGAGCTCAATGCCGCGGCTGTCGCAATTGAAGAGGAGCAACATAAGCCTGGGGGATTTGTCGATGCGGTAAAAGCCTTATTTTTATGGGTAGAAACGCCAGAAGAGCGAGTGAGAAATGACCGCTCTCTGCGAATCGACTGAGTGATCGATGAAACGAAATCAATCCTTTGGAAACATCCACCCATGAACCGAAGAAAATGGATTCGCCTAACTGGAGGAAGCCTCGTGGTAGCAGGCACTGTGGGCTATGGTTTCAGCGACCGCAAAAATATAGTCCGCTCTGATTTGGCAGATTCGTTGCAGAATATGTGAAAAATTACCCACCACCTGTTTCGCTGCGGCATCCAGTGGAGTGGTTCCTGCGAAGGTAAACAAATCGATAGTTAGAAATCTCATGTCCATCTCCGAGTCAGACAATACGAGCTCCACCAGCACGATGCAGTCAGAAGGTCGGTCACCGGATTCCAGCGCTTCCTCCTCGTGTGAGATCGCGTTGGAACCTATGCCCTACGTGCTGATTCTGAACGGTGGCTCATCGAGCATCAGATTCGCAATCTACCGAATGGACGAAACGCTGAAGCGCGGGCTTCATGGAAAAGTGGATCGCATCGGCTTGAGTGGGACGAAGCTGGTGTATCACGAATCTGAGGGAAGCTCACAAGTCAGCTGCGACCTCGTCGCCTCCGATTACCAAACGGCGGCAAATTTTCTGATGAATTGGCTCGAACAACATCATGATTTCCCATCGCTCCGCGCGGTAGGACACCGGGTGGTGCAAGGCATGCAGCACAGTGCGCCCGAGAGGGTTACGCAGGGATTGATCGATGAAATAGAACACTACATGCCTTATGATCGCGAACATTTGCCGGGCGAGTTAGAGTTAATCAAGATGGTTCTCCAGCGTCATCCAGATGTCCCGCAGGTTGCCTGCTTTGATACCGCATTTCATCATGACATGCCGCGGGTGGCCAAGCTCCTACCTATCCCGCGCCGCTACGAAGCGTTAGGTGTACAACGCTATGGTTTTCACGGGTTATCTTACTCGTATGTCATGCATGAACTCGCGCGCCTCGGCGAGCCGTCGGCCCAAGCGGGGCGGGTGATCATCGCACATCTCGGCAACGGCGCGAGTCTGGCCGCTGTGCGTGATGGCAAAAGCATCGACACCAGCATGGGCTTCACCCCGGCTGCTGGACTCGTCATGAGCACCCGTTCCGGCGATCTGGATCCGGGCTTGCTCTCATTTCTGGCTCGCACCGAACAGATGACCCCCGCGCAATTTGACCGGATGGTCAATCGGGAGTCTGGGCTGTTAGGTATTTCGGAAACCAGTTCCGACATGCGTGATCTGCTGGCAAATGAAGTGAAGGATGTCAGAGCGGCAGAAGCAGTCGCGCTGTTTTGTTATCAGGTGAAAAAATGGATTGGTTCCTTCGCCGCCGCGCTTGGCGGACTGGATACGCTCGTCTTCACCGGCGGAATTGGCGAGAGCTCGCCGCAGATCCGCTCCCGCATTTGTCTTGGGCTCGACTTCCTCGGCATCGAACTCGATGAGTTGCGCAACGCTAAGACTGCGGCGGTGATTTCCAAGGAGAATCGCACTGCCACGGTTCGTGTCATTTGCACGGATGAAGAACTCATCATCGCACGTTCAGTTTGCCGAGTGCTTGGTCTTGCCGCATCGAGTTGAGAACCGGTGGGGAGAAACTCTATGGAGTTTTATCTACGAAGCAGCCATGGCGATAACGCAATGGGCGGTTTGGTTATGGGAGGGAGTCATGGTCATATCCTTCCAAGCACGAGCAGTACGATCAGGATGATTACAACCAAGCTCAAACTGCCGCTTGGGTAGTAGCCCCAGCTCCGGCTGTGCGGCCATGCAGGAAGTGCGCCGACCAACATTAGGACGAGGAGAATAAGCAGAATGGTTCCGATTGACATAGTATTTTTTCGTTGTGTTATGGGGACGACATAGAACCAACACATTTGCGTTGATTGATTTCCCCGATTGGATATGTCGTCCGTCTTTGGGGATGACCAACTCTAGCTCGGATCCTCTTGTCTTCCATAGGGTGTAACCCTACTCCATAAGATTGGATCGAGTGACTAAATCTAACAGAATCATATTTGGTGATAATGGATCGTTGTATTTCCGTGTTTCTGGGTTAGCTTGAATCACAATATGATCAAGACACAGGCAATGGTGATTTGGCTGTGCTTGGCGCAGTTCATTTCCGCCCAGACAGTTGATCCGCTCCTGGCGAAAACCAGCAACGGAAAGCCCTCGATCATTGCCGCAGCGGATTTGGATCACTTTGATTCATTGCCCGCGAACCGCCGGAAATTGATCCTAGTCGCAATCGCCGTGGCGAGCGAGTCTCCATGGCTGCCCTACACAGTCCGAGGCTCGGTGCCTGCGGATGGCGGATTCGATTGCTCGGGTGCGATGTATTTTGTGATGCGCCGCGCCGGCCTTGATCCGCCACGGACTTCAGCTGCTCAGCTTCAATGGGTAAAACAGAATGGCGGGTTCCATGAAGTGCCGCCCGATGCTTTGGCCTTGGCTCATCCGAGTTTAAAACTCCTGCGGTCAGGCGATCTGCTATTCTGGGGCAGACCTGGTTCCGTTGCCGCAGGAACCAAGGTCGTAATCACCCATGTCGCCATGTTTTTGGGCTACGAAAAAAAGGACAGGCTGCCCGTGATGATCAATTCCACCGACGGCAGATCCTACAGGGAGTTAAGGCTAATGGCTATGGTGTCTATGATTTCCGACTGCCGCATGCCGGATCCAAAATCGCCTTTATCGGCTATGGTACACCGCCGGGAATTCCAGCGATGAAGTGAACTTGCGGTGCGTGAGAAGCTACCCGCTTGATGGCTCCGGCTATCTGGATTGATAGGGATACACCCCATAGCAAAGTAAGAACGCCTGTGCGAGTAGTGACCATCTTATGACCACAACTCAAATCCCCACCTCGTCGCGAAGCCGTCAGGCTACTGCCTTGCTTGGCTGGGTGGCGCTCTGTTTCGCCGCTGCCAGCACTGCTTTGTTCGTCTCTACGGAAGGTTGGTATGACACACTGAACAAGCCTCCGTGGAATCCGCCAGCGTGGGTCTTCGGACCTGTTTGGAGTTTGCTCTATTCCCTGATGGCCCTCGCTGCGTTTCTGGTCTGGCGCAAAGGCGGATGGAAGGAGCAGGGGAAAATACTCGGAGTATTCCTTTTTCAATGGCTCCTCAATGCCTTGTGGACGCCGCTGTTTTTCGGCCTGCACCAGCCAGGACTGGCTTTTGTAGAAATCATTCTGCTCTGGCTCGCTATCGCCGCAACGTTGCTATTGTTCTGGCGAGTCAGCAAAGCTGCCGGCGTTTTACTCATCCCGTATCTGGCATGGGTAACGCTTGCGGCAGTTCTGAACTTTACCATTTGGCGTCTGAATGTCTAAAATCCAAAACCGTGCGCATTGAAGGTTGCGGATGATTTGTCTCCTTAAAATGCGCCCGCGTTGATCCAAGCTTTCAAGACCGCGATCTCACGGGCTGGAAGAAGTTGATTCCCAGCGGACTTCATGTCATGCCCCTCGCCAGTGACGATGGCTCGGAGGCGGCTCTGTTCCCAACTGCCCGGCACAATCAACGGCTTCGGGTCTCCAGGTGCGAAGAAATTATCGCAGCGATCCGCCCGAAATATAGCATTGAAAAAATAACCGAACAGCCTCACCGAGTTGCTGGTTATTCACTCGTCAAGATCATAGAATGCGCTGTTTCGAAAGCAGTGGCCATGGGGTATAGACTCACCTTGGAATTTGAGATCTACCCAACTATAATCTGTGGCCGTGTCCGCAGTTCATGTGCCGCAGTTCAGGTGGTCGAGATCTAAGGATTCATTTCATCCAGCTTTGCCAAAGGACGAATATTCCAGTGAGGATGACCATGAAAGCGAACGCCTGCCGAAGCCGGGCGACAGGCAAGCGTTTGGCGAAACTGGAACCGACGATGACCCCTGCCGCAGCGATACCAGCGAAAACGAACGCCAGTGTCCAGCGCGGCGGAGCTTCTCCAAAGTGCATCAAATATCCGGCTGCGGAATTGAAGGAAATGACGGCCAGCGAGGTGCCAGTCGCCACGCGCAGTGGCAGCTTCGCAAATTTCACCAGCGCGGGCATCAGCAGGAAGCCACCGCCGACACCGATGAAGCCGGTAAGAACGCCGACGCCCAGTCCCGCCAACAAGCAGCGAACCGGACGGCATTCCGCTTTGATCGAAGGCTCGATCTTCGCGCCCGTGAGCATGTTGATGGCGACGACCAACATGAGCACAGCGAAGATGATCATCAGCAACCTGCCGGAAACCAGCGGCGTGAGTTGCGCCCCGCCAGCCGCGCCGGCCATACCGGAAAGGGCGAACATCAGCCCAGCCTTGAAATGAATTTCACCCGAGCGGAGACGTTGCGCGGCACCCACCAGCGCGGCGGCTCCGACGACGAAAAGGCTGAGTCCCACCGCTTCTTTCGGCGGTAGGCCTGCCAGATAGACCAGCACCGGCAGCGTGATGATGCTGCCACCGGCGCCGGTTAGTCCGAGGGATAAGCCGATGAGCGCGGCTCCGAGCAGGGCGAGGGTGTTCATGGCCTTTAGGTTAATTGCGCACTGGCTGACGAATCATCTATTTCTTAATGCTGGCCGGGATGGCATCGAACGGCCCGTCCACGTAGATGACCTCTCGACCCATGCTGACAAGATAGGGCGTGGCGAAGCTGGCGCGCAGGCCGCTGCCGCAGTGGACGTAGAGAGGATGCGCGTCCGGCACCTCGTCGAGCCGTGCGGCTAGGCGGGTGTAGGCGATGTTCTTCGCGCCGCGCACATGGGACTCGGCAAATTCGCCAGCGCCTCTAACATCGAGCACCATGGCGTTTGGATAATCCGCAAGCTCGGCGGTGGTGATCGATTTCTGGCTGAGAGTCACTCCCGGCACGGCGAGAGCCTCGCTGACGGGAATCCATGCTTCCACTTGATCAAGTCCGATGCGGACGAGTTCCCGCACCGCTTGGTCCACTTCACTCGCTTCGTTCACGAGCAGAATGATGGCCGCGTCTTCCTTCAGGTAGGAACCCGCGACAATCGGCAGCTTGCCACCGGTCAGCGGGGCGAACAACGAGTTTGTCAGGTGCAGCTTCATGAACGCTTGGCGGTCGCCGCGCAGATCGAGGAAAATCTTGTTTCCAGCGGATACCAGCGGGGCGATTTCGTTCGCTTGGAGTTGGCGGGGCTGGGGCAGCTTGCCATCGGGAAGCAGAGCGGGGCCGACCTTGTTGTCGCGCTTCATCCGGGCGAAATAGCGCGGTGGTTCGGGTTGGCCTGATAGAATGTCTTTCACGAAGTCGTCCTCGTTGCCTTCGAGGGCTTCGCGCAACGCGCTGTTGTTGAGACGCTCGTAGCCAAGCACGCTACTCGGCACCGCGCCGAGGGCCTTGCCGCAGGCACTGCCGGCACCGTGAGCAGGGAGGATCTGCAGGTGTTCCGATAGGTCGGAAGTGCGGCGCAGGCTTTTGTAAAGATTGCGGGCGCTTGGCTCCATGTTTCCTACCTGTCCGGCGGCACTTTCCAACAAGTCGGGTCGTCCGACGTCGCCGACAAAGAGGAAATCGCCGCTGAGCAAACCCATCGGGGCGGTCGCGCCGCCGCCGATGTCGGTGACGAGGAAACTCATGTGTTCCGGCGTGTGCCCGGCGGTGAGCAATGCTTTCAGTTCGATGTTGCCAATTTTGAATGTGTCACCGTCGTGAAGGAAGCGGGCGTTCGGATTTCCTTTCGCCCATTCAAATTGCCAATCAGGCCCACCCTCGGCGGATAGATAGGCGATGGCGCCGTGGTGCTCCATCAACTCGCGCGCGCCACTCAGGTAGTCCGCATGAATATGGGTGTCGGCGACCGCCGTTAGCCGAAAGCCGTTGTCGGACGCGATATTCAGATATCGATCCACGTCGCGCTCGGGGTCGATGATGATTGCCTCGCCAGTGCGCTGGCAGCCGATCATGTAGGCATTCTGGGCGAGGGAACTGTCGGTGATTTGTCTGAGGAACATGGCGTTGGTGTTAGTTGGAGGTTGAGCAGTTGCCGGAAGCGCAGCACGGTTGGTCGGCCACGCGGTTCCATGGCATTTTCGACATCAGAATGGCAAGGCCGCACCAGCCGGTACTGCCGGCCATGGTCAGACCCGCGCCGAAGAAGGCGCAGAGGAAGACCCAGTTGGGATTCACCGTGAGGGCGAGGATCGCGCCGGTCAGCACACCGAGGCCGATGGTGAGCTGGACTTGCTGCATGAGGGGGAGGACGTTTTTCCCGCTCGTGCCCACCGGAAGCCCCGCCCCTTTCCAAGCGAGGATTCCGCCCTCCAGATTGCGGCCGCCGGTGAATCCAAGGGCTTGTAGTTTATTCAACGCCTCGCCGCCACGTTTGCCGCTGCGGCACATGAGGACGATGGGCTGGCTGCGGTCGATTTCCGACTTTCGACGCTCAAGTTGCCCCAACGGAATGAGCTTCGCTCCTGTGATGTGTTCCTCGGCGTATTCGACCGGCTCGCGAACATCCACGAGACAACAGCCGGTGGACATCAAGGACTTGAGTTCAGCGGGGAGAATGGATTGACTGGTGGTTTGCATGGTGGTGTTAGATTTTTTAGTTTGATTTTGATTTGAACTGGTTCACTATATCGCCACATAGCGATATGGCAAAATAATATTTGGAAAATGATGAAAAAAAACACACACGAAACCGACAAGTTGCTTTCCCCGATCGCGCTGGAGCTGATTGCCAGCCGGTTCCGGGCACTCTCCGAACCTATGCGACTGCGCTTGCTCAACCTGCTGATGCAGGGAGAGCAAACCGTTGGGCAGTTGGTAGAAGCGTCCGGTTCTGGTCAGGCGAACGTTTCCAAGCACCTTGCCGTGTTGCGCGAGGCAGGGATGATCGGGATGCGCAAGGAAGGCCTGACGACTGTCTGTTTCATCGCGGATCCCATCGTCGCGGACCTTTGTAACATGATGTGCTCGCGGTTGCGGGAGGAAATGGAGATCAAGGCTGCTGCGCTGGCGTTCGATCCAAAAATCTAAGTGTTGGTTCTCTCGAAATTTCATAGAAATGATTCATTACCTCCAAGCGCGGTATGAATTGTTACGAAACAATTACGATCTGCTTGGGTGGCCAGTGGTATTTTCCACCGGTATGAATGAATTGGTATGGGGTGTTTCCCCACCTTGGGGTGAAGACCTACTGGAGGATGATGGTTTGCTGCGGCAAGATGGTCGGCAACTCCAATGAAAAGCAACACACTCACACCCGATTC
>JAIYDP010000233.1 GCA_027487435.1 Verrucomicrobiaceae bacterium | reverse complement strand
TTAGATTTGCTGTACTGTGGTGGGATGGGCGGGGGGGGTGGGGGGTGCGCACCTGCTCCTCGGCCTCGGCCTTCTCGCGCTCGGCCATGACGAGGGCGTTGCAAACGACGGCGACAACAACTTTCTCAACGGCGCCGTACTTTTCAAAATAAGTCTTGAGCTCGTCGCTGCGGGTGTCGGGGGGTAAGTTCTTGACGTGGACGGAGTAGTCAGCAGCCGTGATGTGGCGCAACTCGATCTCCTGCGGCATGAGGGGGGGGGGACGGGTTAGGAGTCGTTTACTTGTTTGCGCTTCTCTTGCTGGCGGTGGAAAATGATCAAAAACAGCAGCAGACCAATCGTGTAGACGGCATTGATGACAACGTGGAGGATGAGGGGACGGCCTGCAGCGTCACTCAAAAACAAAAATAGAAATGCCGGCCGGTTGGTTTGCAAGCGAGAGCAGAGAAAAGACGTTTCCGGGAAATGAGAGTCGCTGATCGGCATTCATCGCGGACGATCCGTTGGCGTTGTCAATGATCAAGGGGATGTTTAGAAGAGCGACACCGCCAACGAAGATCGCCATGTAGAACTGCAAAGTGAGATGAATATATGAGCGAACTACGATGAGATTGAAGTACATGCCTACACCAAGACCCAGCTTCCCGAGCTCTGTATGAGGGACAGACAATGGGTACAGCGATCCGTCGGACATGCAGGCCAACGTGCTTTTCGCTCGTGACTCGGCCTGAAGATGTCAAGGCACAAGTGGAATTTCCACTTCTTGTACGCTAAGCCCACGAGCTGATGGTCGGGGAGGTATCAGAGGGGACTTCTCATTGGCAGATGACGATGTGACCATTTCCATAGACCCATTCACAAAAAGAATTAACAGATAAACTCAATATTCATTCTTTAACTTTATGACTGCATGAACTTGTACAAGGCCTGTCTGCTACGAGCGAGATCATTCATGTAATCAAGATGAAGCTGCATCTGAGGTGGCACTGACATTGCCCCAGGCAGCGTGAAGTCGAATCTGGGAAGTTGAGGTTCAACTCGCAGATGGTGGCCCATCAGCGCACTCAATTGGAAAGGCTGCAATGGTTGAAATGGAGTAGTGGGGACTGGAGCTGATAAGAGCGTAGCGTTTCTGAGCCGCTCCCAGATGATGTCACTCGCTGCTGCTTTGCCGTCCAGCGTGTGCCCCGTTGACGGGGCAGCCAGAACGTTAGGTCGAGCAGCTGGCGCCGGTCTCAAGATGCTTCCAATTTCCGCTTCCGCCTGTCTCTTTCTCTTGTTGCCGTACCCAATAAGCCTCCCAAGAGTAGTGACGTTCAGGTGGCTCTTCATCTTCCCCCGTCGCTCTCCAAAGAAATCGGACTCAATGGCGTCCTTTTCTTTGCACACCTCCAAGATTCGCTGCTCAATCGTTTCTTCGACAATGAGCCAGTGCATCTTCACGGTCCTCGACTGGCCCGTCCTCCAAATTCTTGACTTGGCTTGATCATGCACGGCGGGAGTCCACCAAGGCTCCATGAAGATGCAATGCGTCGCTTCTGTGAGGTTCAGCCCTTCCGATCCAACCTAAATAAATTAGCTCCTCAACTTTGGTGCATGACCTTGTACGTCATCAGCAAGCAACTCACTTCGGGCTGCTTGCGAAATTGCTCCACGATATCGGCCCTTTCAGTCCCTGAAACGGACCCATCGATCATCAGATATTGCATGTTCGATAGCTTTGAGTCCATAGCCTTAGCAACCAGGTCCAGTGCGGCCACAAAAGTCGAGAAAATGACCACCTTTTCACCATCCGGGATCCCCTTCAGCAATTTGACGAGCGCCTTCATTTTTGACGATTTGATCCCTCCAATCCCGTCCTCATCGTAGATCCACGTCATCTTCTGCTTCTTCGCTTTCGAAATGATCTCTTTGTCGCCTTCCTCATCGTTCGAGTGGTGCCTCTTTGACTCCGGCGTGATGAGGAACGGAGCGATGCAGATCTGCCGCATTCGCACAAAAGCCGCTAAAACGGACGCAAACGACGCGTCTTTCTCTTTGTCGAGCAGAGCTTCAAAGCGGTTGGACGTGATCTCAAAGGCGATCTTGTAGAGCTCCAGTTCCTTTTCCGAGAGCTTGAAGCTCACTACATTCTCTTCAAAGGAAGGCAATACAATGTCCGTGTCGCCATAGTCGAGCTTTTGCATCAGAAAACAAGGTGTAAATGTCAAAACCTTGTGAATCAAAACGTCAAGACCTTGGTCATGAAAAGTCTTTGTGTTCCATCGTTGCGGACAGTCCTCTCCTGTGTAACCGCAAAAACGCAGCTGTGACCAAACGTCGACGCCTTTGTTGCGCAACGGCGTGCCGGTGAGACACCACCGGTACCTCCCGCTCAGCAACGCGACGTTCTTAAAAGTGACACTATCAGGGTTTGCAATTCGCTGCGACTCATCGAGAAATATTCTACTCCACGATATGCAGCAGATGGACGCGAGTCCCATAACGCCTGGGCTGTCAATGAGCTGTGCGGGCGCTCGGAAAAAAGCAGAGACAGGCTTTAGCTTCCCGTCGAAGTCGTTCGAAAAATGTGCCCTTGCTTCTTGCGACAATTCTTCTTCTTGACGAGCAAGTTCGACCGCCTTGTTGATGTACTCGTACGTCGTCAAAACGAGGTCATGGCTCATGAGGTCCGACCTCTCCAGTTTGTCAAGCTGCGAATCAGACCAGAAGTCCCGATGCAGATAGAGAGCTTTGATTCTGCGACCGTAGAATCGATCCGCATGTTTCTCCCATTCGTGAAGGACGGTCTTGGAGCAAATCACGAGGGTAGGCGACACTTCGTTCTTGGACAGCATAATGTGCGTGAGCGCAATGAGGGTTTTGCCAAGACCCATCGTTAGACAAAGCAGTCCCCCGGACACTCCAAACAATTCGGCTTCTTCCCTTTGACGCATCCATTCCAGAGTGTTCAACTGGTGGCCAAACAGCTCCACATCAAACTTGAGGGGAAGGTGTGTAAGTTCCAGGGACGCTGCGAGCTTGCGATCTCGAGAGAGCTCCACCTTTTGAGCCCAAGAAAGCTCCTTCACGTCTTGGGGCTTAAGGTCTCCAACCTTCTTGAATAAATCATCTCCAAGATTTCGGAGTTTCCTTTCCAAAACACGAGCCGAGGAGTTAGCAAGATACTGGTCCATGTCAGGGATTTCCTGTTCATCGTCGTCAACAAGAACGAACTCCGCCGCAGGCATGATTTCCCGCGAAACCGATCTTGATTTTGACAAATAATTTTATTGGAAAATAGAGTCACGGATCAATGAGGATCGGATTCTTCGTGTCGGGACACGGACTTGGGCATGCCGGCAGGGCAGTTCCGATCATTGATGCAATTTGCCAACTTTCTTTCGATTTCATGGTAACTGTAGTCTCCTCCGTGCCGGCACGCTTCTTTGAAAGCTCGCTTGCCCATGAGGTGGCCATAGTTCCAGAAAGCATTGACATTGGTTGCTGTTCTTCTAGCGATTCTCATGGAGCTAGGTATTCGCAATGTAGATAGTGTCACGATCGACTTAAACTCGACGATCTCGGCTTTGGAAGCTTTTTGGAACCCTCAAACACTAAATTTACAATGCCGACGTCTTGCTGAATCGCTGACTGGGGTCGCCATTATTTTATTCGACATTTCTGCAATTGCGCCGCTTGTAGCCTCTATTCTAAATGTCCCGTCCGTCGCCATTTCCAATTTCTGTTGGACAGACATCTACAAGGAGTTCGTTCTTGAATGTCCAATGTTTGCACATTTCATCGACGAGCACAGGCTGGCTTACTCCAAATCGACCGCTCTCCTTCGTTATCCGTTTTCCTGCGAGCTTGATGGCTTTGGAGGAGTTCCAACACACGACGTCAACTTCGTCGTGCGGCGGCCTCAAGCCTCCGACAACGACGTGAGGGCCCGCCTTGGAGTTGGGTCCTCGGAGAATCTCATGTTGCTAAGCTTTGGTGGACACAAGGACGCGTTTGGAGTTGAGGATGTTGCCTCCTGGCATGTCCCGTTTGGGTGGAGCGTCGTCGTCACATCATCCGAGTTTGCGCCTCTTTTCGACGGCGAAGGGCACATTCGCCACTCTGGCGATGGGCAGATCGTTCTTTGCTGCCCTGCTGTGCAAACCCGTCTTGGGATTTCTTACGTAGACCTGGTTCAATCCTCACAAGTCATAGTCAGCAAAGTAAGCGTGCAACCCGCTGCCACATCCAACAGCGCAGCCGGGCTACGGAGTCCTCTCCGATTGTATCTCAACCGGATTCATGAAGCCTCTACTCACCGTCGAGCGATTGCAGTGGGGTGAGGCACATCGTTTGGAAGCCGCGGCAAAGTCGTTTGGGCCGTGGGAGCGAGTTGCACTTGCGGACGTTCGGGCTCTGAGTTCGAAAATTTTCGATGCTGCTGTGCGGGTAATGTCGATTCACGGTCCCAAAGTTGAGGTCAACGGTGCTGCACAAGTTGCAGCCATCGTTCAACAAATGCTTTCACAGAATGGCGACATCAAGCCTCGCCTCTTCAATTGACGTTACAAGCGCATTCGGCTTCAAGCCTTCGCCTGCGATGCCACGACTTTGTTCAGGGCCTCTAGCAACGCATCCGCCTCTGAGACGGTTTTGACCTGGCCTGTCACCAACGAGTAAACAACACCACCTTGGCGAAAAAACTTGACAACTTGCCCTCCAGGTCAGTTCCGAGGAAGCTGACACTTGTGTCATTTAACTTCTTGACGGTCATGCCGGGGATGATGCCACTGTTCAAGACAACAGCCTTGGAACCGTCCTTTCGAGTGAGGGTGGAGGGGAAGAGACCTCACGGTGCGCATCAACAGGCGACACTTCTGAGTGCTCTTGGACTTGTTCAAACGCAACTCGCCAACTCCTTTGCTCTTCCATTCCTTCGCTTCGATCTTGAAAATGTTGCTCCTAACCTCGCCGATCACTCAATGAGTAACTCAACATTACCTTGAAAACGTTTTCTTCATCCTCCTCGCCTGTAACAACCTCGACTTCGTCAAGTTTGATAATCGCATCTGCAACATCACAAATGAAATCCCAGCGACACCTTCTTTCCGAATAGGAACGTTATGTTCCTCGACGGTGCCATCATCATCACTGCCATCATCCTTCTGCAGGATTATGGCAGATTTGAAAGGCATTGCCTTGGGGACTTCGCTGCCGAACGTACGGGCAGGAGTCGCAGTTGCGAAATTGAAGCCAGTGGAAGAAAACGAGAATCCGGTGGAGGATCCGAAGGATGAGGTACTGAATGGAAAAGAGAATGCATTGGCAGGCGTGGAGAAAGAAAATGAGAATCCGCCAAAGGCGGAGGAAGAAACAGTGGGCGCTAGTGAGGCCATTGAACCTAAGCCAAAAGATGGGGTAGATCCAGACGAAGAAAAAGAGGCGACGCTGAATGCAGGAAACTGAAAGGAGAACTTGGCGTCTGACGACGCTGCTGACGGTGTGGACCCCGCGATGAATGTCGGGGACGGTTTGGAAGGCTCTGACGGCTTTGCAGGGGAGCTGGACGGGGCTGAGGCAGAGCTTGATGATAAAAATCCAACAGAGGCAATTGAACTGATAGCGATAGGGGCAACATTCGATGAACTGCCAAACATGGGAAACACGATGGTTCCTCCGACAACTTCGGGCGGCTTCACGTCGGAGCTCACTGAAGTGGATTCTTGGGGTTGGATCACTTGTGCAGATGACGAAGCCGTCTTCCGCTTAAATATCTTTCTTGTCGACAAAACAGTCTCTGACGCTTGGGCAAATGCGCCTGGCTCCGCCGTAGACTCGCCATCATCAGAGTCGTTCGCATTGTCTTTCGTTAAATCCTTTTCAGCCGTCCTCTTCTTTCTAGGACCTAGAACATCAGGCAACTACGAAGCTCAGGACTCGAATCTGCCATCTAGCCTTCCCGCTCCCAAAAATGACAGTTTGTTAAATTTCTGTTAACTTAATCGAATCTCCCGTTGACACCCTTTTTTGAATATGCTCGCTGAAGTCTGCACGGGATTGGCGGGAGTGGGCGCAACTCTGCTGTTACTTGCGTTTGCGGAAAGAAGAAGCGTCGATGAAAAGAAGAAGCACTTGCCTGGTCCTAGCTTCTTATTTCCCTTCATTGGCGATTTGTTCCGGATGATTTTCAATCCTTTCCCATTTTACCTTGAATTGGCCAAATACGGGCCCGCGTCTTGGACCAAGATTGCTAACAAGTAACCTTTTCTGCTCATATGTCTTATTTTGTAGGTTTGTTGTGTTCACTCAAAACACCGATTTGACTCGCAAAGTCCTGACAGATGCGTCCTCAAATTTCAGCATTGTTCTCTCGCTCGGTGGAAAGAAGCTTATGACGGAGCAAGGCATATCATACATGACTGGATCGCGGCACAAAGCGCTGCGGAAGACCCTTCTTCCGCTGTTTACTCAGCGGTCACTGCAGAGCTATCTTCCCACTCAAGAGAAGGTGATTCGTGAGCATATCATCGGATGGACTCGTGAAGAGAATGCCATCACAATGCGGAGAGCTGCCCGGGATCTCAATATTGAGACTTCGATGCTTGTTTTCTTGGGTCCGCGGTTGTCTGACCAAGAGCGCAAGGAGCTGTCAGAGCTCTATTTTAAGATTAATGAGGGTTTCCTTGTGCTTCCAATCGATCTTCCGTTCACTACGTTTGGGAAAGCCGTTCGTGCGCGCAAGGAGCTTGTCAAGAGGATGTGCGCGATTGTCGAAGGCATGCGGAAGCGCATTGTGGCCGGCGGTGAGCCGGAATCGCTTGTCGACATATGGCTGGAGCATCTCTACGTTAAGGCGACAAGCGAGGACGACCTTGACAATATCAATGAAGACGACAAAGCTGTTCTCACGGCCGAGAAGATCGAGCTCTCCGACGAGACGATGGTCCTGACGGTGCTATCGTTCATTTTCGCCAGCCAGGATGCGCTCACTTCCTCCCTTGTTTGGTCCACCGTCCTTCTCAATGAAAACCCTGACGTCCTTGCACGAGTTCGCGAAGAGGTGTGTCGCATTTGGCCTGGAAACTCTCCGCTTTCCTTGGAGAGTCTGCGGGCAATGACGTACACACAACACGTTGTCAAAGAAGTCTTGCGCTACCGCCCGCCCGCGACAATGGTGCCACACGAGGCGAATCAGGAGTTCAAGCTGACGACTGACTACACTGTCCCCAAAGGCACGCTCATTCTTCCCTCCATCTGGGAGGCTCAACGAGAAGGATTTGAAAACCCTGAGACGTTTGAGCCAGAGAGGTTTGGCCCTGACCGTGGCGAAGATGTCAAATGTGCAAAGAATTTCCTTGCGTTCGGCATTGGACCGCATCAGTGCCTTGGCCGTGAGTATGCGAAGCAGCACATGATGGTCTTCATTGCTACCATAACGAAGCTTTGTGATTGGAATCGAATTAAGACACCCACCAGTGATCAAATCATCTTTGGGCCCACTATTTTCCCTGAAGATGGAGCTGTCATCAAAGTGGTTGCTCGTGCGTGATTGTTCAGCCTTGGTCTTTTCTTGAAACAAGTAAATTCCTTCTTCAGAAATCTGTGGCTGTGCCCCAAAATGCTTCATCGTGATAGTCTTTAGTTTGTGTCCAGTCATGCTGTCTGGGGACCCGTTTCACGTAATCCATCCAGACTTGGACCCAGCTGCGATCCATCCTGCGCCGAGTCAAGGGTACGTGCTCTGCTCATTTCATCAAGGATTTACCATATGCACATCTTAAGCAAACAGGTCTGTGATGTGCGTCAGCTACGCCCCTGGCAATGACATCTCCAACCCTCTCACATACCCGCACTTGCGATATGTTAAGACCGTTGGTGCTTCTTTGCAGGATACAGCTGGCAGAGTACTGTCTGTGTTTGAACGCTCTGACTTTGAAGAATGTCATCGCCCGACCTAACCAATGCTCAGTCGGGCGCTGGGACTGGGGCTTCTGAGTTGCGTCCCTTGCGTTAGTAAAGCAAGTTGTTGCTTCCACTTGATTGTTATTAAGTAAGATACTTTACACTTCCTCACTAGACCCCTCCTCACCACTCTCTTCGTCGTCAGAGCGAACTTTGCTCCGTTTTCGAGTCTTTTCAAGCAGCTGCTCCTCCCGCTGCCTAATTCAGCTAGCTTTCAACACGCCAACCTTTTTTAACAACGGCGCTCGACTGCGGACAGGCGTCAACGCAACCTTGGAAGTAAGCCGAGGAGATAACCGATCAACTTTCTTCCCCTTGGATTCGCGTTTAGCCCCGTTTAAATGTCGCTTTGTCTTAGCAATGTACCCGTCAAGGTCCCGCATGTTGACATTCCTCAGCACCAGCGGCGTTGGCCCGCTGACTGCACCCCTTTGTGGCGACTTCACGTCAGCAACGACTTCCCCCTCCCCCCTCACATCATCGACATCATCCACTTCAATCGCAACATCCGCTGCCATCGCCTCGTTCTGCTTCATCGCATTTCGAAACGGAGTCATTGCGAAAAAGTCATCCTCCTTCGTCGCCCGCGACTGCAAATCGTTACCCCTGCGCCCCCCCCTCCTCGACAACGCACATCATCAAGCATCTCCCGCAGCTCACGTGCATGCCGCCCCGTCCCTCTTCGAGCCTTGGCGTTGCCTCGTTTCGCCTTCGTACGTGGGGCGGATCGTCCTGCAGCCATCAGGCAACTGGACTTCCGCACATCCAAAAGTAAGTCCAACCCGTGAAAACTCAATCAGAGCTCATCAACACACCAAACAATCCTCAAAAAGCCTCCTCACTCTGCCGTGGGGTCTTGTACTGGCCGTGAAACCGGTCGTAGCACTCCTTCGCCGTGTGGCCCAGCCGCGTCCCCATTTGAATCCACAAGTCCCCAACTTGCTTCTCCGAATACTCGACGTAAAGCTTCTGCAGAAGCTCGTCCTGCTGCGCAGTCCATTCGCTCGAGGGCGAAGGGATGACAGGCAGCGGCGCCTCGACGAAGGAGACGGACTTCCTCCCGCCGCGCTTCGACGGCGGCGACGGGCTGGGCGACGACGAGCGGTCTCGGCCTTTCCGTTCTCATGATTTTAGATGGGCTTAGGATTGGTCACTTGATGGCTGCTTGGGCTTCGATTTCTTGCCATCCGATTCGTTCTTGAATTCTTCAACTGCCAAGAGTGAGCTCAAGACAGCTGAACATCCACCCAGCGCCAGCTTCCGCTTCACTTCAGCATCTGACGTCGGCGTCGGCGTTGCCGTCAACTTCCCAGCCCCTCGCTTCAACACGGCCGCTTCAAATGTCAGCGCAGCAGCCCGCTGTCCCTGCAGACATTTTGGCGTTTCGGCAGCCTCTGATTTCAAAACAAACAACAAGTCCCGGTTGTAGTCGTACCGCGGGATCTCATTGGCCCAAAAAGCCTAGACCGTTAGCCATTCAAACAAACCTAGACCAAGGGCTTCATCCTCCGCCGCCCCGAGCGGGTGATGGAGATTTCCGCAGGATTGTCTTCGGGGCGGACGACGAGAGGGGCCTCGGCGCCAGGTGACCTTTCAGGAGATGGATCTCGGGGGGATGAGGACTCCTCTTTTTCTACCGGCGGTGCTTCTTGAATGCTTTTCATACTTGCGACGTCAATCGACAGCAATCGGAGAGAAACATTGCATCAAACTCGTTTTGCACAACGTCCTGCCAGCTCTCAGGGAACCCCTCGGCAAATTTGTCTAACACAACGGGGGACACGTCGGGGGCTGCAGCGGCATGAGCGGTGCGCGGGGCTGGAGGACCTGTCAGTGCGCATTCTCGATCCAAAGGCCCATCAAGTTCATAAATTGTCTGCTTCGACTTCACCGTCCGAGCGTCTCTTCGCTCAACTATGCGCGAAGATGTCATCTGCTGCATAAGCCCATCAAACTCATCCGACACAATGTCTCCTGTCTCTCGATGCTTCCCAAACAAAACAATGTACGGCCGCCCCTTGCACGCCTTCAAAATAACAAGCCACGGGCACAGCGGTACCCTCTTCTGCCACCGTCAGCCGCACCACAGCAGACACTCACAACGGGGGTCGTTTGCCCGTCGCCCTCTTCTCGCTTGTCCGCCACAACCGCAGCAGCTCCTTCTTTCGGCGCGGCTGCGACGATTTTCTTTGGGCGGCCGCGGCGCCCTTTGGTGGCGCTGTTGGCCATCTGAGGCGTTTTTGACTTCGAGAAGGCGCCTTGTGGATTGGAGATGGGTTCTGGAGGCACCATCTGGGCAGCGGAGGAATCTTTCGGAGTCGCTGGGTCATTCTGTCGAGGGCTTTTGAAAGGTTTCAAAACAGGAGCTTCTTCTTGGGGCGGCGCAGGGGGTGCAGCTTGCGTCGCTGGCGCAGCGGCGGCTGGTTGAGGTGCCGTGTGCCCCGCACCGTTGGCATTCCGTTTGGACGCATTTGCTAAAGATGCGCTTAGCCGAGCTGCATATGTCTTGCCCTGCTGCGCGGCAGCCGGCGGCTGTGCGCCAAGAGGAGGTGACGATTGAGGCGCTGGTGTTGTGTCCAGCCGCTTGGGTTGCGGAAATCTAGATGGGAGGTCTTCATCGGCAACATCAAACACATCCTTCTCTTTGCTGGCGACATTTGGAGTTTGCTCTTTGGGAGTAGAGAAGGCAAGTGGCCGAGGAGGCTCAGCTCTTAACATGGATGCTGCTTTTGTTAAATATTGGGTACTAAGCGCATCTTACACAGAGGTCCAACGCCAGACGAAGCTGAGCGAGCCATGGGTGGAGTTTGGAGGAACGATGGCGTTTTCCCGAGCCCGCTAGGCGTTGCTAACGATTTGGCGGGAGTAGCAACTCCTTCGTTCAGCAATGAGAGAATAATCTACAAAGTTAAAAGAAAAAGGAAGGAAATGAACTGCAGGAGATGGGCTCTGTTGGTACACTTGATTGAATGCATCAGAAGACTTCGTCACCGCAGGGCTTCCAAATCAAAATCGGCTGCAATGGACAGCGGGTGGGAGAGGTACATACCTTTCAGCCAGAATACGTGGCGCTGGACTCTTGGTGTACGATTGGAGCTCCGCACTTTCAACAAACGCCTGTAAGCGAAGGGGATCCTGAAATTTTTGTGCTACAGGTTTGATCATTGAAATAAAAATAAACAATATTTAAAACGAGTTAGTTAGTATCCGCTGATGGCAATTGCAAAGTAAATGAGGAAGACGCAAACTTAAAATCACATCTGGCTTCACTTCAGATATCTTTGTGAAGAAAGGCTCTGTTTTAATGCTGTTTAAAGAATAAAAGAAAATTGGGTTTATGGCGCAGAAGAGCCCGTCCAGGCCTGGACGAGTCTCCAGCTTTGAGGACCTCGCTTCGCTATCGGCATCGAAGGTTATTGTAAATGCCTCGATACGGAACATTCTTGCCGGGTCATCCCTTGGTGGCCTTCCCGCTATCCGCGTTGTTCATTTCGCAACAATTCCTGTCGTTGCTTCTCATCTTGAAACTCTTCGCAAATCTGTTGTTGTGGTCGATGGAAGCACTCCCAGTATATTTGATGAACTTCGCGCCATCTCGACAACACTGGCAATGGGGACAACGTTACAAGACCTCGACGAGGACGGCGACAGACAGAATTCTTGGATAACTGAAGAAATTCGCGAAATTGATTGGTATACGGTAATCTGAACGTATATCTGAGCTTACGCATCAGATCACAGTATACATATATGAGCGCATTGCCGCTAGCTCGGACCCCGCAAAGCGTCTGAAAAAGCCCGTCAGCCTTGTCTTGTACTGGTCCGACTCTCATGAGCATGGCCTTGGCAAGTGGAAGCTCCCGTCTGAATCAGAGTCTGATGACTCGTTGAGGGTCTACATGGCGTTGGATTATATTCTCTTCGCCATCGCATCCAGAGGTTACGCCGACACCTTGTGCACCGCTCTTCTCGAGGACGCATTTCTCAGAGCTCTTCGCCCATCAACGTCACTTCGCTCTGCAACGTTGGCTTTCTTTGAGCTCTATTCAAAGTGCGCTGCCGTCAGGCTGACCCCAGCGCTGTATCAAAACCTTGTCTCGAGCCTCAGCCAAAATGATAAGGCGGCAGTCACTGATGCTTTGCGCAAGGTTGAGGCCGCTGTGTTGCTGTTGGCTCCTTTTGAACTTACGTTCACATCCGCGCACTATGAAGACATTCTCATCTCCTTGATTGGTCACTGGATGTCAAATGTCCGCTCATCGGCCATCAAATATTTGAATATCCTGTATGATGGATGCGACTGGCAGATATCTCAGCCCCATGAACCTGTCATCCGCGTCATCGGCCAGGCCGCCTCCGTCTCCGTTACTCGCGCCGCCGGTGTCGCTCTTAGTCTTGACCTTGTTTCCCCTTTGTCCTCCTCAGCTGTACGCCACGACCTCAATCGCATGTCCATCTCGCCCGTAGCAGCAGCAGATGGAGACGGCACTGTTTGCTTTGATCTTCCACTCTTTTGGCGGTCCGGGTTTTACGATTGGCGGGTCGTCGTCGTTGGCGACGACTTCCAGTCCACACCCTTTTCTCATCCAAATGGAAGTCCTTATCAAGGAAGGTTCATTGTCCATCCTGATGTGCGCAGCGACTGCATTCACGAGTCTTGGCCGGATCTTGAGGACGCCAAGTGGCACCGCACAACGGGGGAGCTTGTGCAGCGCGGCTCGTTCGCCACCGTGCGGGCTAACCTCGACAAATACAAGCAGCATGGCGTAAGCTGTCTCTACCTTCTTGGCGTTGTTGAGAGGGACCCTCTTGATGTCTCCAACCACGGGATGGGGTCTCCATTCGCCGCAACTGACCGCGCTCGGATTTGCACATCCATTGGCGGCGCGGACGCATTTCGGGAGCTAGTCGGGTCAGCCCATGACGCTGGCATGTCCGTCGTAGTTGACTCGACCTGCCGTGTCTCCGCTTCGCATTACCACCGCAAGTACGCGCCTTTGCTGTGCCAATTCGTCGACTCGGACGGACGACTTCAGGCGCATTACGGCACCGACGGCAAGTCTGTCCATTGGCCTGATACATTTCTCCTCAATTATCGAGATAAAAGGGCGTGGGACATTTTAATTTCCGACATAGCCGACATCGCGTCGTCCTTTCAAATCGATGGTGTGCGGCTTGACAACGCACACGCGTGGCCGATCCTCCTCCCGCACGACCTTGCAGAACTGGGCCGCGAGGATCCGGACGGCAAGCCTCACTACGACGCCGTTGAAATTCTGCGTGGGCATGTTGTGTCGCTTGAGGAGGACACTTACTCCGTGTACTCGGACAGCCCCTACCCTAACCCCATGCTCATCAAGGTCTGCAGGTCCCTCTGGGCGTTGTTCCCCAAGTTCATCATCTTTTCAGAATGCGCTCAGCACCTCGAGCGCAACCTCGTTGTCGCAGGCACAATCCCGTACTCGTCCACTCTCCCCTCCGCAATAAACGCAGCATTCGGCCGCACAGTCCTGTCCGACGGCTCCGTGTTAGACACAAGGAGAGAGGGTGTCTCTTCGCTATTGAGGTGGTATGACGAGGAAAGGACTCGCCTTCCGCAAGACTCCATCGTCGTCCATTCCTCCTGCAATCATGACACTCACTTCCCGGCTTTCCTCTACGGACGTGGCGCTTGGGCCAACGTTGATCTCCTCTTTTTCCTTCCCGAGCTCCCGCAGACTTTCATCGGCGAGTTTGAGGGCCTCTCCTCCAAGGTCGAGACGCTGCTGGCCAAAGTCTCTCGTCAGCGCAAGAGGCCCTCTGCAGTTGCGGCGCGCAATGACGTCCACGTCAAAGCCGCGTCGGACGGGTTCCACATGGACCTTGTGTCCCGGATCGCAACGTCAGAGCCGGAGCAACAATACCGGAAACGGCTTGGGCCTGAGTACGGGTTTGACTTGCGGCTCATCAGCGGACATTACATTCATCGCGCAAAATTGCGCAAGGCATACCCCCTCCTTACGTCTGGGGCCATGGTTTTGGCAACGTCACCTCTGTTCTGACGACGTCAGGTTTGTTTGAAGGCGATGGGCCGCGAAGGGTTCAACGACTCAGTACTTGCGTTTGCAAGAGTTCCCAAGTCGCCGCAAACGGCAGTGGAGACGATTTACAGCCCCGATACGGCTGCCATCATGCCGACCGATCGAAAAGGGCCCGTCCTCTACGAGTTTCTTGTTGTTGCAATCTCCTTGTCGGAGGAAGCGAAGAGATTTTACGTGGACCTCTCCAATGTCTCAAAGCACTTAAGCGGGATCGCCCGCGACACTGTGTTTGAGTTTGCTGACATCATCTCGCTGACAGACCCTTTCTACCTTGACTACGATGAGCTCGTGGACCAGGCTACTTGCCTCCTTCAGCCGTATTGTACCGTCTGCTGGCGCGTCCGTGTCTTCGCTATGGCGGACCTTCAGAAGGAGCTGATTGCATCGTCCGTCGAACGCATGCTCACGACCACAGTCGATGACTTCGGCCACGGCCCCGTCCGCAACAACTTTCTCTACCGCCGCATTCTGAATGCTGTCGCAAGCAGTTCCGTGTCAGACACTTTTAGAATCCTTGCGTCCAATGTCTCTGTCGACCTTATTCCATTCATCGCTGGGGCCGTCCACAAGATCCTTTACAGCCTCGTCACCGCTGGCTACGATAGTGCCGTCATCCTTGGCCTCATCCAGTACTCCCACTGCAGCCGGCTGACTGATTTCGCAGGCATTGCGTTCTCTCACACCCCGGTACACCTCAGGGCAGGCTTTCAGCCTCTGTGCTCAAAGCAAACGAGCTGGGACCCATTGTCTTAATTGCTCCTGAGCTGGGGCCGTATTCAAAGGTTGGAGGGCTAGGAGTGATGGTGGACGAGCTGACGCAAGACCTCGCTGATGTTGGTCTTGACGTCCACGTTATTTCGCCATATTACGACCGCAACGACAAAGGCGATGTGGATTACCTTCGCAAGTACGGCGTCGCCCATGCCTTCAACGTCCGCACATCTGTTGGGAACCAAGTCGTTGAGTTTGGCGTCCACACGGGGGTTGTCAAAGGGGTGAAGCTGACGTTCCTCCACAACCCCCTCCTCCTGCCTGTCGCCTATGCGCCTGGAGACGCCATGTTCACCCTCCGCGCCATCGTCGCATTCTGCAAGGGCTCCCTTGAGTACCTTTGCCAGGCTGCTGTCGTCCCTTCGCTGGTTGTGACCAACGACTGGTTCACTGGCTTCGTGCCCGCCTACGTCAAGGCGGGACACTTCGGCACGACCTTCAAGGGCACCTCGTTTGTCCATTTAATTCACAATTTGGACGAGAACTATGAGGGGCGATTGTACTTTGACGAAACGACAATCCATCGCGCTGAATTGGAGCATCAACTCCCGCAGCATTATTTGATGGACCCATTTTGGCGCAAAGCAATCATAAACCCGTCCCGCGCTGCCCTCTTGACAAGCACGACGTGGGCCACCGTCTCCAAGAGCTACCGCACCGAGATCCTCCAATCCTCCCCACTGGCACCTCTTCTGCGTGCCTTCCCCTCCCCCTTTGCGTATTCAAACGGCATCCGCGTTGCAGAACGCCGTGCGCAAGTCAAAAAGATCGCTTCGGGTGATCACTCCGCAGCCAAAGCGCTGCTGCAGGCCAAGTACTTTGGTTTCGCGACGGCCTGTCCAACGATGCCTGTCTTTGCTTTCGTTGGGCGCATCACCGTGCAGAAGGGTGTCCACCTCATCCTCGACGCTGCAGAGGAGTTGATTGTGTCCACAAACAGAAACGTCCTCATCCTGGTCGGGGGCAAGGCGAATCGTGTGGAGGAGTATGCGGCAAGGTGCGCGGACAAGATGTTTGAGCTGCGGCACCGCTTCCCAAACAACTTCTGGGCCGATCCTGACGCCTTTTTCTCTGATGGCCCTCTTGTCAACCTTGGCGCGGACTTTGCACTCATGCCGTCCATGTTCGAGCCAGGGGGCGTCGTGCAACATGAATTTTTTGTCGCCGGTACTCCTGTGATCGCCTTTGCGACGGGGGGGCTGAAGGACACTGTCGTCGAGGTCTGCGTGTTTTTTGTTGGGGTTTGACGGCGCAGTTTAATCAATCGACTGGCAGTGGAAACGGGTTTGTGTTTGCAGTCCACGACCTCCAAGGCATTAAGTGGGCTCTCCGACGAGCTGTGGACATTTTCTCAGACCCTGATACGTACGCTAGGCTGCGGGAAAATGCGTCCAAATCCGTCATTGACACAAAGGATGTTTGCCATGCGTACAATGCAGAATTCCACAGGCTTCGGAGCAAGCTGTTTGCATCAGATAGCGATATTCAGGTTGCAGTACCAGAGCTTGAAGAAATCAGGAGGAAAATTGCTGGTTTAAAAGTCGAAGATGGCCCACAGGCGATCGAGGTGTCAGAGCCGAGAGGCTTTCGTGACACAGAGCCCCTGAAATCCCCTCGATTTCCTCCGCAACCAAATCCCTTTGGATAATGTCCTGTGTATGCGTTATGAACAAGAATGAAACCATATCATTGCTCTAACAGATTATCAATTTAGTCGTTTGATGTTGTACAGTGGACTCTTGGGCATCGTCCTCGCAACCCTCGTTTATGGAGTTCCTAGTGACGAACTCTTGATCTCTTTTCACTCAGTTAGCAACTTTGATCCTCTTTCCTACGAACAGTCATGTGTTCACCTCTGGAGAACTTGTAGTACTGTCGTATGTCGTCAATGAATTCGATCCCCGCAAGGGTCGTTACTATTGATTGATCTTCTGATGTTTAGATGGCCAAATCAGATTCACTGTGAACGACAAGCCGCTTCCTTCCAATGCGAACGAACTAGAGCCCAATGCATACGGGGAGGTGAGAATGCACGTCAGCATCCGCGACCTCCCCGATGGCTTCTACGTCCTGAATCTAAGCCTCGTCGACAATCACGGCAACGACCTTCCTTACTCTGACTCAGCTAACTTTTTCGTGGATTCAACTGGTCTCGAGTCTCCCGTATGCACTCATGCATGCAGCGACAGCTCCTCCTGAATCCTCCGACCCAATCGTCAGCATCATCGCAGACTCATCGTGTCGCGATGCAGGCGTCTGCAAAACAGATTCAGATTGCGAAAACGCTGCAACTTGCTTCCGTGGCGTGTGCCTCTGTCCCAAAGATTTTCTCGGCGAAAAATGCGAATTCAATCCCCGTGCTTCTCGGGCTTACATGCCCGATATCGATCCAAATGAAAGTCCTTCTCATTGCCTCAAGTCGCTTCAGTGGGAGGACGGGCTGCGGTCGCTGTTGTCGCGCATCCAACAGCTGCAGTTCCCACCCGCCTGCAACGTCGACACGGCGATGGTTTTCGAAATGCCGAAGCATGGCCTTGGCGCGAACATGCACTACGTCACAGTCGCATTAAATCGCGCCATGAAGCTGAACAAGGCAATGGTCCTGTCGGGGGAGTGGACGTACGCCCTCTACGCGGCTTGCAACGGCCGCGGCCACGCGTGTCATTTCGAGCCCTACTCCAATTGCTCCCATCCGTCGCAACAGCTGAGCGATGCGGTTGTTTACCCGCGGAACGACTTCTCCTATTCCCCTGACAGCGACTACGTCCCGCCCCAATGGGACTACCACGGTGTGTTATGGTACAGGTCCAACCTCATGCACTGGTTCCTTCGGCCAAATGCAGAGCTGGAGGCCAAGATTCGGCTGGCAAGGAACACCCTTGGGCTGCGTGATCGGTTTGTGGGCGTGCATGTCCGTCGAGGCGATGCTTGCGTCCACGCTTCGACTTCGGCCATTCGACCGCCGTGCAGCGAGACGGAGGAGTACATTTCGCTTGTGGAACGAATGAGGAGCCAGTATTCGGTGTCGAAAGTGTTTCTTGCTACAGACGACATTGACGCGATGAACCTGTTCTCAAAGGCTTTTGGAAAGGACTTAGTCGCTCTGAACATGGACAGGTCCGTGTTCGAAGGACGCTGGTTCATCGAGTACAGACTGATCCACGGAGTTGTGGACGCTGGAGTTGTCACAGAGTCTACTCTTATCGACCTTTTTCTTCTCCGCGAATCCACCTTTTTTGTCGGAACGTTTGCAAGCCAATTCTCGAGACTTGCGTTCGAAATGCTGGTGGCGAACAAAGGTTACGTGCCTCCATATGCGTCTGTAGATTATCCGTGGTGCTTTCATTATCTAGAGCAGAGAGAGATCCCTGGGTTTGGGACTCGATTCTGCTAGTGTTTTGTACAGAAACATTTTCCCGCCAAAACTGGATTTCCCGCCATGGAAATTCCAGGCAAAAGAAAACTTGACGATGCGGAGGGTATCGTTTCAGCTCGGGACGCCGTGTCATTCCGATTTTGTTTGCTGCAAGGACTGCGTCGCCTGACAACCTAGATTCCGGCCCTGGAGAGATCTGTCAAGAGATTTCGCCTGAATTCTGCCATCAGGTGTTTGGAGAGAGCGAGGAGATTGTGGGGTACCTTTCTCCTAGCGTCAGGATAGACGTTGCTTCGGACTCCCTCCAAAGCTGTCTAAACTTTCATCACCGAGGCCTCGCCCCACCAAAATCTCGCCAAGGCAAGCCCGTGACAAAAGTCGTTCAGCTAGTAAAAGACGCCATGGGGGACCCCTTCCTCTCGTCAGACGCTTTCCAATCCGTGCGCCCCAAAAGTCTCCGTTTGACGCCACAGTCACTTGCAGAAAAATTCGAAGTCCCCGGCAGAATCTTGTCCGCGTGGACAACCCCTGCGCCTACAGGGCCCAAGTCCTTCGTCATGTACCTTGTGAGCCCCCCCCTCCCCATCCCTGCGCCAGCTGCCGAATCTGACCCCACGCCAGAGTAACCTCCAGTCCGACGCCGCCTTCGGCTTCTTCCGCCGGATGCAAAACTTCGTCGTTTGGCTCATTGACGGCGCTTCCATCGTCGACGACCAAGACCCCGCTTGGCACTACATCGCCATGTCCCTCCCCCCCCACCAACCCCGCCAACTCCCTCCAGATTCGAAGAGCTCGCATCCGGCCGCCTCTGCCTCGCCGCGTTCACGACCTTCTTCCTCTTCTTCTCCTACCCGGACAAGCGCCGCCTCCGCCTCAGCCAGGCCCTCACGTTTGCGCCGTATCAGCGCATGGGGCATGCGGGTGGGTTGGGTCGGTGGGAGGGTGCTGACGGAGGGGGAGGTCGGATGCTGCGGGCGGTGTACGATTTTGCGCTGGCGGATGATGGCGTCGTTGATGTGTGCGTTGAGGACCCGAACGAAAGCTTTCAGCGCCTGCGAGACGTCACGGACGTGGCGAACCTGCGCGAGCGCGGCTTTTCGAAATTAAATATGGACAACGCGATGGAGATGTACCCCCACATCAAGGCCGCTCTCAAACTCTCCAAAGTACGCTCCAGTGGCCCTTCCTACCGCGCTCTCGACGCTTTAAAGAAAAGACCATTTTATCTCACCCTCCCCCCAGCGGCAGGTGCGGCGCCTCGCGCAGCTGCTCGATTTTTGTCGTTGCGAAGACGAGGCGCAGCTCCGCGAGTTTCGTCTCAAGATTAAAAGGATCTTTTACCGCCAATACATCCTTTCCGCGTCCCGCACAGTCAGCACGGCGGTTGCAGCCCCTTGACTTAAAGACTAAAAGCCACAGGACTCGGAGGCGGCGGCGTGGCTGCCGGCAAGCGACGACGCGGCGCGCAAGGGGCAGCTGCAGGCCCTCTTCGACGACTTGGCGGAACAATTCGCCGAGGCCAAGAGCAGGCTCAAAAGTCTCTAAAGAATATTCGTCATGTGTACAGAAGATTCTATTTTTTAACCCGTCGCAACTTCGTTTAAATTTGAAACTACCAGCGCCGCAGACTCCCGCGTGAATTCCTCCCCCGTGACCTTTTTTGGAGTAAGACACCCCCCCTCAACCCCCCCCTCGCACCATCACTTCGCGAAGGGTCGGAACAGCCCCCCCTGAGCGGACGAGCGCCCGCGCAGCCTCCACTTGCGGCGACGCAAATGCCACCCCCTCCCTCCGCAGCAGCGCCGCAGGTCCCGCCGCGCGGAGGGCGTGGCGGTCGAGGGCGTCGTGGCGAGTCATCGCGGGCAGCGCCTGCGCGGTCAGAATCCCCCCCCCCCCCCCCGCACGTCGATCGAATCTGGAAACGCGTCCTCTCTTTTCTCCACGACTGTCGCCACCAAATCTTCCACCACCCCCTCGCGAATTGCAGCCTCGCGCGCCAAGGGTTGCACTCCCAGCCGCGCCATCAGCCGCGCGGCGTAGGCGTTTGTGGCGATGGTGCCCCCTCGGACAATCCCCGACAGCGCTTTGATGGCGCCGTAGGACATCAGCGCCGCGACGTTTCGCTCATCCATCGCCGCCGCTGCGAGGAATTTCAGAGCCTCAAGCCGCACGTCTTCCCGTCCCCCCCCCCCCAAATGGACCATCGCGGCTGCAATTGCGCGGCTGCTGGCGGCAGGGAGTTTTGATTGCGCCGGGGTTGCAAGTGCGGCGAGGACGCGCAGGGCGTAAACGGCTGTGTCGGGGTCCTTCGTTTTTAACAGGGGGATGATTTTGTTAAATAAATTCGAATGGGCGACAGCGATGGCGACGTCCTCTCTAAAAAGACATTTTGAAAGAGTCTTCAGCCCATGCAGGACACACTCTGCGCGCCGCGTGTCAAAAAGAATCCCGAGCACTTCAAAAATACCCCCCCCCCCCTTTCTTCGACAAAAGCGTGCGCAAGCGCATCTTCCGCCGCCCCAACGCTGAGCGCGCGCGCGTAAAAATCCAGCGCACGCATGCGCGCCTCTTCGTCGGACAGTTCGCGGCTGTCATCGACCGCAACCCTTGACAAGTCGCCGTCGCGGTGGCTCAGCCGCACCCCCATCGCGCGAAGGCCCACCCCCACCTCCTCTTCGTCGAGAAAAGAGAAAAGAGAAACCAGCCCCCGCTCAAAGGCGCGGTAGCGCCGTTCCTCCCCCCCCCACGAGTCGACGCTCCCATCGACGGCCGTCGCGTCGAGATGGCGCAGTCGGGCCGCTTCGACCGCCTCTGCGTCGGCGCCCCACACCCCGCCGATGTCGCGTGCGTGGGGAGGGGGGAGGACATCGCGTAAATATGCGGCGAAGTTAAAGACGCGGGTGACAAGAGGGGGGACGAAGAGGCCATTGGGGCGGCGCGCTGCAGCTGCGAGGGGGGGGAGGGAGGCTGAGGCGAAGTAAAGGACGTAAATGTCGGGGTCTGTTAGAGCGGCGTCGACGACGTCAAACGCTCGAAAGCGGTGCCACTGCTGCTGGAACTGCTCTGAGAGGCACATCATGCTAAAAATAGAATAGAGAAATCGCCGAATCTGCAACGTCAGAGGCACCACAATCGGAGTCATAAAACATCAATCAGTCATATTTGTAACAACCTCAGTGTCCTTTTCTCCTCGCGCGCTAACAAACAAATCGTCCGGAAGTTGCGCCACAAGCTCTCGCCGCATCTTCTCGTGAAAGGTCATGGCCCTGATGGCGCATGCCGCCATTTTCTTCACCACCCCCCACTCCGACCTCAGCAACGCCAGCAGCGGAGGGAGGAACAACCCCCACCCCCCCACCGCCATGTTTGTGGTCGCGAGGCAAAGGGACGCCATTGCGCGCGCCGCTTGCAACCGCGGCGCCCCCCCCTCCAAAAAGGCGCACGCCACCAGCGCCTCAGCGGCGCCAGCAGCCGCAGCCTCCTCCCTCCCCCTCTCATCCACCCCCAGCGCAGCCAGCGCGCGCGCTGCCTCTTCGCTCAACGCCACCTCCGGCGCCGCAAGATGGGCAACGACGCGGGGGACAACTCCCGCGCTGATGAGGGCGCTGCGATTGGGGGGGTCGCGCGCGAGGACAGCCACTGCGCGGAGGGCCGCGGCGAAAGATGCGGCATCCGCAAGGGGGGGGTCTAAAAGCGCAAGAAGGAGCGGAAATCCGTCGACGCTGCGCAAAAGAGAGGCGTGGGGGGGGTGCGTTGAGAGGGCGGCGAAGGCTAGCGCCGCGGGTGCGTGAGCGGCAGGGGAGGGGTGTGCGAGGGCGGTTGTGAGGGGGGAGAGGCACCCGACTGAGAGGACAAGCGTCGCACCCTCGGGCGCCAACGCCAGCGCCGACAGAGCCGCCGCACCCGCCCCAACGATTCGCGCGAGAGGGTCATATAACAGAGTCTTTAAACTGCGGATGACCTCGCGGGTTTGAAACGCGCGCGAAGCTGACGGGTGGACGCCAATCGTCGCGATGGCGGCAGCAATTGACGCGCGCTCGGGGGTGCGCTCCGTTGCGGCGAGCGCGGCGACAAGTTTTGGCGCGACGTCGGCGCGAACAGCCGACGTGCGAGCGGCGCGGTTGCGGCAGAGGTTTGAAATCGCGTTGGCAGCGGCAGCCTTGCATTCTGAATCGACCTCGCTGCTAAAAATAGAACACAAGATGTCGACAGCGCCCTCGCTGAAAGCAATCCCGCGAAGCGAAGCGAACTCGTCTGGTATTGCACTAAAAATAGCAGTCGCGCCAGTGAGGGTCATTCTCTCACCAATGCCCCCCCCCTTCAGCAGCGCGAGCGCAAAATCGACAATCTGTCGCGCCGTCCCGACGTCAATGACGCGCGGGGATAAAAGCTTGCTTAACAAACGGCCTGCGCGCATGTGGACGTTGGGGGAGGGGTCATTTGCCATCGGCACAATCACGTCGACGAAACCAAGCGAAAGGACAGTCCGTTTGTGGTCGTCATTCATCGCGACGTCATTCCCTACAAACCCGCTCAACGCCGCCAGCACCCCCCCCCCCACAACCGACGCTCCCCCAATAACTAACAAGTCCCTCAGTCGCGCCATCAACCCAGCCTCCAACGCCTGTGCCTTCGTGTCAACCCCCCTCAGGGCATTCTCTAAGACATACCCCGCCCACCCCCTCGTCGAGGCCTCCGCATCCGCCAGCAGCCGCACGAGCGTCGCGCCAAGGCGGATGTGGGCGGCGTCGGCGTCGGGGAAAACAAAAGTTAACAGACCGTAGAGGCCTCGCAGAGCTGCGACGCGGACGTGGGCAAAGGGGGTGTCGAGAAGCGCGGCGATGTAGGGCAGCGCGCCATTGGCGAGGAGGCGAGTTGCCAGGTCACGTGACAGGCCGACAAAGCGGATGCTCTCAGCGACTTTCGCGCGCATTGTCGGCTCCGCCTCGCAGAGGAGGTACTTAAGGGCCTCAAAGACATCATCGCGCATCAGCGCACGCCTCCCTGCGGAGCAAAGCGAGGCCTCGCGAAGCGAAGCGAGTGCTGCACTGACAGCCAGCGGCTCATCGTGGCGAAGGAAGGTTGACAGCGTATGAGTGACTGCTCCAAAAATAGATGCCCCTTCCACCGCAGAACGTCCAATCCGCGCAACGACGCGAAGAGCCGCGGCTGCTACGCGCACGTCGCCGGAGAGGGTGGCGGCGATGATGGCTCCAAATTTAGAATGCGAGAGAAACCCTTTGCGTCCTCGGGCGTCAGCGGAGAGGCTGAAGGCCGCGTTGAGGGCGGCTAATTGCACAATGGAGCTCACGTGCGCCACCGCACGCAAGACGGCCGTGGGGGCCGTTGGGGCTGCGCGCAGGATCGAAGCGGCGGCGGCGCGGTCGGATGCGACGGAGGCGATGGCGTTGGCGGCGCTCTCGACGAGGGCAGGGGAGGAGCTCTCCAAAAAGTTAAAAAAATCGGCGACAAAGCTGTTTGAGTTAAAAGGACAGGAGAGAAATAGCTGTTACGGTTGGGTGACGAGCTTCTGGCGGCCTGACTTAAACCTCGCGATGCATTTAACCGCTGCGACGGCGAAGCGTCGCGCGTCATCGTCGGCTGCGGCGACGCCTTTGGCAACGGCGCTAAAGACAGCGTCTGTTAAAACCTCCTCGGCTTCAAACCGCGACAGTGCGTCCACGGCTGCTGCAAACACACCCGAATTTGCACTTTGGAGCATCGCAACCAGACGCTCCCGCCCGCCGCGCGCATGCAGGGCCGCCGTCCAAACGTCGTAGCGGCTCATCTTGGCGAAGTGGCGCGACGCAGCCTCTTGGACCGCAAAAGGGACCTTGGCGTTGTTTTTAGCCCCGAGCAGCGCGGCAACACCTTTTAATACGTCCTGGCCTGGAACAAATGCAGCGTATTTGGCCAGCGGCGCCAACAGGCTGACCCCCGCCGCGACAACGCTTTCCGACGCCGACGCACATAGGAGCGCCGCGAGGGTGGCACAGCCCCCCTCGGCGGCAAACTTGCGCGGCGCTGCCGGGTAGCGCTGCATCATCACGCGAAGAGCGCGCGCAGCGGCGGCTTGATTCGCTTCGCTTCGCGAGCGGATCATCACAAGCAGCGCCCCAATCGCGCCGGCATCGACAAGCGCAGCTTTTTCGGCCGACGTTGCCGCCAGCGCGACCACAAGTTCAGCCGCAGTGGAGCGCACGAGGACGTCCGGTGAGGTTAGCAGCCTCGCAATGTTGTCAAACGGTTTTGCGGCTCGCAACGCTTCGCGCCCGTCGGAAAATTCGGCCATTTTGGCAGCGGCGGCAAGGGCGCCCCTCTGCGCGCGGTAGTGACGGCGCGCCATGCACGCGACAATTGCCTTCGCGCCACCGCAGCCATAAATAGCAGAACGAGCTCGTGAAGAGACGAACGCTTGCGCAAGGGCCTGACATGCAGCCGCAGCCGCAAGTGGATGACGCGGCGAGTCAATCAACGCCACAAAAATCTTCGGCTGCGCGCTTTTGTACCACGCGCTAACAGCAGTTTCAAATTCGCGTGACAGAAGCGCACCAACTGCCAGTGCGGCTGCTCCTTGTGTCTCTTCAGCGGCATCAAGAAGAGCGTGGCCACAACCGACGACAACCCCTGCGTTGGCCATCGCCTCCGCCGCAGCCGCACTCTCCGTCGCCGCGATGCGAACGGCCACGAGCGCTGCGTTCTTGACGTTTGCGTCAGACGAGCGCAGGAGGGCGATGAGACGAAGCGGCACTTCGCTTCGATTCCACCCCTCCCTCACGTTGTCAACGTCATCTGCTATGGCGCCGACGAGCAATGCGGCAGCACTTTGGACGGCCGCAAAGGGGGCGGCGAGCGCACCAACGGCGCGGACTATTGCACCCGAAGTCGTCGCAGCGACTCTATTTTTAGAATTCCGGTAGCAAACGGCCGCCAGCGACCGAAGAGATGCGGCTCGCGCGACAACGAGGGTCGCATCCAGAGCGCCGCTCAGTCCAGCGATAGACCCCCCCTTGGCGGCGTCAAGCTGCGCGAATTGATTGAGGGACACGTCATGTCGACGCCTGACGTCGCCATCAACCACAACAACGGGTGCACGCCACAAGGGCGTCGCGATGACAACTTCCAGAGCGCGAGCCGCCCACCCGTTCGAAACGTCAGGCCCCATCGCGATGATGGGCGGCAACGCCTTGGCAGCGCCGCGCTGCACTGCCTCGGCCATGTTGGCGGGGGCATCGCAGCAGAGGGCGAAGAGGGCGGCACTCACGGGTGCAGCCATGATGGCGGCTATTTTTGGATCTGATGCCTCTTTGAGTGCATTCACGAGCTTCTCGATGATGCCTGTTTTCGCGACGCGCGATTTGACGTATGAATTTTCAAAAGCAATCGTTGTCAGCGATCGCGACGCCTCCGCAATGATGTGATGTCGGTGTCCTTTCGAAGGGGGGTCCACGTGCCGGATGACACCTTTGTGGCCGTCCGCATCGGTGACCCGACACTGCGCAGAGGCATCGAGCCACGCAAACTGCGAGTCAACGGCGCCAAAAATGTTGCCGCACAGGGCGGCCAAAAGCGCGCAGCAAGCAGTCACCGCAGACCACTCATTTTGCGCGAGAAGACATTTGGCAGCGGCGCTGTGGGCGCCGAGGCGGATGAGCATTCCCCTGCGCTCGTGGCCGGACTCTGCGACTGAACGAAGCCATGATGCGGAGTAATGGAAGAGAGACGGGGGGGATTCTTTCCCCTCACTTAAAATAGCCGCGACGTGCCTCTTGACGTCCTCCTCCAACTTGCCCCCCGTCATGCCCGCAGAGTTGGACGCCGCGTCGCCGGTCTTAGACTGCGCCAACCGCTGCGAAATCGACTGACCCAACTTGCGAGTCTTTTCGTCCGTCGAGACGCTCATTTTTCGAATTTGAACGGCCACCCCCGTCAGCCATGACGCCTGGCGCGACTCGTCGTGGGTGTTTGTGATGGCGACGAACGCTTTGACGGCAAGCTCAACTTCAGCCTCATCTTGGGACGCAAGAAATGGCGCGAAGGAGGCAATGATCCCCGCGGCGTTGAGGTCGGGGTGGAGGAGGGCGTGGGGTGTGAGGCGGGAGATCAGGCGAAGGGTAGTGATTCTGCGGGGGTGGTCTGAGTTGTCGTTTAGGCGAGCGACGACGGCGCTGATGATTGGAGACCCCTTGAAGCTATCGAGGGCGGTCTTATGCTCGACTAGCAGCGACACCAAGTTGATGGCAGCATCCTGCAGACCGACGTGAGACGACAAAATGGCCAGACCCAACGCATGGTGCAGCGGCGGGGTCAGGAGAGGCGCAACGGCTGTAGCCCTCGCAACAGCCGTCAGGCCGACGAGGCTGTCGATGGCGGCTGAGGGAGGAAATTCGAAAATGAGAGTCGATATCGCAGAGATCACGTGGGGTGCAGAGAGCTCTTTCGCGCCGATGGCTGAGGGGGGTGAGGATCGAATCAAAGGATCGGGGAGGGGGGGGGCGGAGTACAGACAGCGGTGATGGCGGCAAATGCACGAGCAGCGGCAATATGGTTGAGGGGGTAGGGGCTGAGAAGTAGATGTTCAAACGCAGGACGGGCTTTTGAGGACATGAGCCCCCCAATCACGGCTGAGAACAGTCAATCAAACTGATGGGTATTCACATTTAGCAGAGATGGACGAAAGAAGTACCGCCGCCCTTGACGAGACCCCTGGGTCTTTCCGGTACAAAAGATCAGTGAGGACGTCGAAGGCACGCGCGGTGGCGAAAAGGGCCTTTTGAGCTTTAACGTCTATTGTTTTAGATTTGATGAGTGCGGCATACTGTGAAGGGCCATTTTGAACAGAACGTCCAGCGTTGCTGACTCCACGGTGGATTTTTCCAATGACGCAAGGTCAAAAAGCTCGTCAATGTGCTGCATTAAAATCTCTTGAACAGAAATCGCTGATTCGTGAGGGTAAAGTGCTCGCTTGAATTACAGAGATCAGGAAATCCTGAGGAGGCCTGTTGCGGGGAGAATTTCGACAAGAAACTGGAGAGAGTTTCCATGCAGGCATCCGCAACACTATGCGACCGTTTAGAGGCCTCAAAAAGTGTAGCAATATTTTCTGCGGTAGCGATAGCATCCCGGACATTATGCGAATCATCTTGCAGGTATGAGACAAAGGTCAATTTGCAAGATGCCATTCTGGACGAAAGAAGCGATATCCCGGAGTCGCTTGATGACAACTTCCTCGGTTACAGAACTCTCGCAGAGGATTTTCCTGAAATCCATCGAGTCAACGATTTTTCATGACTCAAGAATTTTAACAAGCAAATTAGCTGGGAATAGGAGACATCACCCTGTTTCGAAGAAAAGGAGAATCCACAGCAAATTGAACTGTTTTATCCACAAGAAAAGCGTTTTAGAGAATCCTACTTTTCAAAAGCCACCCAACTGATAACTCAAAAATATCTAAAATTATCTGTCAAACTCCCAATGCGTGCACTCTTTCTCTTTGCGTGCCTTGCGTCTTGCTCGGCTATTGAGGGGGGCCGATCTTTGAAAGCTGATGAAGCTTCATTTGATAGTCTACCTGCCATGACTGGGGTTTACTTTGCATTGATTTTCTGACTGTGACAGGGGCACGGCCCCATGCTCAACACGACCAGCTTCACATTCAAGTTTCCTTCAACTGGCCGCAAAGCCAATGTCTTCCTTGGCATGAGCGACAATGTTATCGGACATTTTCGAATTGCAGTCAATCACAAGGTCCGACGAGTGGGATTCTTCTAAGCAGTGCAGGGAAGCAAATGCTCCCCAGCTAAAACGTCGGATTCTGCCAAGGAATTCAACTGCGTTTATGCCACAAATGGTGGCTTTTTCAATATGGCAACTGGCGAATGCGAAGGAAACATCATCATGGACAGCAAGCCGGTCGTGATCGCCGGAACGAACAGAGCGAGTTTCGGCCTCACGAAGGGGGGCGATTTCGTCACTGGATACTTGACCAAGGACATGATTGAGCAGCTCGAGTTCGAGGAGCTCATATCTGGCGCCGTCTGGCTCTTGAGAAACGGTTCGATCAACGTGCTCGAAAGCATTGCCGTTGAGGGCATGAAGAACTCTTCTGGGTTCGTTGTTGAGAAGGCTCCTCGCACGGCGATTGGTCACGATGAGGCTGGGAGGTACTTCGTGACACATTCGCTATTTGTTCACCGTGCAGGTTGTTCTTGATTCAAGTCGATGGGGAAGAAGACATCAAAGCTGGGCCTGATCTGTGGGAAATGGCAGAGCTGGTGCAGCATCTTGGCTTGTCTTCCGTCGTCAACATCGACGGTGGTGGTTCCTCGACGACCGTTTTCCACGACAAAGTTGTTGACAGGCCAACTTGCGACGACACTCCAACCGTTTGCGAACGCCGTGTGACGTCGATTACATGTATATATTGAGTCATTAATTGAATTCTAAGATCTTGAATCTGATGATTCGACACCAACGATTTGAGAAGGAGAGGAGGCACGTCGGCCAAGTTGGAGAGTCTTCCACTTGCACTGCGTGCGCAGAGGGGGATGAAAGGATGGAAAGGAGGCTTACAAAGCATGTGCAGAGCACAGGGTGGGATGGCGGCGAAAGTGGAGCGGACGAGAAGGTCCGAAATATGGACCTGCCATGATGGCGTCTGCATGTTCTGTCCTGAAGGAATGGGAGAGGGGTGCACTTGATAACTCAGTAAGAGGCGCTCGCGATGTCATCTTGTTTCATCCGCGTAGCAGGGCTTAAAGCAAATGAACAGGGCGACCTCTGCCACTCTTGCACACCTCGAGGCTCTGCTTGCACGCTATTTCCAAGTTGAAAGGGAACAAAGAGAAAGCAAGGGCTTGCGATGAAGCCCATTGTGGCTTCGCAAGAAGGGGAGAGCACGCAGAAGCTCCTCACCTGGAGGCTGCGGAAGGCTTCCAGCCGCTTGAAAACGTTAATTTCGAGGGAATGGAGGCGGATGCGGAATTGGAGGAGTTGATGCGACAAAGTCGCCAGCGGCTCGCAGTGCTTGACCCTCAGCATGCCGTTCCTGTGGGAGACAAGCTACTGGGCGCTTTCACCGCTAGAAACCCAGATCTGGACGGTTTGGAAGGACCCGTCGACGTTCCTCAATTGTGCAGAGTCGTCGTACAGGTTCATTGTCACTGATCGCCACTACCTTCGGGTTGGCGCCACAGACGCCAAAGTTCTCTCGTGCAAGGACTTGCGCGATGTGTTCACCGTCGAGATAGACCCCATCCTCCCTTTCGTCCTCAACCTCGTCGAGCTATCCGTGGTGAAAAATCGCGAGCCCATTCAAACAGACGCGGGCCCTCAAGTCCCTGCACCCCCACCTGTTGTCTGACGCACTCAGAAATCGAGATTACAAAACATCGTGCGCGGCTTGATGAAGAAGAGGACCGTCCCGAAAACGATCACGCGCGAACTGGCGGCTGTAGGCGAAGAAGAGGTTGATTTGAACCCCCCCCCCCCCCTCCTCATGACGCCTCAGGAGGGTGAGAGCTCTCAAGGAGCGTCGCCTGCCAAACCGCAACAGGCGGCTTCAGTTGCGGTTGGGCCTGTTTATAAGTGCGGGTACCTTTTCAAAAAAGGCGGTCGGAAAGGAGGGCGTCGGAATTGGAAGCGCCGTTGGGTGACGCTTCGTGATGATTTGATGCACATTTATGAGGACGAGGATGACGAGATAGTTGCTCGTGACTTGTTGAGATTGACTCGATAGTCATCACGCCCCCCTAAGACGATGATGATGCTGCGGGGGTGTGAACTGATCTCCCGAACGCATAAGCAGTTTGGATTTGCCATCGCCGTCGAAGGCGAGGAGGAGGAGTTCCACCTGCACGCCGTTCGAAGCGCCAAAACGGGTGTTGATGAGTTCAGGAGACGGAGAGGGAGTACAAGGAGTGGGTGCAGACGCTGCGGCAGGTGATTGAAATGGCGGCTCGGGAGGAGGAGGAGGAGGAAGAGGAGGAAGGGGAGAAGCCAAAGGACGAGTCGCCGGTGCGGTCGCGACCGAAAGCGGGGACGATGCAGACGACGTCCCGTAAGTTGTCTGTTGCTGTGGGTGATGTGTGGGCGAGTTGATGATGGGGCAGAACAACAGCGCGCAGCTGCAGCAGTGGCTGACGGATTCGGGCAGCGCGAATGTAGGATTGTGCTTGCGGCGTTCTAATGGCGCAGAACTTAGTCCTAAAGGAAGGGTTCCTACTCAAAAAGGGGGGGATGAGGGGCGGCCGGCGAAATTGGACGAAGCGCTGGTGTGTCCTCAAGTCAAACAGCCTCCAATTCTTTCGCGACCCCCAAGTTCGCGCCTCTTGAGCTTCCAACTGACGCCGCGTAGGACAAGCAGCCTGCGCTGTGCCTGTCCCTGATGCCGTCCGTTCAGGTCGTCGAGTCGACGCACAAGCTGCACGGCTTCGCCCTCGTCATGGAGGGCATGCCGGACTTCCACATGGGCGCAGACACTGAGCGCGAGTTCAAAGACTGGATCAACGCGTTGCGCGAGTCCATCCGCCGCTCTGCAGATCAGACCCGCAGCCGCACGCAGAGCGAAATTGCCGTGCCCTCCTCGCTGATGTCTTTGCGCTGACCGTCAAGGACTTATTCTCCCCCGTCTCATTCCAACGTCTTGCGCTCAACGACGAGATTCAAACGGCTCAGTTGTACATGCTCCTGCGCCTCGCAACGTCAAACGCATGGCAGAAAACGCTGGAGGGTTGGCCGTTGGTACCGAAGCGCTCACGCTGCAGCGAGCCCCATCAACGCCCCTGAGGTCTATCAATTCCACGCACGCGTCACAAAGTTCAACCCACGCGGGAAGCCGCAGCAGCGCCTCCTTGCGCTTTCCACCCTCGCCGTGTACAACGTCGACATGGACCTTGACACCTATCAAGTCAATGGCGCCAAGGTCAATTGGCAGTCAGTCTGATGATGTGACCCATCAGTGGGCGCTGCCTATCATTCACATAGCGCGAATCATAATCGATTGCACGGACAGGCATTTCATGGCCTTCGAGCCTTCCATCCCCTCCGACGCAAAGCGGATCGGCGCTTACGACCTCCCGTGACGCGACCCCATCACTTTTGAAATGACTCTTTAGGCGGGAGCCTCATTATGTTTTTCGATTTGAGACTGCAGCTGAAAGGTTTTTGATGTGCGTCTGTTTCTGTCGGGTGCTGATGGCCGCAGTGTGAGCGAAATTGCGCGCGTGTATTCTTCTATTTTGAAGCGTGACATTTGCGTCGTATCCTCGTGAGGGGGTGCAGGGGGTTGCGCGCTGATGACTCAAGAAACTTGAGCTCAAAATTTGCGTCCGCCCTTGTCCAACATCACAAGATTATTTCGCCAGCTCAACGGCCTGAAAAATAGTTTTCTTTTGATGGATGTGTAGATTCCTTTATATTCTCAGCCGCAGCGTGGGGTCGCCGGTTAAATGTACCCAGAATGACATACAGCAAGCTCAAAACGACACCTCAAACGGGGCGTTGACAGGAACGGTCAGCGCTGTCACGGACAGCACTTGACTAGCTGGGTCATACGACCATGACGCCGCAGCGCCATCGACAAGAACTTGCTTTGGGGATGCGGCGACGCCAAGGAAGGTCACGTGACCCACCGTCATGCCAGCGGCACCGCTGAATCCGTTGACGACGACGGACGACTTGAGCTTGTGGTTGCTGAGGGCGAACGACAGCTGGAGGAAACTCTTCGTCGCGGCAGTGCCAAGCGAGTCGCCGTCGTCCAAAAACATCTCGCCGCCTGCATTTCCGCCGGCGTCAAGGGCGACGATCAGCCCGTGAGGCCGCGAGCGCATTTGGGAGATCGTCTCCGGCGGGACGTAGTCTTGGGTTGGCAAGACGGCGCCTCCGCGGATGTGAAGCTTCAACTTGACAGACCCAGAGACGTCAAAGCTTTGCGAGCCAGAAGCGACGTGGGCACGGGAAAAATAGTCGTACCAAATGGCGTCAGTGGGGAGGTAGGCGGAGAGGCGAGAGGCGCCTTGAGCGAGCGTCGGGCTGATGAGGAGGTTAGGGCCGAGAAGAAACTGCGTGTCGATCTTGGCGGCGACAGAGTCGTGCGGGAACTCAAAAAATAGAGGGCGCACGACGGTTGCGCCGTTGAGGTGCGCGCGGAAGAAGAGGGAGTAGAAGTAGGGGAGGAGGTTGTAGCGGATGGGGAGGACAACTCGCGCTGAGGCTGCGGCGGAGGGAAAGACGTAGAGCTCTTGCGGCGCTGCGCCGATGGTGTTGTGGTCGCGGCTGAACGGATAAAACGCCCCCAACTCAATCCAGCGGGCGCAAAGCTCCTCGTTGGTATTGTCGAGAAAGCCGCAAATGTCTGGCGGCGTCAATGACAGACAAGTCAAGACTCTCACCCGCGCCAACGAGAGGCACGCCGTACAAGTTGAAGTTGAGGATGCCGGGGATACTGAGGCGCAGGTCATCCCACGAGGCTTTGTTGTCACCCGTCCAGTGGCCGGCATGTGCGCCGAGACCGGGGAAGGAGGAGCGGGAGAGGACGAACGCGCGCTTGTTGGTCACGCTTTCAAGCGCCTCGCGGGTGGCGATGGCTTCGGCGAGGCCGTAGAGGTTGTGGACGTCAAGCTCGCGGTTGCCGTCGCGATGGAGAACCCGAACGTCGACGGCCTTTGTGCCGAGAGGGTCATGATTGTTGTCGTTGTTGACGTGATAGTCAGGGTCACCCCCCGACCCGCTCTTGAAGTTGGACACTTCATTCATGTCGATCCAAAGGCCATCAACAGGAACCCCCTGGAGGAAGCGATCAACCTGCTTCCGCCAGTAGTCCCTCCCCACTTGCGACAAGAAGTCCGGGAAAACAGTGTCCCCGGGCCATACGTTGCCGACGTAATAGCCGCCTTGAGGGTCCTTCACGAACGCGTCCATTTGCACGCCCTCGTCGAAAGAGACATACCCCGCCGTGTTCTTGATGCCAGGGTCAACGATGACGACGTACTTTTGACCCTGCGCATGAAGCGAGTCGACGAAGTCGCGCATGCCAGATTGAGGGAAGTTGTCAGGGTCCCATGTCCAATCCTTGTAGTCGTCCATGTAGTCAATATCCGTCCACATTGTGTCAAGTGGAATCCCGTTCGACCGGTACTTGGCGACAACGTCTTTTAGTGCAGCTAAGTTGGGGTACCCGTAACGGCACTGAAGAAAGAGTCAGTCTGATCTGATGGAGGGGGCACTTGATGGAAGCCGAGGGACCACAAGGGTGGAAGGTAGGGCTTGCCAATCACGTCCGTGTACTGGCGGACAACGTCAGCAGGTGACGGTCCGGCGAAGATGTAGAAGTCCAAAACGCCACCGACGGTGCGGTAAGTGACAACCCGACGATTCGAGATGGTGCGAACGATGATGTCCATGGCTGCGCGGAGTTAATGAATCCGAAACTGGTGGCAAGTACCATCGCTGTTGAGCAACAGCGCACCATGGGCGGCGCCATTGTGCAGCGAGAGGAAGAAAGGGTGGCTGCCGTACAAGTTGCTGCAGCGTCAGTCGCTGGCGGCGCTGTCAGGCGACATGTCAAACACGGCCGAGGGAATGTCGCGGTTCCAGAGGGTGTAGGTCTTGTCGGACAACATGAGACCCTGCCTATGTGAGACTACACCAAGCGCGCCACACCTTGGACTCCGTTTGCTCGCCGAAGCCATAGAGCTGCGCATCAAGGGGTAGGACCGTCGACGTCTGCGGGATCAGCGCGCTTGGAGTCACGCCAACTTCGAGGAATTGATCTTCGAAAACGAGGTTGTTGAACACGCCACCTGGGTCGGATGTGTTGAACAGGACGGCGCTATCGCTCTTTCGAACGACGGAGAAGCCTTTAAGTAAGGTAAATGAGGATCGCTGTTACCAAAGGGGTTTTGGGAGTACGCGAACTCGTACTTCGTCGACGGGACCGACGACGGTGTCGCTGGCCGCTGGAAAACGAAATCAGGGACCTTCGACATCAATTTGCATAATGTCACAGGACCTCATATCGTTTTGAATTCGCGTCGGAAATTTTGACGTGGATACGCTCGTCGTTGTCCATGGAAACCATGGCGCGCAGGGAAGGAACATCCACTCCATGAAACTTGGCGGCAGAGTCCAATTGGAGGATAAGATCAACTCCGTAGGGCTTGGGAGTCGACGAGGTCACCTTGTAGGCTGTTTGGGTCAGCACAGGACGGTTGGAGGAATACCGCTCTTCTCTTGGGATGGGTAGAAACACCACGGCAAGTTTTGAGGATTCGGATTCAATGGATTCCAACAGCACCCTTTGCTGATACATCCGCTCTGGTCGATACCAACAAATCCGCAGTCGACCCGCTCGGCAGATCCATCGCAGGCTTCCAATGTCGATTCCTGAAAAGATAAGCAACGATGCAACCTGTGGATAGAATAAAGGTGCATACATATTTCGTAACCGGAACACCATCGGTAAACAAGGCGACCAGCAACAAGACAAGCACCACTTTCATTGAAGTCAACAAATAACTTAACAAACTCATTCTTCGTCTTTTACAAAGAGGAGTGCTCGTTTCCTAGCACTGAAATGGTTCCGTCAAAGGACCCCATTGCAAGAATGGGGACATCAGGATGCCATGAGAGATCTCGAACAATATGCCTTCCTCTCCCTATCTCATGGACTATTTCTCCTGTGATGATGTCGTAGACGACAGCTCTGCCAGACCGACTTCCTGTCGGTAGTCAATGACCGCATCTGACGGCATGCCTGTGTAAATGTACTTGCATCCAGTCGTACGAGGAGGTGAGAAATAGCATCGAATCAATGTAGTTAGAACTTGATGGCCCCGGTAAGTCATTATCGATGTATCCGAGGGGTGTTTGTGCCACCTGCCAAGTCCAGGATACGCCATCATTCTCAGCGAGTGAGATATCAAACGATACGATCAACCTGTAGTCCCAATTATAGCTGAAATGACGGTTGACAGACTGCATGCTCGAGCACATCTTTCTCGTGTCCCACAGCTTCGCACATTGGTCCTTGCCATTCGACACGAAGTAGAATCCATCGCCCTTTCAAGTCAAATGAAAGCAGCTCAATTTTGCTTTCGGAGAGACGCAAGTGATCCCCTCGGTGTGCCCAGCCAGCACCCCCGCTGGCCTTCCATCCCTCATGAACCGACGATCCCACACTTGCACGTCAAAATCACACAATTACTGTAAACCCTTGATGTAGTTGTCGTCACTCCCAGTGACTATGATGTTGGAGTGTAGATGTTCGTCCCCAAAACACACCGTGTTGATGTCGTCTTCATGAGCGTTAATCTACTTGAATCAGGTGAGACCCAGGAAGCAGACCGAGGACTCCACACAGTTCCTCTCGAGGTTGTAGAGGAACACGGAGTTGCTGCCGCCACATATGAACTCAGTCGACTCAGCGTTCAGCCGGACAGAGAAAACAGCGACCCGAGAGTGCCTCGAATATAAAAAAAGGATGCAAAGCCATACCCTAGGCCGAGGGGGGTATGAACTTGAAAAGAGCCTCTAAAATTGCACATACGTACTTGCAATGAGACAGGGAGGAAAAGAAAATGAACCGGTTTGGTGCATTGACGTGTAAACCACGAATGTTGCATCAGAAGAGATGTCAAGGTCCGTGATAGTCCAGCGGACGTCTGGGGCCGACAGCACTCTCGTCTTCTTCATTCCAGAGAACACGTCAAATATATTTATTTCGCCTTCTGATCGAGTGAGACAAACCATGGAGACATGACCTTGGTCTGCTGTGGCAAGAACAGAACCATCTCTACTGAAACGGGCGTTGTACACACACCCCGAACATCTATGAGTCAGAAAAAGTGGCGAGCGGCCCACTGGTGTCGTTCGAGAGTGTCGTGCGGGACAAACTTGTTGATGTAACTTCGTCGGAAGTACGGCAGTGATGTCGCTATCTCCTCACGCTGTGATGTAAGGCGACAAAGGCCCATAAACAACCTGTCTCAGCAGGGTGGATTGGTTACTCGTCAAACATCGAAATTCATTTCGAATGGAGGCCGAAAGCTCGCTTCTCTACGAGCAAATAAGGGAGAAATGCGTCAGTGTGACTCTCATCATGTCAACGCGATGACTGACGTCATCAGGAGTTTCCAGCTGCTCCGGCATGGGTGGAGGTCTGCCTGCCTGCAATGTTTAGCCCAAGTAAACAATCCTCGTAGGAGCGGGACGGATTTTTGTCAAAATACTCACGATGTATCCTAGAGCGCGCTGTAAAAAGTTAATCTGTTCTTCTTCATATTGAGAATCCTCAGATTCACTGTCGCTCATTTGACAGAGCACTATTTTCTAGATGATTAGTCTTAATGAAATTTTTCATCATTTTGGAGGTGTTGTCATCGTGTTCCACCACATTTCTTTAATTACAAACTGCATGAAGATTTTCCATAGGTTCAAGGGTGCAACTTGTTCCTGCGTGTCCCACCCTCCAGGAATTCCGCATTTCTTGGATTTCCGCAGAAACCACACTTGCCGTGAGACGCATTGTTGTTTCCAAAATGACTCCTCAGAATGGTCAGCCCTGCAGTCCGACACAACATTGTGAAGAAGAGGACCAAGAAGTTCGGTCGCTTCCAGTCTGATCTCTTCAAGCGCGTGAAGGTACGGTGTCACCTGTTGTTGTGTGATCTCTTTCACTTTCGATCCTCTTTCACCTTGTAACTATCTAGTCGTCGTGGAGGAAGCCCCGTGGTATTGACAACCCCGTCCGCCGGCGGTTCAAGGGCAACAGGCCCATGGCAGCTGCGGGCTACGGTTCCAACGCTAACACCCGCCACATTTCCCCTGATGGGTTCTACCGCTTCGTCGTCCACAACGTCAAGGAGCTCGACCTCTTGTTGATGCAGAACCGCAAGTATGAGGCTGAAATTGCCCACAACGTTTCTTCTCGCAAGCGCAAGGCCATTGTTGAGCGTGCTGCTCAGTTGAACGTGAAGGTCACCAACGCCAATGCTCGCCTGGCTGTTGAGGAAGCTAAGTAACTGAAGCTGTACCAATAAAAGTGCAGTGTGGTAGATTTACAAGTTTACTTGCCCTTGCGACCTCCACGCTCTTTGAGAGCCAAGGTCAAAGTGGTACCGCTTTCAAAGTTGTAGTAGGCTATCGAACAATTGTCCTTGAGAAAACCATACGCAGCGTGGCTGATCTTTTGCTTGTTCGCAGCCAGTCCCCCCTGGAGGGGTTAAAACAAGACAAGCACGTTTATGACCAAAAGGTTCTTGAGCCGTTCCTTGAGAGACAAAACTGTCTCGCTAGCATCAAGACTAACCGAGAGCGTCACGCCGCGCTGCTCCACTCCTTCCAAGTCGCTGGGCACCACGACAAGAATTGCCACAGCACCCTGCGAAATCAGATGACACTGATGTGATCGCTACTGGATGAAGTCGCTTGAACTCCGCTTCTGGAATTAAACTTTCCTCTGTGCGCGCTCGCTTGGCATCGGGCTCCAAGTGATGCAACAGTGACGCTGGCATCGGCACCATGTGTTGGTATCCAGAACCTTGTTGCATTGGGTGTTGCATTGGGTGGGGCGGTGCATGAAACGAAGGCATTTGCAATGCAGGAGGGATTGTGGCAGGAGGAACCGGAGGAAAGTGTTCCTGGGGCGGCTGGGCCTGAGTGGGCGAGGGCAGCATTTCGGGAGGAGGCTGGGGCTGACTGGGTGGCTGTGACAGTTGGGGAGGGGCAGGAGCAGCGGGAGGTTGAGAGGGAGGGGCAGGAGCGGCCTGAGGGGGCTGTTGCGGTTGCGCCTGCTGAAGATTTTGAGGGGGTGGGGGAATTCCCATTGGAGGTGGGACACCCATCGGCCGCATTCCCATCCCAGGGTTGGGCATCATGCCCATCCCCATGCCCGGCGGCATCATGCCAGGCATATGCATTGGCGGTGGAGGGAAGGGGATTGCTCCAGGAGGCGGGGGCATGCCCATCATTCCCATTCCGGCACCTGACGCCATTGGGTTCGGAAGCAATCCTGCAGACTGAAAAGTCAGAAATACAAAAAGGAAGACACGTGACCTTTAGTAGCTCCTCGCGTGACTCTTCAGGGCGGACGTGAGGCTGGTGCTGCTGCAGCTCGTGCTTCTTCTTGTAAGTCTCCAGCGGGTTGACAAGCATTTCCTCGTCCTCGCCAAAAATATCGCGTCTTCGTTTCGCAAGCTGCTGCAAATTTTTGGATATGTCCACTCCTTGGACGAGAGTGTTGTCCGCTTGCCGAATGACGTGCTCCTTCTGCTCCCTCCACCTCGGGTCCAACAACTCAATCCGCATGTGCTCCGCCATTTCGGACAAAGGCACTTGCATTCCGCAACGAGGGCACAGCTGCGTCGTCGCAGTTTTTGGCGCCGTCGCGGTCCCCGCTGTGCGCGTGTAGTTCTTGTACACTTTGATGTTGGGGTCGTCGGACGCAGGGAGCTGCTCCTCCTGTGCTGGCCCCGCCGGCTGTTCGGTTGAAGGCGCGGTTGACGATTGTGTCGTGCCTTTCGTCTCCTCGTCGGCGTCCTCTTGCGCAAGATGCAGTCCGACTCTTGCAGACAAGAGCTTAAGCTCCATTTCAGTCAGCGGCGCGGGAAGGTCCTTTTCCTCTGACTCAAAAAAGTCAATCGTTTCCACGACTTTGAAGTCGTTCCAATCGATAAGAGCGTTCGCAACTTCGGCATCAGCCTGAACTAACTCCAACAATACCTCGCTCGGGGTCTTCATTAATCTCCTTTGCCCTCTTTTGAGCGTCCTGATGCAACTCCCAATCCAAACGCGACAAAACTCTTTCCACGACGTTGAATTTTGATGCGGCATCAACCCGCAGAGAGTCGAGGATGTGATGATGGGGGTTCAGCACTTTTGAGTACGACTCCACAAGCTGCGTGAAAAAATTGAAGAGGTAGTGATGGCCCTTGAGGAAATCAAACTGAGGATTTCTGGCCTCCCTCGTCAGTAATGAATTGAGAAATCCGCGTCCATTTCGCGCAACGAATTGAGCTGTCAGCCGGATGACATCACTGGTTAATTAGCTTCGCTAAACGGTCATCGCGTACACATCAATCGCAGGGACCGCAAATTGGTCGGGGAGTTTTGCGACGAATTCGTCAGGAGGAGGCTCAACTAGCGCTCTCTTCTTCACTTCCTTCACAATAGCTTGCTTTGTGATGGCTCCTTTGTCGGACATCGCTGGTACGGGCGCTGGAGGCGGCGATGTCTGCACCATGAGAAGAGAAACCCATGGATAGACCTCCTTGTTAAAAGCATCTGCAGGCTTCTGATTGTCAGGCTGGATGTTTTCATTCGCCGCATCAGCAGGAGCCCCTTTGTCGTTAACACTATGCCATGGAGAAGCCGTACCTCCCTCCTTGAACTCCTTCACTTTTGATTGGTAATAGGGATTGTAGGGGTTCCCTGGAAGGAGAAACCCGAACTTGACGGTATTTCGATCATTGTTAAGAATTCGCTGCTCAAACGCTGTTCCGTTCTTGGCAACAAATTGGGCAGTCTTGTCAGCGATTTCTGTGAAGTCAACAATCATGATTTCCCTCCATTTAAGCTAAAAGAACAGCCACTGAATCTACTCACTTCGAATGTCCGGGGGAGGAATGATTATTGTAGCGGGCTCTGCCGCTAGAGGATTTGCCTCTGCCACCGCAGCCATAGCTAACAAATAAATTAAAACTTTAGAGTTGGCTGTAACAGATATTGAACAAAAACATTGGGACAGCGGCTGTATGGTCAAGCGAAAAAGCATTCCGGCTCGTCGTGTAGGAGCGGATACGCGAATTTTCGACGACCTCGATAACCAAGCGCCTCCGATCAAACGGGCCAGGGCAGCTTTTTTCGCTGAAGTTCCTCCAGGCGCAGAGGAGTGTAATGTAGACGTCCAGTCCCTTTTGCGTTCTTCTAGCTCTGAGCCCATCGACCGGGAGATCGACTCCATCCAGCTTTTGCGCTTAGATATCGTGTGCTCACAAAATGTCGCGGATTTGTTGTTCCACACAACCGCACATCGTCGCAGCACCATGCTCCTCGTTGTAGACAACGTTCTCAACCTTTATGCCAAGTCTTCAGACAAGCTTCTCTCAGCACTTGCAGCCTGTCAAAGGTCCTGTGATATTTTTTTGTCCCTCTCCCAATCGAACGGCCTTGTCACCGCCGTCGTCTCCACGTCCCCAACGGCAACGCGCGAACTCTTCCTCCGCCACGCCCTTGATCCCCTCCCCATGGGCGCCCGGTCAAAAAGCATCCAGAGGGTGTTCGAGGCTACAATTCCTCCGCTTCTTTCAACCGCTCTTTCCCCTGCAGCGTTTTACGAGCACTTCCGCAGAGAGGCCCCCCCCATAGATGGCTTCTCCCCCCATCCAGACCTCATCCCCCCGCTCCGCTCCTACCAGCGCGCCGCCGTCCAGTGGATGCTCGCGCGCGAGACGGGCGATTTACGAAGCAGACCCCCCTTTGACGACCCCCTCTTCCTCCGCCTCGAAGACGCCGCGGGTGCCGTCTTCTTCCTCAACGCCGTCAACTTTGCCCTTCGATCGTCGCCGCCAAAGGTCGCTGATGTCTGTCGTGGGGGTATCCTCGCAGATGAAATGGGGTTGGGTAAGACAATCGAAGTTCTGCACGTCGCATTGACAAATCGCCACCCCCCCCCCGAATCCCCCCCCTGCGATCTTCCGGACGTGCAGGCGACACTCATCGTCTGCCCCCCTGCCATCGTCGCGCAGTGGAAGGCCGAAATCGTCGCACGCGTCGTCAACGGCCGCAGTAGGGTCGTCGTGTACGTCCCCGGCAAGTCCCCCCTCACCCTCGACGCGATTCAAAAAGCCGAATTCGTCGTGACGACCTACGACGCCCTCCGCGTCGACCGTTTCCGCATGGCCGACGCCAGGGGGTCCCTCCGCTTTGAGAAGAGGTACGTTGTCGAGCGCACGCCGCTGATGGAGGTGCGGTGGCGCAGGGTCTGCCTCGATGAGAGCCAGCTTGTGCGCCCCCCCCCCCCTCTGTCTCACCCTCAGGTCGACAAAGTTGACAAGCCGGCGGCTGAGGTGGCGCTCTCCTTGCGCAGCCACTTCCGCTGGGCTGTCACAGGCACCCCCGCCCCCCGATCCCCCCTCGACGTCCACGGCCTCCTCGCGTTTGTTGGCGCCGCTCCCTTTAACGAAAAATATTTCTTCTTTAAGCGCTTCTTGTCATTTCTCCACGAGCCGACGGCGCCGTCAGTTTTAAAATCGTTTGCTTGGCGTACTTTTAAAGCCGACGTCGTCGACGAGCTCGACATCCCCGCGCAGTCGCAGGTGACCCATCTCGTCGACTTTTCGAAAGTTGAGCGCGAGTTCTACGCCTCTCAGTTCGAAAAATGTGTCGCAACCGTCCGCGAAGAACATCTCGAACCCGAAGCGTTGATGTCAAAAGTGATGGGGCCCTTCCTCCGTCTTCGCCAGGCCTGTTGCCACCCCCAAGTACCCACCCCCCCTCCAAAGCCCTCCTCACCCCTACCCCACCCGCAGCTCACGCAGTCCGCCCCTAACGCCGGCGTCATGTCCATGGCGGCAGTCCTCGACCGCCTCATCGCGTCGGCGGTTGCGGAAGGCAACGATGCGCTACGCCTCAAACTCACGGCCATGAACGGCCATGCGGCAGTACTTGTTCTGAAGCGAAGCGACATCCCCGCAGCGGCTGCGCTGTACCGCGCGGTTCTTGAAGAAGCTGTCAGCGTCAGCACTTTCACCGTCGACGTTACCGTCGCCATCCACGCCGCGCACAACCTCGCCGCACTTGCGGAGGAGGAGCCATCACTTGTCACTGATGATGTGACGGCGCTTAAGACACTCGAGGGCGATTTCGTGCGGCGATTTCTTTCCCCTTGCGAGGGAAGGGTTGCGGCAAGGGCGCGAGAGCTGCTTGGCGCCGCCTCGCGCGTCGACGAGGCACTTCTCGCCCTCGCGGGTGGAGAGCCACTTGCCCCCCGCGCGCCTGAGGAGCAAGGTATAAAGGGGCCCTCTGATGCCGACGGTGATGGCGGCTCAGTGGGGGGGTTGTTTGACTCCGCGGCACTGCCTCTCTCAAAGGTAAGCGACGCCAGGGCGGAGGTTCTGATGGCGGGGGCTGACAACGGCTGGTGGGCGGCTCTGCTGACCGGACCTGCAGACGGTGGGATGGAGGAGCTCTTGCATCGCGTCGGGGCCGCACTCGAAAGCGCTCAAGGCACCCGTTTAAACCGGGCCGCTTCCGCCCTCCGCGTCGGCCTCCGCTCTGGCGCCGCGCTAAAAGCGGCGATTCTTGGTGAGATTAAAAAGATATCGTCGCGCCGCCGCCACGCTCACGCAGAGCTGACTCGGCTTTGCCTACCCCCCTCTGAGTAGCCCCTTTGAGTATGCGGGAAAGCTAACAAATGAAGGGAGGAGTTGGCGGTTGCGGGAATGTGCGGGTGTCGCGTCGAGACCCCCTCCCCACAAAAGTGCGGGCATTGCGTGTTTGAGAAGTCCCTCAAGTCCCTTGAGCAATTACTCTTTTATCGCATCGAGCGCGCAGGTCTGACCGACGACACGACGGAGCGCGCGGGTCACGACAGCGAGCTCGTGGTTGTCTTAAAGACCCTCCGCAAGTGGCTGCGCGAGCGCAGCGGCCGCCGCGATGACGTCGCTGCTTCCTCCGCCCACATCGCCGCACTTGAGCTGCTAAAAAAGGAAATCTCGTGAGTCGCAAGTTCAGCAAAGCAATGACCCCCCCCCCTTAGCGCGATGTGGCTGCTTTGGGCGGAGACGAAGCAGAAGGTCTCCAACCTTGACGAGCTCGCGATGTCCCGCCTGCGCCTGCAGTTCGACGACACCCCCCCCTCACGTGGGTCGCCAGCGGCGGCGGCGCTGGTGTCGCGGGCAACCATCGCGCGCGGGTCGGAGGATGAGCTTCTGGCGGAGTTTAACGCGCAGCTAGCGGACGCTACAGTGGACCTGGCGCGTGCGGAGAGCCGTTTTAACTACCGCAAGAGTTTGATTGAGCGGCGCGAAGAGTCGTGCCCGATCTGTTTGAGCGCCATGGCGGCGCGGCGGGGGGTGCTGCCGTGCGGTCACAGCATGTGCCTCCTTTGCTTCGAGACTGTGACGGCTAAAAAGACGCTTGTAAAGGTCACATTTAACTCTTTGGGTTCAGCTAACAGACTCGTAGTGTCCTGTTTGTCGCGCCGTCAGTTACAAGGACAACGTCACCGTCGCCGACGACGCCGCGCCGGACGTGGCGGGGCCTGCGCCGACAGCGGACGGCGTTGTTGGCAGCTGGAGCTCTAAAGTGCACTCTGTTATCCGGCTTGTTAAGTCGCTGCTGGTGGAGAAGAGCGAGGATGAAAAGATTTTGATCTTTAGTCAGGTACCCGCGCCACATGCGTGTCTAAATACTCGAGTGGGACGAATTGTTAAAAATTTTGAGTGCGGCGCTGACCTCAAACGGAGTCGCGACTCAGTTCGCGAGGGGGGGGCGGCGCATGTCCGACGCCATTCAAAACTTCAAACAGGACGTCTCCGCGCGCGTGCTTTTAATGAATCTCCGAGTACATCCATCATCTTTTTTTAGAATGACCCCTCAGCTAGGCGCCAACGGCCTTAACCTCGTCGAGGCGACGGACGTCATTTTGGTCGAGCCCCTCCTCAACGGCGGCGTCGAGGCGCAGGCGATAAGCCGCGTCTACCGCATTGGTATCACAAACGGGGGGGGGGCATTGACGTCGCGCCAGGACAAACGAGGGCGACGACCGTCCATCGCGTCATTGTGAGGGACTCCATCGAAGAGCCAATCCTCGCCATGGCCGCCGCAGGAGGCTCCTTGCGGCAGTGATGCCCCTCCCCTTTGACGCCTTTGTGTCAGTTTGTGTCTTTTCTTCGTTCTTGATTGAAGTCCGTCATGTCGGTATTTTGACCCTTCAGACGCCACGCGGCAAAGGACTCCGACTCCCTGACCCTTGATGACGTGATGGCTCTGTTTTCTGGCGAGCGGAAACCGCAAGAAAATCACGTAGAGATCGTTGACACGCGGTGGGAGGATTTTTGGTCCCATCTCGTCGTGCGCGCGGGGGGGAGGGTGTCGTCGGTGGGGGATGTGGCGCAGCAGGCCGAAGTGTCTATTGCAACGTTGCGGCGGCTGCAGGCGGATGCGAGCCTGCAGCCGCCGTCAAAAGTTGATGTGGGGGGCCGATTGATGGACGTTGATGCGGTGGCAGAGCTCACTCGCACGCTGGAGGGGGCTAAGCCGTTTGATGGAACCAATGAAGGGAGGGGTGATGGGTTTGTGTGGGGCATTGCGCAGCTGCGCGCCGCATTGGCTCGTTTGGTTTGATGGCACTCGTTGGCCCCAACTTGACAATCGGCGAAAATGTTCTGCGGGGCGGGGAAGTCGCTGCGGCAAGCTGTGAATCTTTTCTCGACATCCTACGCATGCGTAGGCGTACGCTTGATGGCTGCCGTGATGTGGAGTCAGAAGGGGTGGTCGGACAAGTAAATCAGACCCATGCGACATCAACGACAGTGGCATGACTTTTCGAAGAGGAGAGTCGCAAACAAACCAACGTCAAGAGGCGTCCATGAGGGCCAAGGAGAGTTTGTACCCTCCCCAGCAACGAAAGGACAACCCATCTACTACCCAGATGATGCGCAGCCCCGAAATGCGAGAGCTGGCCGTCTTCGCCGCCGAAAATCCCCAGCCGCCACAGGGCCGGCAGAAGCCGAATTCAAAAGCGAATGAGCGCGCTCTGCTTCCCCCAAGTTGACCGCGCTCCCAAACATGGGGGGGTAGGCAAGCTGGCCCTTCACATCTGCGCCGTCCACGGGGACCACGTCGTCACTTCCAGATTGCACCCCTCTTGTCAGCCGCACGCGGACGTCGTCCACTCCGCTGGCACACCCCTCCAGCAGTCTTGCGCTGCGTGCCCTCTTTGTTTCAAAATTTGGGCGCTGAGGTTGAATCCAAGCCATCTTTTCTTTATTCGCGCCAACGGGCGTCGTCGCGGATCACCAGCGCTGCGCCAACCCTCTCAAACTTGCACCCGACCGCAAGTTCCTTCTCGCTGACTGCGTGGTCACGCCGCCTGTAGGGCCAATAATTCCATCACACGTCCAACCGCTCCCTCACCATCATGCGCTGCCACGACCTCACCTTCGGCCTGCCTGTCACGCCCTTGCGGAGGTGCGCGCACCGACACCGACCTGTCACGAGTCTCCCTCTCGCTGTCAGCTGACCCCCCCCCACGTCGGACCTCTCTTGCTCCCATCAACTTCTCCCCCCCCTTTTGTGGGCATTCGCCTATGTCAAAAGACACTTCGCATATCTGCTCGTCGCACCACTGATGTCGCAACGGACCGACACATCAAACGACCCTTGCCACCGCATCCTGTCTCGAACTCTGCTTTTTTTTTGCACTTTCGTTGAGACTTCTTCATCTACGCCAACCCCTCATCGATTGATGCCCCAACAGCAGCAGCTCCGTACGCTGATGGCAACTCATTGCTCCGCCCCTTCGCAGATCTCTTCGTGCTCATGCCACCCCCTCGCAAGAGGGAGCATCCCCCTCTCTTTCGTTATGGCGGAGTCCGATGTATAAGGAGGGGTCACGGGAGGTCTGAGCGCGGCGAGTTGTGATTGGTGACGGACAACGGCGGCACTTCCAGCAGCGGCTTGGGCAGCGATCGAAGCGACACCGTCCTCAGCAGCCTCCGACACAGAAAGGGCCCAAATCGACGGGGTGAATGCAGAGGCTCCACTGTGATGGACCACTGGGTGGGGGGTCTGCGCTGGATGCGCTCCCTGACATAGTGGGCTCGCACCGCATTAAATGTGCGATGGCTCAGCCGCAGCGCAGGTCGAGTTGCGAATAAATTGCTCGTGCTTAGAACTACACGCTAAAGTGACAAGGACACTGTGCTGCCTCACAAGACAACCTCGCCGATGTGGAAGCCGCAATCAAATTCACAATTCTCCACATCAAGTGGTAAAATTGAGACTTACTTTTTAAATTTCTGTTAGGATGAGATTGAGCGTTTTTGTCGCCGTTCTCGCGGCGCTTATTTGTGGACATTGCCAGTGACCCTCCTTCGTGCTGTCGTACTTACGCTGAAGAACGTTCGACTCCTTGGCTTCATCTGGTGCCGATTTCTTCTCTCGGATTGAGCAGTCGTTTCTTCTCTCCGACCAACTCCAACACGTCGCCTCTCCGTTATCGACTCATTTCTCAGGAAATCGGCAGCGCGACTTCATTTTCATCCCTCAACGTCATAGCCGCACTTAACTCTAGCGTGGCCAGGCTTGAAGTACTCACCAGAAACCTGACGACGTCAATGGACTCCCTTCGCCTCAGCATTTGCTCCCAGTTTTCCGAAAACCTCTCTCTTTGGTTGCAACCCCCTTTCTCACATTGCTGACCCCAACCAGGTCGCTCCAAGGCCCTCCCACCCTTTCCCTCGACGACCTTGCCGCCGAGCGCTCCCTCGTCCAAGCCGCCCTCTCGTTTGACCTCAACTCCCTCCCCCCCAACGCCTCCTCCCTCCGCGACGGCATCTCCGCCAACTTCGCCTCCAGCGCTCTTCAAGTGCTCTTTCTCTTGCCAACCTAACCCCCCGCCCCCAAGCTGCCCCTCTACTGCGACCGGGACGACTTCTCCAGCTTCAGCTGCGCGCAAAAGCAGACCTCCCCCTGCCTGACGCGCCGCGGCTACGTCATGCACTGCGCCAAGGATCTTGCCACGTTTGCGGACGCGGTTCGCTCGTCGAAGCGACTTGATGCGACCTTTCGAAATGTGCGCGTGAGTGCTCCGCTTCGCTAACAGACTCAAGTTTACGCTAACGTCACACGAGAGCGCGCGCTTTCTTTATTTCGCCAGCGCCGCAGGCTTCTCGCGGGTTTTTCCCGCGGCGCTGTGGTCGGAGGACACTCCTGGGCAGCGCCCCCCCCCCCCCTTCATCTGACTTAACAGATACGAGCGTTATGATGGCAGATTGCTTATAGCTGCAGCGCTGGCGCCGCCTCGGCGGGTTGTCATCGTGTTCGACACCTCCGGCCCTACCGATGAATACTCGCGCCGTCTCGGCGCGTTGGCTGCATTGCACGTGGCGCTTGACGCCCTCTGCGCTGCGGACGTGTTTGTTATTTTAGGCGCTGCGCAGCGGACATCAACCCTCGCCTGCGACAATTTTCAAATCGCATCACCCGAAGCGAAGCGAAAGGCCTTCAGTGCCGCAGAGTCCTCGTCGCCCTTTGGGCTTTTGGACGCCGCAAGTGCCCTCGATGTGGCCTTTCGCCTCCTGTCGACCCCGTCAGAGCTAACAGACTGCGTTATTTTTATATCTGGGGGCATCCACGGCGACGCTTCGCGCACCCTTTCGGACCTCCAAAGCACGCGCGCAGCGCCCGCTAAAATTCTTTACGCTCTTGTTGGCAGCACCCCCCCCTCCGGTAGGTCCGGTGCCGCGTCGCGAATGGGTGCGGACGTAATGGTCAACTTAACAGAGCATTTTAGAGCGCAGGAGCTTCTCACGCCGGCACTGCTTGCGCTAACAGGCCTCTCAACGTCGTCGTCATTAATTCGAATCGCTCCCTCCCCCATCACTTCCACCCCCTCCCTCACCTTCGCCGCCCCCTTACTCTGTCAACAGTCTGCCAGACCCCCCTCCCTCTTCGTCAGCACGCCCCTCCCTTACGGCGGCGCCATCGCCCTGGAGGCGTCCGTCCCCGCGCTTGTCGACGGCGCCTTTTCAAATTTGAATTTGTTGATGTCAAACGCTTCCCTTCGCTTCGAAATCATGGCGGTGGACCGCAGGGGGAGGGTTTTGCGCTCAAGCGTCGCGTCCGAAACCGGGGGGGTCCTTTCGCGTGGCGACGAATTTTCCAGCCTCTTCGCTTCGCTTCGAAACGAGTCGTTCGTCGCCCGCCCGTTCGCCTCTCAAACCGCCACCCCCTCTGTTTTCTCTCAATTTTATTCTTTAATTTATTTTAGGCCAGCCCTTGGGGCGTCAGCGAGCTGAAGCCGACGGTTGTGGCCATGGCGGCCGCGCCGTCGTTGGAGTGGCTCTTGGCCGGCGCTGCCGTCGGTGGGCTGATGGATGGCCCATTTGTGGTTGTGGCGAGGCTAAACTCCTCGCTGGTTGTCAAACGCAACTCAACCTTCCATCGCATTGACTTGCTACCCGTGACGCTGACCCTCTCCACCCGCCATAACAACATTTTAATTTTAAATGGCTCCGATGCTTGGCATGTAAGCCCCCCCCCTTTTCTTACTGCGACGCTCTTCTCACACCCCCCCCCTTTGAAAAGACGGTTCCCTCTGGCTTTCTCGACGCAGTGGGGGGGTCGGAAACTGGTGACTCCGTCGCGGCGCTGAACGATTGCATCGCCGCTGACGCGACCGTCTGCGCGCAAGGGGTGGGAGGGGGCATTGCGCCTTCCACCCTCACCGACCTGAGGATTTCCGCAGCGTTTTCGCGCCAATGCAGTTCCGCTTTCGAAAACGACTCCACCCCCCTCTTTTGTTTTTTTACCACCCCCCGCGGCGTCACGCGTTTTTCACCCGCAGCTGTCGCGCCCGCGCAGTTTGACGGGCGCGCGAGGGGGGGCTACACGGCGGCGCTGGGTAAGCGGGCAATCCTTTTGATCACTCAAACGTTGACCTTGACAACTCTTAACTGTTCTCCACGTCACCCCCCCCCCGCCACCGACACCCCACGTTGACGCGCGCAGCTGGGCGAAACTCTACGGCGCTCAGCGCCCCTTTTTTGGACCCCCTCACTGGCCTCTTGGTGGGGGCGAAGAATTAAAAGAGTTGATTTTTTAGGTTTATTCGATAAGCCGCGCCATCTACGCAGCTGATAAGTTCCTAGGCGTCGCAGTAGAATCCCCCCCCCCATCGGCCCCTGACGCCAGCTAAGGCTGCGGATGTCCTCGCGTCCGACCTCGTCGACGTGCTACGCCTCCGCGCCGCGCATTGCGCCGCCGCACGGTGCGCCCTCGTCGACTCGTCCGCAGCTGTTCTCTATCACCCCTCTTTCGCGGTAACAGACTCAATTTCCCACCGGCCAAGTCCTGACTCTAAAAGTCGCGCCTCTCCTCTTTAGCGTCGTACACCTTCCTCGGCGACGTCGAAGGCAACGTCGCCCGCGCGCTCTCCTCCGCCCGCCTGCTGCGCACGCGGCGTGTCGCGCTGGAGGGGGGGGGTACAACCACTGTGCCGGTCCTCGACGCGAACGTCGCAGATTTAAGTATCAAGTCGTTTGTACAAGCCACTGACGCCCCAGCGGGCCAAGACGCCTGCGCAGGTCTCCGCATTCGAATTTCCCGCCTTGGCCGCACGGCGGTTTTTTTAATTTCGGCCACCCCCCCCTCGTCCTCAACGTCGTGCGTGGGGACGGCGTTCTCACAGGCGGCATTTTTGGACGGGGGTGGGTACAAAATTTGAACCAGCTAACTCCTTTAAGACGCGCAAGCGGCTGCTGCCACGTCGGGCGCGTGCGACAACGTGCTCTCTCCGTTTTTTTAACAGAGGAGACAAAAGGCTTTTTAATCTACGCGTTCACGCGCTGAAACGAACTAAAATCAGGCGAACGTCGTTCTTTTAATGCAGCGAGGCCCTCGAGCATCTCCGGGGACGCATACGACACTGCTTGCGCTACGCCATCAGCCCAATCAAAAATTGATGTGCCCTCAGCCTCGCGCTGCAGCCGCTCCTCCAGCCGGTGGCCCGAGACTCGTCGCAAGGACTCGACGCAAAGGGACACCGCCGTCGGGCTCTGCTTTGAAATCTTGTTTGCGAGTTTGATGGCCTCGGGGACGACGTCACCCGCATCGTGGGCGGACACGGCAAGGCTGCAGGGGCGCGGGGGGGGAGGGGGGTTAGATTGAAGGGAGGGGAGGCTGGCACCCGAGGCGAGCGAACTCGGAGCCTGTGATGACCTCTCCTGGCGCTGTGAGCTTGTGGGAGGAGTGGAGGGGGGGGTGCCTGTGAGGAGCATCTTGGCGGCGACTTGTGAGCCCCCGACGAGGGAGAGAAAATGCGTCGAACCCATGCCTGCGCTGTGAGTGTGGGGGGGTGGGCATGGAACCTGGATGGAGGCCAAGGGAGGCGAATGTGAGGCCGACCCTGTGGGCATAAGGAAGGGGGGGGGGATGGAGGGTGGGGCACTTGGCGTCATTGGCGACGTAGCGGATGTCGCTAGCAAGGGCGACAGCAAGGCCAGCGCCGATCGCGCTGCCGTTGATTGCGGCTATGACTGGAGCCGGAATTGTGCGCAGAGAGAGGAATCGATTGTAAAACTTGAGCATTTCTGAGACGTTTCCTTCAGCAGTGTCCCTAGAGCAATCAGACCCTTTGATGTCGATCTTGAGCACTTTGTCCTTGCATGCAGGAAAGATAGATCGCCTCCAGCTGAGAAGGCTTGGCCGCTGCCGGTCAGAATGACGGATCGAACGGATTTGTCGGTCGCAAGGGACCTGACGGCCGCTTGGAACTCTTCGCCCATTGAAACGCTCAATGCATTCATTTGGTCGGGACGGTTCAACTGCAGAATCGCAATGCCTTTCTCAGATCGATCAATTTTCACACTGTTTTGATCAGAAAGGACTCGTAGTTATTCAAACAAAGACGAAAATGCCCTGAAGAATCTTCGAATCATTTAACAAATATTTAACCTGTAATTTAGAGATTTTGTTACAGCTCGGCTAGTTTCTGCTGGCCCGATTCTGTTTCCTGGACCGTCAACGACTGCACTCTTGCTTTGATTCATCACCATTTGTCGCAGACGGATGCGTACAATTGTGTGGACAGCAACCTTATGAAGGATGGGCAGGGGTACAAAGGGATAGAAGGAGCGCGACGGAAACAGCGCAGCCCATGCATGCGATTCTTTGACAGGAGTAAGAAGGGAATTGAATGGCTGAGGCGGGTTAGAATGGCTGGAAGGCGAGGTCGACAGAAAGGGGTTTGGAGGCGGGTGGAGAGGTCATGGCGGCAGGAAAAGAGTCAAGGGCGCCACGTGCGGCAGGAAGGGAGCAACAGCCGTGAGGGAGAGGCGCCAAATTATGTTTATCTTAGAGTACAGGAGATGCACAGCATCTCAAAGCTATTGATATCGAGAGTCGTGAACAAATTGTAACGCAAGCGGGAGCCTCTTGGCCCAAGCAGCTTCGTTGTGCTCGTCCCCGCATCCGACCGCAGTGAGAAGGCTCTTTCCGAAAACGAACTCGTTCGACAAGATTGCACTGTCATAGAGAGGCCAGAAATAGGGCCACATATCGTCGCCCTCATCAGTTCCCAGGTCCATGTAGAGCACTGAAGGCCACACACTAGAACTCGCTGCCATATTCCTGAAGTTCGGGCTGATCCACAGCGACGGGGACATGATAATGGCAGACGAGGCGAGGCCACCATGAATAGCCATGTAAGCAGAGAGAAGGCCTCCCATCGATGACCCTACCGTTGTCACGCTTGCCGTCTCGACGTTGTACTCCTTCGCAACAAGCGGAAGCACATCCCTTCGAAGGAATTGAACGTACTTATCGGCGATTCCAGTTTGGCCCTTGTAGGCATCAGAGGGGGGCAGGTACTCCTGTATCCTGTTGTCGCTGTTGTCAACAGCAATCATGACAACCTCAGCGAGCTGTCCGTCCTTGATCAAATCGTCCACAGTCGAATCCGCATCCCAACATCCAAAAGGCCCTCCTGGGGCAAACACATTCTGGCCGTCATGAAAAAGGACCGCAGGGGGGTACGTCTTGGCCTTTTCAAAGTTCCGCGGGAGATACACCCTGATTGACCGCGACGGAATCCCAGAAACGGACGAGGAGACGGCGTGCGTCACAACTTTCGAGCTCTTGATGGTTGGCGACGGCCTGTAGTTAAAAACGTTCTCCTGGAGGATGAACACGTCCGCAAACCGAGTAACGTAAGGGTCCGGCAGCTTCCCATGCGCTGCAGGGTCGTACTGGCCGTTCGAGCTCTTAAATGTAAACGCGAGAAGACAGTCCGGCGCAAAGTCATTGAGAAAGAACTCTCCATCCCGCAACGGTTTCATCTCCGCCATCGCCCAGTCCGACCACAACCCGTCGTCTACGCACTTAAAGTATATTAAGGCATCAGGCCAGTCTCGGAGCAGAGTCACTCGACGCGACTGAAGGGTGAGTAACTTGAACGAATGCGGAGATACAGTTGGGACGTGTGACTTCTTTCCAATGACGGACGGAGTCTGCAACACACGCTCGCCTTCACTGCTGCAGAAAGAAGAAACATTCACAGGTTTGGACACTATCTCGTAGGAAATCAGGTTATTTTCTTCAATAAACGCTGGCAAATTGCATATTCCGGAGGAACAGACCAACTTCCCAGCACCCTGGCTGTCGTAGTGATCAAAAAGGGATGCATTGGCCTTAACAAACACGCCATATCCTGGCTCAGAAACCGCAGCAATGCGAAACGAAGTGTCTAGTCCCAAAGCACTAGACAGAAGCGCCAGGGTCAAAACAACGTCGTTTGCATTCATGACAGTTAAAAGTACATTTTAAATATGGGAGGAGGACGAAAAAAGAGAACCAAGGCCAAGCAAGATCGATTGTATGCTGCCGAGAAAGAACTTCATCGTGTTTCCGAAAAGAAGGCACAAGAAGATTCCAAAGTCTGGGTGCGTTAGGCAGTCCTAACAGCCCCAGGAGATCGAAGGTGATTTAGCAGACGCCATGAAGAGTTTAGGCCAAGACGAGAGTCGTGAGAAGCCTCAGGAAGACCCTTCCTGTGTTGAAATGAGAGTGGGGAAAGCGCTTCATCGTGTGCGGGTTCATCAAATATCAAAGAAGCCCCACGAGAAAAAGCGCGAACGAAAGCAGCGAAAGCTTAAAGAAAAATTTGACGACATGGAGCAAGATTAAACGTTTATTGATCTTTAGTGCATTCAAGCGTCAGCGGGTCATAGGTTCGACATGGACGCTCTTCCTCTGATATGGCTTCGTACAAAGAAGGGGAAGGAAACCAAATCAAACTCATCTACTTGAACGTCGTCGAATCCGGCGGCGAGGATGACTTTTTTGATATCCCGATCTGGATGACATCCATCTCCAATCACTTGGAATACAGGAGACATCGATTTTTGCAGAAACGAGATAGTTGAGGATTTTTCATTCAACACATGGTCGAAAAACGCGTAGGTGCCTCCGGGCTTGAGGGCCTGTTGAAAGAGTTTGAGAGCGTGCGCTGGATCGTCGACGGTGCAGAGCAAGTGCGACGAGACGACATAGTCGAATCGCTTTTGAGACGAAGCGAGATACTCTTCCAACGTGACCGGAAGTATGCTGATTGCTGACTCTGACTGGATGAGAAAAAACATCAGTCGTATGAACCTGGAATTCCTGCGCCCAATGCATTCTCCCGCAGCTTTTGATGAAAGTACAGATTTGGCTCCACAGCGACATAAGACGAGATATTCGAGAAAAATTCGAAGTTAACGCCGGCTCCAGCTCCGATTTCAAGAATGTCGCCAGAGACACCGTTGAACACCGGCGCCTTGTACTTTCGTGTTCCTTTGATCATATCTTCGCCCTTATGAAGTAACAACGAAGACACGAGCCACTGACGAGCTGACTGATTCTGAGAAAGCACTCCAAATACAAGTGCAACTGTAGCCACCGTGGCACTGACGACGTGGACGATTTTCATTCCTGCTCCATTGTCCTAACAGGAAACTGTTATCTTCGGACACCCCCCTTCGATGGAACCGTGTTGAGGTAGATCTCGAAGCCTGTTGTACTCCCCTCGATTGTGATACGTGATGATTCTCTGAACTGACCTTTGTGATGAATAAGTCTCAATACAGTTTCAGCCTTGTCTGATTCAATGTTCTTGGACGCTCAGACCTTCTGACACGCTGTTCTAATCAGTTCAGGTCCCGCGACTTTCTTTCTCTATTCGATCCGATTCCTCACGGTGAGGCTTCATTCTTCTTACATTGGTTTTGAGTATTTTTGATGAGTTTAAGTTCTGATATCTGTGACGATCACACCTCAATAGTTTCAGCCTTGTCTGAGTCAAGATTTCAATCCCTCTCGGGCTCTTCTTCAAGTACTGATGCACTAGGTTTCGCCGCTGTCCCTCCATAAGGCGCTGTCATGCATGTCATGTCAAGCGGAGGACATGAATACCATGTCATCCGCCTCCCCAAAGTGAACTTCGCTTCGCTCAGTTAATTCTTGTCTTCACTGCGCAATCCTACTCAATCCCACAATCCCGTTTTCATTATCAGGAGTGATGCGCTTTCACATGATGCACTCCCATGATTTCAAACGTCCCTCCACAGCGGCGTAATCTTTGCCCCGACGCTCGTGTCACACAGCGGTCCAAGTCATTCGTCGAATATGACTATCTGCCACGTACCAGCCTTAACAGCTTGTTGATTAACATCCTGCACTTACTGTTAGAATGTCCATGCGAAGAAACTGAAGAGTTGGTGCGGTTCGCCAAAGTTGAATGACTGGGTGCTCTTTCCGTTGAGTCGGAGTGGGAGAAACACACACCGGATGTGAGTCAGTCTAAGTTTAAGGTTTCAGTCATCCTCCTCAGGACCCGCTGACACAAATGGACGCTCCGAATGAAATGACTACGAGCGCCCGTCGCTAGCACACTGTAGAAAAGGGCGGAAGTCTCTCGAATGTTTGGTGTACATGTGACTTGTACATTCGACTAGATGGATGCAGTTTCCCTGTTTTCGTTTCCGCATCCCTCCATCTCTCCCATTTCCTCCTATGACCTCTCGAAAAGAAGCACTCCAATTCGGAGGACCTACAAGGACGCCACAGCTCACGCCCAAGACGCATCTTTTCCCTCTTGTTTGCTCACACGAACAGGCTCCTCGCTCAGCCTCTTCAGACCTCGTTATCAGCGAAAGAAACGCGAAGGACATCATTGAAAACATGGTGGTCTCGACGGAAGCGTCTTCCTTGTTCGAAATCTTCCAACTGCGTTTCACTCTCTAGGTTTTCTCTGTTCGGCAATGGCCACGACTTCTCTGACGCCGCTCGCAAAGCTTTTGCCGACGTCGACGTCATTACAACGGCTGAAAACCTCAAGAAGCTGCTGAAGGCTCCTTTCACAACCGAAGAGCTGTCCCTGACGGTCCAACGCGTGGGTACGACTCTTGTCGTTGACAATGGCCCCACCCCCTCCAACATGAGGTCCCCCCCCTCCCATGATCCACGCGAAGGCAGCGACGCCAACCCCCCCCCCCTATCCCCTCACGCTACGTCCGCACTCATTCAGACACCCCCACCCCTCCAAAACCTCGCCACGCGCAGCCCGTCGCGCCACTTCTACACTTGGCACGCACATGGCGTGTCCCTTCTCGTCGGGTCGGACCTGCGGGTGTGGACGCACAAGGACCGCAAATTCTCTGTCCACCTTCGCGACTCCTCGCAGCCACAACCCTCCTCATTCCTTGACCTTTGGCTTGACAACATCTTCGCCCACGTCCCGGAAGTTCTCGTCTGCTGGTTCAACAACCCCACCCCCTCCAGAATCTAACCCCCCCCCTAGGGTCTCCAACGGCGTACTGGAGGGGTACCACGCGCTAAAGACGGAAGACATCCCCTCCTTTCAGTCCTTTGCCGTCCGCCTCGCCGACGTTGAGGCCGCCACGTCCGACCTCACGCAGTGGCTCCTCGCCGCGTGCGTCGACGAGGCCTCCCCCTACCTCCTCCACCGCAGGCCCGGCGCAACGCAGCTCGACCTCTTTCCAGCCCCCCCCTCCGAATCGTCAGACGACTTTTCGTTCCCTGTCGCAATGCTCTGCCTCCGCCTCGCCAACCGCCTCGCCAACCGCCGCGGCGCCGACACCCGCACGAGGCGGCGGTGGCTCTACCAGCGCGCCTTGGACCTTTTGAAATCCACCCCCCCCCACGCGATTCTCGTTGCCTCGACATACGAGAAGCTCATTTCTACCCACCTCTGCGTCCACGTCTTCTCCCACGACGCCGCGCCGTGCCAAAATTGCCACCGAGCCGTCGCGCGCGGAGTTTGGCCCGTCGACGACTCGCGAAGGTCCCCCCCCGCGCGCGCAGGAGGAAATGACGCGGGTGCGCTCGTGCTAGCAGAGGGTGATGTGTCGGAGGCTGATTTAAATGCAGCGTTGTCGTACGTGCAACAAGGCCTCGATTCGCTCCGAAGCGAAGCGAGCCTCGACGCGGCGCTGCTGCGGCGGCTCGAGCGCATGCGGGGGGAGCTCCTCCTCGCGGCTGCGAAGCGCCACGTGGGTGGCGGACGGTTTGAATCTGCGCTGCAGTTGCTGACGTCACTGTCGAATTTCACCCCCTCCCCCTTCGGCGACGATGAGGTGCGGCCTTAGCTATCGTTAAAAGTCTCATTTTTAAGTTGGAGATGCTCGCGGAGGCGATGCGCTGCGTCGGTGATGTCGCAGCCAGCCTCGCGACGAAGCGAAGGGAAGAACCCCTCCTGCAAGAGAACCCCTCTGCGGTCGCGCTCTCTTCACAACAAGGCCGCACCCCCCCCCTTTCTGTTCCCGCGCTGAAAGCGCTTGAGTCCTTTTCCCAGCCCGCGCTGTTAGCCGCCGCTGCGACTTACTTTGACAACGCTTTGTCTCTGTTAGCGCGCGCCAATGTCACGAGCGCGTCGCGGCTGAAGCGAAGCGTCCTGCGGCGAAAAGCCGGCGTTGACAACGAGCTCGCGCAGCGCGCGCTGGGGGGGGGGGACTTGGACGCAGCAGGGGCGCGGTTCGAAAGCGCGATCGACTGCTTTTTAGGGGTTGGGGACTTTTCAAATGCAGCGCTTGTCATGGTCAATGCGGCGCACGTCTCAAAGCGCCGCGCGCTTGCGGCCGAGGGGGGGGTGGAACGGCGCTCGCTGCCTGTGGAGTCGATTGGACGGTACGAGAAGGCACTGCCA
>JAIYDP010000369.1 GCA_027487435.1 Verrucomicrobiaceae bacterium | reverse complement strand
TGGGAAGTGGGAAGTGGGAAGTGGGAAGTGGGAAGTGGGAAGTGGGAAGTGAGCAGTGAGCAGTGAGCAGTGAGCAGTGAGCAGTGAGCAGTGAGCAGTGGGCGTCAGGCGGCCGCCTCAATTGATGGTGAACAGCAACGGGGCGAAGCGGAGATGGACGAACTGGTTAGAGCTTTTTCAAAAATGAGGCAATGGGAAGGGACGTGAGTGGTTTGTTATTTTTTGGCTTTTTGTTTTTGGAAGGTTTCGGTCATGGATTCTTGGAGAATGGCTTGTTCTTCTTCGTCAAGGGCGACATCGGCTTGGTATTTGCGGAGGGATTTCATTTTTCCGGAGATGGCTTCGTTGGCGGCGCTGAGGTCGTCACTATGGGCCTCGTAGGTGGCGGAGTTTGCGGCGGCGATGCCCATGGCTCCTGCGGTGGCGATGGCATCTTGGTTCGCTCCCAGGAAGAGAAATTCCCAATGATAGGTATCGGTCTGGTGACGGATGCGCTGGTTGATGTCGTGAAGAGTGAAGCTGCGTGAGGCATTTTCTGCACCATCGGTGAGGATGGCGATGATGACTTTGCCAGGGCGCTGATCGGCGGGCATAGCGGCCAAGGTTTGGCCTAGGCTATCGATGGTCTTGCCGATGGCATCGTAGAGTGCGGTAGAACCACGGGGAACGTAGGTGGAGTGATTGAGGGGTAGGATGGCGGCGATGGGAGCGCGGTGATGGATGATGTCGTATTGGTCATCGAAGAGGACAAGGGTGAAGTTCGCAGGTATGGGCAGGCCTTTTTCATCAGTGAGAGATTGTTGGCCGGAGAGGAATTCATTGAAGCTGGTGATCGCAGCGTGGTGCATGGAGGCCATGGAGCCGGAGCGGTCGAGGATGAAGGCGATTTCGGTGGATTGGTTGTTCATTGTCGGTGGTGTTGGTTGGTTGGATCAGTTGTGCGGAATCAAAACGATACGCCAAAAACTAGGCGAATGACATCAACGAGTCAATCGAAAAAGACGACTAAACAGATTTTTTGTTTTTTTGGATTGATGAAAGCTAAGAAATCTTTAGCTTTTGCGGAGGAGGAAAAAATCTATGGGAAATGTAACGAATGAAGCGAATTGGGCAGCGCAGGAGCGACTTCGATTTATCGAGCGTTGTGCATGGTGGCGTGGGGTGGTGAATCGCAAGGATTTGGTGGCGGTGTTTGGCGTGAGCATGGCGCAGGCGTCTGCCGACATTCAGAAGTATGTGGAACAGAATGCGGGGAGCATGGTCTATGATGTAAAGGGGAAGAAGTATGATGGCGTGGCGGGAATGAAGTGCGTCTATGGGGAGCCGGACATGAAGCAGGCCTGCCAAATGTGGCTAGGAGATGGGAGGTATGTGTCAGTGATGGATGTTTTGCCATTGCGGATGCCGACAGCGACGGTGACGCGACGGGTGATCATGGCAGTTTTGCGCGGATTGAAGGTGCGGGTGCAGTATGATTCGCTGTCCGGCAGCCGTTCGGCGTGGCGGGAGATCCTTCCGGTGCGCGTGGTGAATAGCGGTTTGCGCTATCACGTGCGGGCGTGGTGTTTCACGCGGGGGGATTGGCGAGATTTTGTGCTATCGCGCATGAGAGACGCGGAGATGCCGATGGCATGCACAGAAGTGCCGCCCGTGGATGAGGCTTGGGAGAAAATGGTGGAGATCGTGGTGCAACCGCATAGTGAACTCACGACCGAGCAGCAGGACGGTGTAGCTCATGATTTCGCAATGAAAAAAGGAAAACTGCGATTGCAAGTGCGCGCGGCACTGGAGGTGTATGTGCGCGCACACTTGGGTCTCAAGACGGCAGAGGGAGACGCGCTGCCGCTTTTGGAAGAGGTTGAGAAGTGAATAGTAAGAGGGGTATCAGAGAGAGAGCGGGAGTTTTTTGATGGATGAAAGCAGTTGCTGCTCACCGCTCACCGACTTATCCCCAGCACGGCTCAAATCAGTTTCTCCCACTTGAGACGCTGTGAGAGAGCCCGACGCCATGCGCCGATGTCACCGTATTTGTCAACAGACCAGCGACGGCAGACTTGCTTGCGATCAATGTGGCTCGAGGCGAACCACCACCAGGCCTCGCGACCTAGGCCGTCTCGCATCAGGCGGCGTTTGACGCCTCTGCTTGCGGTGAGACGTGGATCGAGGACGGTTTCGGGCTTGATCTTGGGTGGCAATGGCCCCTCACGGTAGTAGCGTGTGGCGGAGATTTTGCCTTTTTCGCGACATTTGGGACAGGTACTATAATAGCGTGTGGTGCCAGGCTTGTAGTCGAGCGTGCCACCACAGCGGCAAATGCCGAGCTTTTTTGCTTCGGCAACTTTCTCTCGCATGCGGGCGTTGGCTTCAAGGCGGCGTTGTTTTTCTCTTTGAACGAGTTGTTCTTTGGGCACTTTCATGTTGTGGCGGTTAAGCTGATGATTTCTTCGTGATGAAAGGTAACGTGGCCGACGCGGAAGATCGGCTGTTGCGGCGGGGCAGATTTTGGCGGTGTCGGCTCGATGGTGATGATGCCCGTGAAGGGTTTGGCGTAGTCACGGAGGGTGAGGGTTACGGATTTGCCGAGGATGATGCCCCAGCGTTGCTCGAAGGCGTGTTTGCGCTCATCGAGTTGCTGCCGCCATTTGACCCATCCGGCGTTGGTGCCTGGCGCATCAAAGTCAAATTCTCCTTGGTTGAAGTCCATGTGGGAGCCGAGGTTTAGGGTTGCGGCTTGGCGGATTCATCGATGCGTGCGAGGATCCATAGGAGATCGGAGATACGGTTGCAGAACAGCAACAGCTGTGGGTCAACATTTCCATCGGCGGCATGGAGGATGCGGCATTCGCGTTCGGCTCGCCTAGCAATGGTGCGTGCCATGTCGAGATGGGCAGCGGCGAGGGCGCCAGCGGCACCGGGGCGCGCCCAATCATGAAAACGGATGCCGCGGGCTTCCCATGTGGAAGCGGTGCTTTCCATCCACGATACGTCATCGGCCGTGATGCGGGCATAGGTGTATTTTTCCATGTCTTCTGGCAGGGTGGCAATCATGCCCATGGCGGCGACGAGACGATCTTGCAGTCTATCGATGATCGGAACGATGGCTTCGGCGAGGCCTGAGACGCGGGCGAGGCCGAGGGCGGCATTGAGTTCGTCCATGACGCCCATGGCGGCGACGCGTTGGGAGGTTTTGCAGATACGGCGAGAAAAGAGCAGGTCGGTTTCACCGGAGTCTCCGCGTTTGGTAATGATGCTCATAAGGTCGTATCAGGGATTGGGTTTGACGTCGGTAAGGAGGTTCCAATTGACTTGACGTTTGTCGATGCGCAGGATCTCTGAAGCATAAACGGCGTCTTCGTTGGTGGGGTCGATTTCAGCGGCGATTTCTGAGAAACAACTGGCGAGCAGGAGATCTTGGGGATTTTTTGATTTTTCCAAAGCTTGCGCACGGGCGAGCAGGAGCTTGGCGAGGACGGATGGGCTGTAGTCACTTTCCTCGGTGGCGGGCAAGATCCCGCGTTGGAGTTGAAAGTTCATGACAACGGCTTTGCGGTTGCGCGGGGCGAGATGGAAGGATAGGGCGAGGAAGCGGCGGGCTTGCTCGAGGGATTCTTTGGAGGCTTTTTGTTCCTTGATGTACAGTCCGATGTAGTTGGCGAGATTTTCGGCGTATTCCTCTCGTTCTTTGTCGAGCATGCCCAACTCATCGGTAAACGCTCCCGTGCCGACAACGGGAGGCTTGTAGGAGAATGGAGGATTTTGTTTTTCTTGGGCAGTGACATGAAAGGCAGACGCGATGAAGCAAAAGCCGAGGATCAAAACTTGCCATGAGGGTTGCATAGGCTCTACTTTGCGGGAGGCGAGAATTTTTTCAAGTGCCAAATCCTATGACTCGGTCGATTGTAATGGAGAAAGCGCTGGTGCGTCGAGAGATGCGGGCTGTAGAAGTGGCTGATCAGGCAGAGCGCTCGGATCGGCTGTGTGATGCATTGCTTGTTTGCCTTTTGAAGCTGGAAGGAGTTCGAAAGGTGGGGCTGTATGCGGCGATGCGGGGAGAGCCGAGTTTGCATCGATTGGCTTTGGCACTAGGCCAAGAATATGTGGTGTGCTATCCACGAGTGATGGGGGAGGAAATGCAGTTTCGGCATGTGGAGGATGTGCGGAACTTGCAAGCCGGACGATGGGGGATCGACGAGCCAAATGATGAATCGCCCGTGCTGGATGCGGTCGATTTGATCATTTGTCCAGGCGTGGCATTCACAAGACAGGGTGTGCGACTCGGGCAAGGCAAAGGATTTTATGATCGTTATCTTGCAGGGCAATCGAAAACGCCGATGCTCTGGGGGGTGCAATTTGCGGAACGCATCAAAGACACGTTGCCGCATGAGTTGCACGATGTGTTGATGGATCGGGTCTTTGTCGCATAGTGCGACTCAGTCCAGAAATTTGATTTTCGAAGCTGCGGGAAACTGCCCACGTGCCATGGCTTGGTGTTGCTCATCGGTACAGGAGGAATTCGTTGGTGCATCGGCTTCGGTATCGAGCGGTGCGACGATGTCATTTTCGATCATCCAAGTCTCAACTTCTTCGCCAGAGACATCGGCGAGCATTTGGTCATTGATGACAACGCAGGGCGAAAGCGGTTGGCCGCTACGTTGTTCCATTTCCCAGCGGAACGCAGGGTTCTTGATGATGTCCTTTTCTTCAAAGGCGAGGTCGTATTTGCGCATGATGGCTCTTACGCCTTCGCTCCATCCGCAATAGGTTTTGAGGTAGGCAGTGATTTTCGGGGTGTTGCTCATAGTGAGGTGAGACGATGGATCAATTTTGCTCAGATGCAAGTGGCGATGCGCAGAACATTCGCCTTGGAAATGGGTTTGATCAATCGCGATTCATGAACATGCGGAGAATGTACCAAAACATCAGTGCGACACTCGCAAAGAGCGAGAGTGAAGCCGCGACATGTTGGTTAGGGCGATAGTGATACATGATGTTGCTTGTATCATAAAGCACGCAACCGCCAGCGAAAAGTACCATGGCAGCGCTGAACCAAAAGCCTAGCGTGATCGGCAAGAAAAACGAGGCAATGACGACGCCAATCGCGAGAAATCCAGCCATGCGGAGGAACCCACCAAGAAAGCTGAAGTCCTTCTTGAGCGTGAAAGCCACGGTAGTGATGGCGAGAACCAACGCAAGGGTGACGGTAGCAGCCTGACCGATGATGTTAGGATCCATCGCTTTCGCCATTGCGATCAAAGGCAGAAAAATCACGGCTTGAGCGACAACATAGATGCCTAAGCCGAGGTATTGGGTCGTGAGTGAGGTGCTATTTTGAGCCCAACTATTCGCAATCCAAGAGACGAACATGAAGCCAGCCAAGACAATGAGCCAAGAAAACCTAGAAGTTCCTATGATTTGCAGGGACGCTTCGCCGAGTCCGAGTTTTTGTAAGAGAATCTCAAGGAACGCAAATGCTGCGATTGCTCCAGAGAGGTGCCAGTAGGTTTTTTTGATAAACTCTGTGCGTGTTGCCAATGGCTGTTCTGCCATGACGTCGTTGTATTGTGTGGGGAACGTTTCCATAACGAGGAGAAACGTAGCACTAGCGCGAAAAATGACAAGAAAATCTGTGGGATGTTTCGCAGGTTAATGCTCGCAGTCATTTGGCATCAAAAAATGTTGTTCTATGTTCATGGAGGCAACGGATTTTCTCGATGGATCGGTTGTTTCCCAGAGTGACAATGTTCGATTTGGTGAAAATATGCCATGCCTCAGTCTTGCCAAATCCGAGGTGAGCTTCTAGCAAGGTGTGTGAATGAAAACGCATACGGAATAGGATTGGCGGGTTGTGGCACCGTGGGTATGGGCGTTTTGCGAACGCTGAAACGAAATGGCGCTTTGATTCAACAGCGCACGGGAGGCATGCAATCCTTTGTTGTGAAACGTATCTTGGTTCGTGATGCCGCGAAGCCGAGGAGCGAAGAATTTGCTGCGGAACTTTTTACAACAGATTGGCGTGCTGTGGTGGAAGATCCGGAGGTAAAGATCGTCGTCGAGCTGATCGGCGGCACGGATTTGGCCTTTGCGATTGTCACACGGGCGCTAGAACTGAAAAAGCCGGTGGTGACAGGGAATAAAGCACTTCTTGCCGAGCGCGGGAGGGAGATTTTTGCTCTGTCGCTCAAATACAACACGCCGATTTTCTTCGAAGCTGCGGTAGCGGGTGGCATTCCGATCATCAAGACGGTGCGAGAGTCATTTGTGGGCAATCGCATTCACGCGATGACCGGAATCATCAATGGCACGAGCAATTACATTTTGCAACGGATGTCCGAGGCTGGCCTTGATTTTCAATCAGCACTGGGCGAAGCGCAGAAGTTGGGTTACGCCGAGGCCGATCCTACGCTCGATGTCAATGGATGGGATGCAGCGCATAAGGCGATCTTGCTAGCAACGCTGGCCTATGGCTTCCCGATTGCCACGGAGGACGTGCATGTGGTGGGGATTCAGCAGGTGAAGCCGATGGATATCGAGTTTGCCAAGCAATTGGGGTATGTGGTGAAATTGCTTGCCGTGATTCGCGAGCACAAAGATCACGCTGTGGAAGTGCGCTTGCAGCCATCGTTTGTGAGTCGTAACCATATTTTAGCCTCGGTGAATGGGGTGTTTAACGCTGTGGCGGTTCACGGAGACGCCGTGGGGGATGCGGTGTTTTATGGTCGAGGTGCGGGACAAGATCCTACAGCATCTGCGGTAGTGGCGGATCTGGTAGATGCAGGGGCATCATTGGCAGATGATTTGGTGCATCGCGGATTTCTGCCATGGAGAGAAGAGGGCAAGCTCGTGCCGATCGAACAGACGGAGACGGCGTATTATGTGCGATTCGATGTAACAGATCGCCCTGGTGTGATTGCGGAGATCGCTCAAGTATTAGCTGATTTCAAAATTGGAATTTCAGGCACGCATTCCCCGGTTAACCCGGAAGATCCAGAGGCCGCATTTGTGGATATGGTGTTTCTCTTGCACCGCTGCCCGTATGGGCTTTTGCAGCAAGCATTGCAACGCATCGAGGATCTTGACTGCGTCAATGCGCAGCCGGTGGTATTCCGTATTGAGCAGCTTTAATCCGAGGTCCAGCGGGAGCAGTGTTAGGCTTGTTTGTCGCGGTGGACGCGGAAGGGTTTGCCACGGAGCTTGGCGCGCGAGAGAGCCATGAGAGACTTTTCTACACATTCTTCAGGAACCTCAACGATGGTGTGGCGAGGGAATAGTTTGATGTGTCCGAGAGCACCGTCGGGGACTTGCCCTTCACGATAGAACATGCCCACAAAGTCTTTGGCGGTGACGCCGTGGGTCTTGCCGAGGTTGACGAAGAGTTTGGTCATGTCGCCAGCGAAAGAAGAGGAGCGCGCTTGATCGCGGTCGGGGCGCATGGGCTTTTCTCCTTGTTGCTGCGGCTTGTCTTCCATGATGCTCTCGCCCTCTCGTGAGGATGTTTCGCGAAGCATGGTGAACATGGCGCCAGCGATGTCGGTGGCGGTGAAGCCTTGGTCGAGCAAGCGCTCCAAGTAGCTGGCGTGTCCTTGGAAACTGCCGGCCTCGAGGCGGTCGCGGACGGAGTCGTATAGAGCATCGGCACGGCGGCCTTCGACCTCTTCTTGCGATGGCACGCGATGGCGGGTGATTTTTTGGCGGATGGTGCGCTCGATGTTTTGCAGGCGATAGAGATCGCGACCGAAGACAAAGGTGATGGCGCGGCCAGCACGACCAGCTCGGCCTGTGCGTCCGATGCGGTGGACGTAATCTTCTGGGTCTTGTGGGACATCGTAGTTGAAAACGATGTCGATTTCTTCGATGTCGATGCCCCGAGCGGCGACGTCGGTGGCGATGAGGACTTCGATTTTCCCTTCCCGGAATCGTTGGAGCACGCGTTCGCGCATTTGCTGGGTGACATCGCCGTGGAGACGGTCGGCGGGGTAGCCGCGGGCGAGCAGTGCCTCGGTGCATTCATCCACGGCTTTTTTGGTGTTGCAGAAGACGATGGCGAGACGTGGGTCTTCGAGGTCGAGGATGCGGCAAAGGACTTCGACTTTGGAACGTTCACGCACTTCGTAGTGGCGTTGTTCGATGGAGTCAACGGTGAGAGTTTTTTGCTCGATTTGTATGGTTTGAGCGTTTTTTCCGAACTTGCGAATCAGGCCTTGGACGGCTTTGCTCATGGTGGCAGAGAAGAACAAGGTCTGGCGGTGAGCGGGAAGTTGGGCTAGCAGTTCTTCCATTTCCTCGCGGAAGCCCATGTCGAGCATGCGGTCAGCTTCATCGAGCACGGTAAGGTTGATTTCCCCGGGGTTAAAGGAGCCGCGGCGCATGTGATCGAGAAGACGTCCAGGTGTGCCAACGATGAGCTGAGCGCCTTCTTCGAGGGCGCGGAATTGGCGGCCAATCGGAGCACCGCCATAGACGGGCACGGCGTGGAGTTGGGGGATTTTTGAACCAAGGCGATGAACTTCTTCACAAACCTGCATGGCGAGTTCGCGGGTCGGACAGAGAATGAGAACCTGGGGTGAGCGTTTTTTCCAGTCGATGCTGGCAAGGGCGGGAAGCACAAAAGCGGCAGTTTTGCCGGAACCTGTTTGGGAGAGGCCTACGACGTCATGGCCTTGAAGGGCGAGCGGAATGGCTTGTGCTTGAATGGCGGAAGGCTGCTCGTAACCTAGGGCTTCGATGGCTTGAAGGAGGGGGGCTGGTAATCCGAGTTCGGAAAAAGGCGGTGTATTCATAAAAAATCGGATATGCCGATGAAGTGCGTAGGGTGGTGATCGTAAATCCGTAGTTGGTTGCGATGTTACAGCACTACGGATGGATGGTGTAGTGGGTTTTGCAGTTAAGGGCAAGCAAGAATTACGGGAAAGTGGGTATTTCATCAAAATATGATGATTTTTAGGGCTGATTCGGCGTGTTTTTTAAAAAAATCAGCTTCGTGCTTGTATGTGTGATGCGGATGGATTGTTGTCTTGCCCATCACATGAGTCTCCGCAAGCAACTAAATGACATTTTGATCGCCCTTCTGCCGAACAATCCTGTCGATTCGATCAAAGGTACTGAATTGATTCGATTGCTGCGGATGCAACTGGATGGGAACTATTCTGATGCTTCGTTGCGCTATCATTTCTCGATTATGTCGTGTGATCCGTCCTCGCCGATTGCGAAAGTGGAGAAGGGACAGGGATACTATCGGAGAAGTTCACCCGCGCCGGCGTTATCCAGCGCGCAAGAGTTGGTGTCTTTGACGCAGGGGAGGCTCGATGATTTGCAGCAGGATCAGAGTGCTGTAGATGTGGTGATGATGCGGATTCGCAAGTTTCGCGCTGTGGTGCATCGCTATTATGAAATCAATGGGCGTTTTCCGTTTCTGTTTCGTGAGCCATTTACGAAAGATTCGCCGTTGGGGAATTTATGGAAATATCCGGACATTGTTTTGATTGACTGGGATACGGGAGATGCGCCCGATGAGGAGATGCGCTTGGATCCTGCGTTGCTGGCGATGAGACAGAGGCTGGGAATCACCCCCTTTGGATTGCATGCCGCGCGTTTACGGATCCAGCCGTCGCTGCAGACGTATCGTGAAGATTTTTTTCAGACCTTGTCCGTCTCGCAGTGGGCACAGGCAGGTGAGTTGATCTATGCGGCACCGATCATGGATGAGGCGCTGGCGGATGGATTGCGGAGATTGAGCAGCACCTTTGGCGTGGGGGTGACCTCGTTTGGCCTTACTTCGGAAGTTTTGGATGAATTGCCGCGTCCGGCGCAAATTTTGAATGCCCATCCTCGCGAGACGGAAGCGATCATGGGATGCTTGGAGATCAATCGGATTGCGGCTCCGAAGGTGCGGCCGAATCTCGATTGGCATGGGCTGAATCGCTTGCGCTGCGAGAGCAGTGAGGTGAAAAAACTGCTTTCTTGGCTGGATGAATGCCTCGAAAAAGGACGCGCGGAACCTTACAAGATTGGTGGTTAGTATTGATTCGACAAATGAGCGAGGTGGTTTACGCTAGGGCAAGTCATGAACGTGAATTCGCAAAGTCAGCAGACGCAGCCTCTGAATGGTCGCTTGTTGCTCGCTAGTCCAGCGCTGCAAGGCGGGATGTTTGAAAGAAGTGTGGTGCTATTGTCGGAGCACTCGTTAGCGGATGGGGCGTTTGGCTTGGTATTGAACCGTCCGACGGGGAAGGTTGTGGGGGATGTTTTGCCGAAGGCGGCATTCCGGGCATTGCGGCATGTGGAAGTCCATCAAGGCGGACCGGTAGAGGAAAAGAATTTATTCTTTTCGGCGTTTTGGTGGGATGAGGCGAATGGCTTACAAGCGTCGAATCAAATTTCAGCGGAAGAAGCCATGCAGATCCAACAGCGGCCAGGTATGCTGTTGCGAGCGTTTGTCGGGTATTCCGGCTGGAGCCCGGGGCAATTGGAGGAGGAAATGCAATCGCAGTCTTGGATGGTGGCCAAGCCGAGCAGAAATCTGTTAGGTTGGAGCCACGACATCAACTTATGGTCCACCGTGCTTCGTGAGCTTTCGCCATTTCACAAATTGTTAGCGGAACTGCCGCGCAATCCGATGGCGAATTAGGGTGAAAAGGAGCTTACTGGCCGTCTGGCAATTTGGGCGAGTCGATCGGTGCTGCTTTTTGGGGGATGGTCTCGAGAATCTGCGCGATCTGTGGATCCGTGGGCTTGCCATGAAAGAGAATTTTTCCCTCGGGAGCGATAAGAACCACCGTTGGCACATCGGTAACGCGAAGTTTGTGAGCGATGCGGTCTTTGGGCCGATCCATAAGCTGCGGACCAGGTATGACGCGTTCGAGTCCGCCAAGATAAGCTTTGGCCTCGGAGACGATTTCTGTTTTATCGCTGATCAAAATATGGACGAGAGCGATGTTTCGCGATGTGAGCTTCGGCTCTAATTCGGCAAGCTCCATGGTATCGGTCTCACAGTCGGCTGACCATGGCGACCAGAAATTCAGCAAGGTTGCAGCTTTCCCTTCGGTATAGACCTGAAGGTGAGCTGGCTTGGCATCAGATAGAGCGGGAAATTGAATATCGTAAGAAAAGACGGTGCCTTTGATGTGTTCCGCAAGGCGCATTTTTTCGATATAAGGAGTAAATGCGCTGGCTTGATTGGGGCTGAGCCACAGAGCTTCAGTGATGTGTTTCTTGAATGCTTCGTTGTCTTTCTCTGTTAGGGCCTTGATGGCGCGAGCGAATTCGATTACCGCGAGAAAGTCTTCGCGAGTCGAAAAAATCTCCGATTCATCTAAGGTGAACCCAGATTTCTGTTTTTCCAGTTCGGGAAGTAAAGCGATGATGCCTTGTTGGTCGTTGTGCTCGACGTGGTAGATGAAACGAGCTTCGAGACGAGATTGCAGCGGCACGCCCTCTGCGGCAGCTTTTTCCAGTGCTGCCTGCAAATCGGGAAGTGTTCCTGGAATACTAAATAGCGTATCTAAAGCAGCCTCGCGCGGTGGCAAGTTCGGAGGTTCCGGCAGAGGCTCGTTGTCTTCTTGGGCAGTTGCAACTATCGCCGCGCTTACGCAAGCTAAGAAAAAAATGCGAGGGAAGAACATAGGGCGTAGATGCTGATATGCGAAAGGAAAGGTTGCTTATTCCGAAGGAATGATGAGTTTTTTCCCCAATATCACGGTGTCATTCGTCATGCCATTGGCCTGCTTGATGGACTCGACAGGCACTTTGTAGATGCGGCTGATTTTCCACAAGCTATCACCGGGGGCGACGTAATGATCGCGGGTGCCATTGGCATTTGCAGGATTCATCGGCGGTGCCACCACAGCGGGGCCACCTGGAACAGTTGGGTTCAAGGCAGCTTGAGGATCGGTCACAGCTTGCGGTTCGTATGCAGCGTCGCCATAGGTAGGATGAGGCGGGGGATTCACAGGCGTGCCAGTGTAGCCACTTGTAGGGGGAGTGTCATAATTTTCGGAGGCACCGTCACCGCAGGAATGCAGAAAGAGGCAAGTCGCGATGAGAGAAAAAAACAATAGAGTGCGTTTCATCAACATCAGAAACGTAACCGCAGGTGTATTTATTTCGAAAAAATTCCACTAACGCGCATTCTCTCGCGCTCGTACTGATGCAATCGAGATTTTTCCCCGCTTGCCATGTTTGCTTCGCATCGATAGCTTGCCCGTGCCATGCTGCTTTCACCTACCGAACAACTTGAGATACTGCGAAAAGGAACGTCTCGTATTCTTTCGGAAAAAGAACTTCTTGATAAACTTGCCCTCGGCCGCCCGTTGCGAATCAAACTGGGATTGGACCCGACAACGCCTGATATTCATCTTGGCCACACGGTGGTTTTTGAAAAAATGCGCCAATTTCAGCAATTGGGACACCAGATCGTCATCATCATTGGTGACTTTACTGCTACCATTGGCGACCCGTCGGGGCGCTCCGCCACACGCCCGCCGCTATCGCGCGATCAAGTGTTACAAAATGCCAAAACATACACCGAGCAGATCTTCAAACTGCTGGACGAACGCATCACAGAAGTCGTTTACAACGGTGATTGGTTTCGCAAAATGACCTTTGAAGATGTATTGCGGCTCAATAGCCGAGTCACTATGCAACAAATGCTCCAACGCGAGGATTTTAAAAATCGTGTCGAAAATGGCCAAGAGGTGCGCCTGCATGAAATCCAATATCCCATTGTTCAAGGCTGGGATTCGGTCGAAGTACGAGCTGACGTGGAGCTAGGCGGAACCGATCAATTGTTCAATTTACTCGTTGGGCGCGATTTGCAAAAAGAAGAAGGAATGCATCAACAATGCGTCATCACCATGCCCTTGCTAGAGGGCCTCGATGGCGTGAAAAAGATGAGCAAATCTTACGGCAACTACGTCGGCGTGAGCGAGCCTCCCCATGAAATGTACGGCAAACTGATGAGCATTTCTGACGAACTGATGGATCGATATTACGAATTGCTTTTGGGATCATCAAGAGATGCTGCGGCTCATCCCATGGAGGCGAAGAAGTCGCTCGCGCAAAGCATTACCGCTCGCTATCATGGCGAGCAGGCAGGGAAAGAAGCTCGCGACGATTGGGATACACGGTTTTCGAAAAAAAATCTCTTTGACGCTGAATTGCCGGAAATACGTCTGGCTGATATCCCCGATGATTGCACGGTTCTCTCCATGACAGCTCTCGCTTTTGCGCAAGCTTTCCAAATCCAAAAATCCAATAGCGAACTTCGCAAGCAATACATCGTCACTGGTAGCGTGCAATTGAATGGAGAAAAACTCACTGACCCGAACGCACCTTTTTCTGCTAACGCAGGCGATGTCGTAAAGCTGTCAAAAAAGCATGCCGTGCGCTTGGTCTGATAGAGAAATGTATCATTTGATGTGATGAAGATTTCTTCATCATGTCAAATTCCATTCTTGCCACTGTGCCGTTCATCATCCATTATTGTCGCGCATGTCCTACTTCCCAGAAATACCAAAAATTCGCTACGAGGGCCCTACTTCGAAGAACCCCTATTCATTCAAACATTACAATCCGGATCAAGTCATTGAAGGCAAAACCATGCGCGAGCACATGCGCTTCGGTGCAGCGTATTGGCACGTTATGCGCAATGGTCTGTCCGATCCCTTTGGTGGCCCAACGGCGCTTATGCCATGGGATGATCAATCCGACTCCGTCAGCAACGCCATCAAGCGCGCCGATGTCTTTTTTGAATTCCTTGATAAAATCGACATCGATTATTACTGCTTTCATGACCGCGACATCTCACCTGAGCTAGCAACATTGGCTCAATCCAATGCAGCCCTCGATCAAGTAACCGATCACCTCAAGACTCTGCAACAAGCTACAGGGAAAAAACTCCTTTGGGGCACCGCTTGTCTTTTCTCTCACCCACGCTACTCGCAAGGTGCTGGAACTTCTCCATCCGCTGACGTTTTTGCCTATGGTGCCGCACAAGTCAAAGCGGCCATGGATGCGACACACAAACTCGGAGGTGAAGGCTATACCTTCTGGGGCGGACGCGAAGGCTACGCCACCCTTTTGAATACCGACATGAAGCGCGAACTGGACCACCTCGCGGCACTGCTTCATCTCGCTGTGGATTACGCGAAAAAAATTGGCTTCACTGGCCAGTTTTACATCGAGCCCAAGCCACGCGAACCATCCACTCACCAATATGATTCGGACTCGGCTGCATGCCTGAATTTCCTTCGTCAATATGGCCTCATGGATTCCTTCAAGCTCAATCTTGAGACCAACCATGCTACCCTTGCTGGTCACACCATGCTCCATGAAATGACCGTCGCCATCGATGCCAACGCCCTTGGCTCTGTGGATGCTAACCAAGGGGATGAACTCATCGGCTGGGATACGGATCAGTTCCCCACCAACATCTACCTGACCACTTCCATTATGCGGAAAATCCTTGAGATGGGTGGTCTTACCACAGGTGGCTTGAATTTTGATGCCAAACGCCGCCGCGAATCCCACGACCCATCGGATCTTTTCCACGCCCACATCGGCGGCATGGATGCCTTTGCACGTGGTCTCAAAGCTGCCGCCGCCATTCGCGCAGACGGACGCCTTGCCGAATTCGTTGCCCAACGCTACAGCACTTGGGACAGCGGCATTGGTGCAAAGATTGAGAAGAAAGAACTCAGCCTGGAAGAAATCAGCAATAACGTGCTCGCGGCTGGCGAACCCACCATTTCATCGGGACGCCAAGAAATGCTCGAAAATCTGCTTAACGAGTTCATCTAACTCCCCTAAGTTTTCGCTAACATTCATCCCCAAAAAAGCACTCTGGTTCAGGGTGCTTTTTTTATCCCGTGATTTTTAGCAGAACGCTACAGCGTAATTGTCAGGTTCGCGTCTGGCACGCGAGAAGCCAAACGGGCTATCTACTTTCCTCTTGTCTGCTTACGAAAAAGAATCACACTACATTCGTTTATGGAACTTGAACAATTTGATGCGATGATCGCAACGTGGGAAAAGCAATACCATGGGCGCTATCAATCGCTCGTGCAGCATACTTTTGCTATGTTGCTTTTCGGATACTTCGTTATCATTTTACAAATGTTGCTGCTGCTCACATGCATCGCTTTCCTTGTAATTTTCGTCATCCGTGTACCCTCTGGACTCAGCATCAAGATCGCAGTGCTCTGTCTCCCGATCTTTCTACCCATGACATGGATGCTGCTTCGTTCACTTTGGGTCAGGACTGAAGAACCGAAGGGTATTGAAATTCGGGCAAAGGATGCTCCTGCATTATTTTCTGAACTGGAGTCCATTGCACAGAAATCCGCGAAAATATCATTTAACCGAATCATCGTCACCGATGATTTTAATGCGTGTGTCGTTAATACCCCTCGATTGGGAATTTTCGGCTGGAACCGTCATCATCTTGTTTTGGGCTTACCTTTGATGGATTCTCTAGACCGTGACGAATTTCTCGCAGTAATCGCCCATGAATACGCACATTTTTCTAAAGATCACGGCAAGCTAGGAAACTGGTTGTATCGAGCTCGCGTTACATGGGCGACCACGATCGAAAGTCTATCAGAAAATGCTACGATTTTCACTTTGCCACTGGTCAAGTTCATCGGCTGGTTCTGGCCTCGATTCAATGGAAAATGCTTTGTCGTAAGTCGAATGAACGAATATCAAGCGGATGCATTTGCTGCGAAATGTTATGGCGCTGAATCGACAGCAGACGCACTGATTCGACTGCACGTGTATGGCGCATGGACTGACTCGGAATTTTGGACGAAAATCAATCGCTCTATCGTCAAGCAAGATCAACCGCCGACAGATGTTTTCCATCAGCTTAACGCATTCATTCAAGAGCCGTGTTCGGCGGAATCTCGCCTATTGCATGCAGCGTTTCAGGTGCCCACAAGATCGTCTGATACTCACCCCTCACTACGCGATCGAGTCGCGGCGTTGTTATCCGTTGATGCAGAATCGCTAGCAATCCCCGCAGAACTCCACCCGATTCAATGCTCGGCTACAGCCTCGCTCTTTCCCGATTCCTTGATCGAAAATATGCGTGCCAGTCTTAATGAAGAATGGAGGAATCAAATCAAGCCGATCTGGGAGATGCAGCACAAGGAGTGCCATGAGCTGCTAGAAAAAACCGCGATCCCTGATGAATCTGAGAAATCGCAGTGGGAACATCTATCTGTCCGTGCAAGCTTTTGGGGTGTCGAAGACATGAAGGCTGACATAGTCACTTTCCTCGAAAAATATCCGCATCATTATTGTGCTCGAATGTCCCTCGCCATTCATGATCTCGATCAGAAAGTTCCCGGTGCAGATCAAAGGATCGAAGAACTCCTTTTGTCCTCTGCGGAAATGCTTGAGGAAGCACTCGCGGCGCTAGAACGCCATTATCTCAATAGCGGAAATAAAGAAAAAATCCTCTCCATGCCGACGCTGCATGAGTTCTGGATGAAAAAAATCGCCGAAGCTGATCGCGAGCGCAATAGCACCCCCATCAAACCAAGCCTTGGTAAACCCCTATGCGTTGAGTCCGAACGCATGGAGTTTGAGAAGGCGATTCGTCCCTATGGCCCCATCCACATTGTAAGGGCGTGCTTCATGCAATGCGAAACTTATCCGGAATTCCCTCATCACATTCTTTTAGTAACGCTAAAGTTTCCTTTGCTCAAGTATGCGTCGGAGGAAAATAAAGCGGAGGCCTTGCATGCACTGTTGCAAGTATGGAACGTACGAGGAAGCGTATTGATTCTCAACAAAGATTCTGCTCCATCTGCACTGATCAAACAAATCGAAGCGATCGAAAATTCTCTCCTATTTCAACGCTAGCCTAACATCATCCCGAAATCCGAAGTATAACGCAGCCATCATTTGCTGCGCAAGGCATTTCAGACCTTGGGGCAGCATCTTTGAATTCAGCCTACTTTGTTCGGCGCAGATTGCGGTATCAAGTATCCAACTTTCGCTTTATGGAGAGCGGAAAGCAAACTCCCCCGCTGAATTGGTTGCCTTGTCTTCGGGTGCTAGGATCATCCAAAATCCAAAATTCAGACAGCGATTTGTCGGTCCACATCTTCGCGGAGGTTTTCGATGATGTATTCTTGTCGCACGGGGGTGTTTTTGCCCATGTAAAACGTAAGCAATTCACGCACGCCTTTGCCTTCGATGAAATTGACAGGATCCAGCCGCATGTCGTCACCGATCATGAACTTGAATTCATCAGGGGATATTTCTCCCAAGCCTTTGAAGCGGGTAATTTCTGGATTTTTTCCAAGTTTTGCCATTGCCTTCGTTTTTTCGTCTTCACTGTAGCAGTAGATCGTTTCTTTTTTGTTTCGCACACGAAAGAGCGGCGTTTGCAAAATATAGACATGACCATCGCGAATCAACTCGGGAAAAAATTGCAAAAAGAATGTCAGCAGCAGCAGACGAATGTGCATGCCGTCCACGTCCGCATCGGTCGCGATGACCACGCGATTGTAGCGCAGATCGCTCATGCCGTCCTCGATGTTGAGCGCCGCTTGCAACAAGGCGAATTCCTCATTTTCATAGACCACTTTCCGCGCTAGGCCGAAGGTATTGAGCGGCTTGCCACGCAGCGAGAACACCGCTTGGGTTTCGACATCGCGCGATTTGGTGATCGATCCCGAAGCTGAATCGCCCTCGGTGATAAAGATCGTGCTCTCCTCGCGTTGCTTGTGCTTTGTATCCAAATGCACGCGGCAGTCACGCAGCTTCTTGTTGTGAACTTTCGCTTGCCGAGAGCGCTCGCGGGCCAATTTTTGTATGCCCTTCAAATCTTTGCGCTCGCGCTCTGCTGCGATGATGCGCTTCTGGATTGCCTCAGCGGTTTGTGGGTTTTTGTGGAGGTAGTTGTCGAGATGCTCCTTGAGGAAATTTCCGATGAATGATCGCAATGACTCACCGCCCTCCGGCTTGGTATTTGCCGAGCCAAGTTTGGTTTTCGTTTGCGACTCGAAGACTGGTTCCTCGATGCGCACACAAATCGCAGCCTCAATGCCGGCACGGATGTCGGCGGGCTCCCACTGTTTTTTGTAAAATCCACGCACCACATTGACAAATGCCTCGCGGAACGCTTGCAAGTGCGTGCCGCCTTGGGAAGTGTTCTGGCCGTTGACAAAGGTATAATATTCCTCGCTGCTTTCTTCGCTGTGTGTGAAGGCAATCTCAATGTCTTTGCCCGTCAAATGAATCGGCTTGTAAAGTGGCGTCTTCTCCATTTCTTCTCGTAGCAAATCGAGCAATCCATCCTTGGAGCGGAATTTCTTGCCGTTGAATACCACCGTCAAGGCGGGATTTAGGTAAGAATAGTAGCGGCACATTTTCTCCACAAATGGCTCACGAAATTTCGTCTTGGCCGGGAAAATCGTCCGATCTACCTCAAAGGCGAGCCGCGTTCCATTCACGCCATCGTCCTTGCGCGGATGCTTCATGTCCTGGGTCAGTTGCCCCTTTGAAAACTCTAACGCTTTTGTCTCGCCTTCGCGCCATGCTTGAATTTCAAAGAACGATGATAGCGCATTTACCGCCTTGATCCCCACGCCGTTTAGGCCAACAGATTTCTTGAAAGCCTCGCTATCATACTTCGCGCCCGTATTGATTTGCGCAGCACAGTCGTATAGTTTCCCTAACGGAATGCCACGACCAAAGTCCCGTACTTCGACACGACCGAGATCATCGATCTGGATACGAATTTCTTTGCCAAAGCCCATGATGTGCTCGTCGATGGAGTTGTCCACCGCTTCCTTGAGCAAAATGTAAATGCCATCGTCAGCGGAAGATCCGTCAGCCAGCTTGCCAATGTACATGCCCGGACGCATGCGGATGTGTTCGCGCCAATCGAGGCTCTTGATATCATCTTCAGTATAGGAGGTGGCCATAGTTTGGAAAAGTTAAAGATTTCTAAAGCATGCGACTCAAATGCGCAAGCGGAATACCGCGCCCACACGATTTCCCCGTGAGCCCTACGAATGCGAAGGTTGGGACTTCGCCCCGAAAGGATCCCATCCTCCATGAAAAGTCATGCCGCTTCCTGCTGGCACACACTGCCCGATCACATGCAGCGGCGTTCGCGGAAACGCCTTCGCCCATGCTTGCTGCAACGGCTGGATCTTATCCTCTCGCACAGTGAAAAGCAGTTCGTAGTCTTCGCCATCAGTCATCGCCGCTTCTGCGCTGTAACCGTCTCGGCAAGGAAGAGCGTTCCGATTGACTTTCACGCTAATTCCCGATTGCTCGCACAGCCTCGGCAAGTCTTTTGCCAAGCCATCCGAAACATCCATCATCGCGCTCACCCAAGTGGATTTTGCCAGCCATTGCCCCTCAGCCACGCGAGGCGCAAAATCCAAGTGATGTCCTGCGATCGATCCACCCAGCACGCCAGTCACGCACAAAACATCACCCGCTGTCGCGCCACTGCGTAACACTGGCGGCAGCTCGCATCGCCCTGTGCCGGCCACAGAAATCATCAAGCCCGCACCCTCCGGCGAACGACATGTTTCCCCGCCACAAAGTATCCCACCATGAGCTTGCGCCGCCGCCGCCATCCCGGCGTAAAGCCGTTCCCAGGAGGAAATATCACCATGCGATGGCAAAAAAATCGTCACCAGCAAGGCATCCGCCCGTCCGCCCATCGCCGCAAAATCACTCTGCACCCGCGCCACCGCTTTCCAGCCCACACGCCACATGTCTTCCTCTGCCAAAAAATGCTGCCCCGCTAACATCGCATCCGTCTTGAGCAATTGCCACCATGGCGGCATCCCGTCCATGGCGATAACGGCACAATCGTCACCGGGGCCGACTACGATAGGCTTAACCACGGGGGGCCAATGCGCTAAGAGCCTCGCAACCAGTGCATCTTCGCCTATGTCACCAGCCTCGCTCATGGCACTGCTGAGGGTATCTCAGGAATGAAACGAACCGCCAATTGAGCCAAGACCGTTGCTCCATTGAAGCACGCGTGGATCGCTATCGGCATCAAAATCGAGCCCGTAAACTCGTAGGAGAGAACCAAAAGAATTCCCAAGACAAAAAGCGGCAACATCAAAGCCACGTTGCCATGTCCCGCAGCAAAGACCAAAGACGTAATCAACAGTGATGGCCACACTCCAAGCCAACGCTTCATGACTGGATACAAGTAGCCTCGAAAAATCGTTTCCTCCACCAGCGGAGCCATGATCACCGCCGTAAACGCCATCGAACCGACCACCAGCAAATCTTTGCTTTCTTGCAAAATTTTTACCGCGTCCTGCGTGCTTGGCGATCCACACATGAATTCCATCCATCGAAAATATCCTACGACCTGAAGCAGCGCGACTAACACCCACATCGCCACAACCACTAAGGGACTGAGAACCACCAAATACCACCTTGACCACCGCAGTCCTAACCATTCCACAGGCTTGATGCGTGAATAGACCAGCGCCACGGTCGCGATTAGGAGAAAAGCAAAGATCACGATGTTCATCATGATCCCCGAAAGTAAATGCGCCGACTCTGGTTTGACATCGTCTGAAACCGCGATGTTGCCAAAGCAAAGGAACGCAAAAAGCGAACACAATCCTAAAAAACCAGCCAGATCCCTTGGGTTGACCCAATCCACGCGAACTTTCCCAATCACCTCACCCCGCTCTTCGGTCGGTAACTCCGATGTGATAGACATCCTCTTCTTCATCAAGAAAGCAGACAAACCAATCCAAGCAGCAAACGAAAAAGCCGCCACCATTACCGATACCTGGAACGCCAGTCCTGCTGCATTTGCTATCATGTTTCTTTTCAGCGACTTATCTATCAAGCATCGCACAAGAAAGCAAGTAGCGCGTCAACGCGAGGATCAATCCAGATCTTTGTATTCCAAAGATTTGTCGAGATGCGCGAGAAACGCATCAATTTTCGGATGTGCCGATGCAAAAAATCTGCTGAATTCTTTTCCCTCGCTGTCTAACAAGATTACCGTGGGATATCCCTCGATTTTGTATTCTTCCGCGTAAGGTTTATTTTTGTCCGCAAGTTCTTTATCTTTTTTCGGGAAATCCAATTCCACCAAAATGAATTTTTCCGAAGCTTTCTTGGTAAATTCCTCCTGGGAAAAAACTTCCTTATGCATCATCATGCATGGCGGGCACCAATCCGAACCAGTAAATTGCACCAGTACATTCTTCTTCTCCTTTTTGGCCAACTCCTTGGCTTTGTCCAAATCCGTCACCCAACCTGGAGTTACAGCACTTGCGAAAAGGCTCATCGCGAAAAAAGCCACCATCGTGAAAATTTTTGTTCCATTCATATTGTTCATAGCAACAGCGAGACCGCTCTCTTCCCTTGTGCAAAGAATTTTCTCTTTATCTACCCCCGTAAGATCGGCTATCATCGTGGCATGATGCAACACCTCATCATTGCTACGCGCAATGCTCATAAAACTTCCGAAATCCGCCAAATGCTCGGGTCCGCTTGGCATGTCCTCGATGCCAATGATTTTGCTGATTGGCCTGCTGTCGAGGAAACGGGCAACACGTTTCTTGCCAATGCGACACTCAAGGCCGTAGCCATCAGCCGCGTTCACCAAGGCTGGGTCTTGGCCGATGACTCTGGCCTTTGCGTCGAGGCTCTCGCTGGCGCTCCGGGCGTTTGGTCTTCCAGTTTCGGCGGTGAGGAGGGCAATCATGCAAAAAATAATGCGCGCTTGCTCGCGGAGCTGCGCGATGTAACGAACCGCGCGGCCTATTTCCTTTGCACCATGGTGCTGGCGCGGGAGGGAAATGTCGTTGCGCACTTCGAGGGGCGCTGCTCCGGCAAAATCCTTACCGAGCCTCAAGGCCAACACGGCTTTGGTTATGACCCACTCTTCGTGCCAGATGGCTACACAGAGAGTTTTGCGCGGCTGGGCGATACCATAAAAAATCAACTCAGCCATCGCGGTGCAGCACTTTCCCAAGTCGTGGCTTGGCTAGCCGATCATTCCTAACTACAGTGCGCGCCGATGAAATATTTCGCACTCATCCTCGCCATGTTGCCTCTCGTGTTGGTGCAAACCTCATGCTTTCAGGTCAAGGCTAAAGAACCCGTTGTCTATCGCTTCAAGGATGGCAAAACGGCTCTACTTCGAGATGGCTTGGCATACGCCCCACGCCGTGCACCCAAGGCTGTGATCCGCGCCATCGCAGCGGGAAATCGTCTGCAAGGCAAACCCTACAAATGGGGTGGCGGTCACGCCCGCAAGGATGACAGCGGCTACGATTGCAGCGGCAGTGTTTCCTACGTCTTGCGCGAGGCAGGTCTGATGCGCGGCTGTCTCACTTCGAGCGCCTATTTCAAATACGGCAAGCGCGGCTATGGCGACTGGATTACCATTTACGTGCGCAAAGGCCATGTCTTCATGACCATCGCTGGCTTGCGCCTCGATACTGGCGGATCTTCTGGCAACGGCGAAAGCGGCCCAAGCTGGAAGCCCGCCCGTCGTGGGGTAACAGGTTTCTACGTCCGCCACCCTTCTGGGTATTGAAGAGGCTTTCGGCTGAACCCGAAAGCCGAAGTGGATCGCCGCCATCATACGCCGCTCAAGGAATTTCAGGCCTGCAAACCAAAGCCTAGTTGCGACTTGCTGGCGCGCTACTGCGGATCTCGGGTGGAATACGGCTATGGCAAAGCTACCTGATCGAGCTTCCATGGCAGCTTGATCACTGATTTTTCGGTCACCAAATGGAATCGAGCCTCGAATACTGGCGGTAACTTTTTCACATTGATGGTGCACGTTTGACTTTCTTCCGAACCGAATTTACTCCAACTGTTGGGTTGGATGCGTTTGCCATCGCCGTCATAAAGCTGGATGCTAGCAACTTTTTTCGAGGGATCGCTCATCGAATACTTCACGGAATCATCCTCGATTTTTTGAAAAACGATTTTAATTTTCGCCTCTTTTAACGCAGGGTGATCCACTGCTTGATTCAAAAGATCTCGTGGTTTTACGGTGATCAAAGAAGCAGGATCTGCCGTAGGACTGTGGAAGAAAAGCGTGCCGCTCAAGCTCACCGTTTTTGCTTCGCGCGCAGGATTTTGCAAACGCAAGTCAACTCCGCGTTCATCTTCAGTTGCCACGTATGAGCCAAGGGGCTTTCTCAATTCAGAGAATGATCCATCGTTGCTGCCAGAGCGATCATTCATGATCAAGTTCCGCCCTGTGTCGTCCACGGCCTTATCGACAGCGATCTTGTAGCCTTTGAACTGCAGCAGCTCCTTACCCGAGAGCAATAAGTCGATGGTAAGATTCGACATCATTTTCTGCGTAGCACGCTGGTCATAAACTTTTCCAACCTCCACTTTGATTTCTCCCTGTGCTGCCAACGCCGTAAAGAGAAAAAGTGTTACAGTTACCTGTCGTCTAAGCGTTTGTAATTTCATGTTGCCGATATAATATCACATTCGAGGTTTGGTCAATAGTGCTGGAGAAAAACTAGGATTTTTTATAGCCGATTATTTTGGTTTGAGGGGTGTTATAGGAGCATGGGCATCGCAGCTTTGCTTTTGATGATGGAACCCGAAATCCGAAGTGGATCGCCGCCATCATTTGCCGCGTTAGGCTTTTCAGACCTTGGGCCAGCATCTTTGCAATCTGATGCGAAAAATATTTCGCGCAACTATGGTGACGCCGTGGAGTTTCACAAAATGTAGCGGTTCGGCAAATGACCACCGCCTTCAACAAAAAACACTAGAACTACGATAAAGATATGAAATCATACTTCCACATCATCGGTGCGATGGCTGTCGCAACCTCGCTCATCTGCGCAGAAGACGCTCCAAAAGGACCAAAAGGTCCGAAAAAACCCGGCAAAGGACGCCCTGATGCTGAGGCCATTTTCAAAAAGCTCGATGCAGATAGCAGCGGCTCGGTGAGCCTTGCGGAATTCAAAGCCGGTCCACGGGCGAAAGAGAATCCTGAAAAAGCCGAAGAAATCTTCAAGAAAATCGACAAAGACGCCAATGGCGAACTGAGCCTAGCAGAATTCAAGGGCATGCGTCCTCCTGGCAGAGACGGCAAAGGCAAGCGCGGTGACAAAGAAGCACCAGCACCTGAGGTTGAGTAATCTGAACCATTCCAAAGCTCCACGTCCATCCGGGCGTGGAGCTTTTTTTTGCCTAGAAACAGCATGATTTCTTGGGCCCGAGTAACTAGGCAGAGTGCCAGAAAGTCGCTGCTACTTGCGACTGTAGGGAATCTTTTTTTGTGATGCCCCGGCGTTCCTTTAGGAGAAGAGAATTCCTTCCACAAACCGATGCACGTGTTCTGGGGGCTTCCCATGTTTTGGCGAAATCACGATCAGATGCCTCCGCAATGCCACGGGAGGAGAAAAAACTCGGACGATATTTTTTCTTTGGAAGGTTCCATACGACCTTCGCGGAACGAAAGCGACCCCCATGTTCATCGAGACGAGTTGCATCATCAAATCGAAGTTTTCTAACTCCATGATCGGTTGTAGTTCCATGCGGTTTTCTCTGGCCCAAGCATCAATGAGTTGTCGTGATCGCGACCTCTTGGGTGGTAGCAACCAGCTCTGCGACTGTGCCCATTTCCTGAAACGTGGAAGCGTGTCACAAACCTCAGCAATGTCGGTGGTGCTCGGGGTCATGATCGAAAACTGATCGTCCATCTGGTGGGTTACCATGACATTTTCAGAGAGCGTCGCGGGTGCGGTGAGTATCCCTAAATCCAGTCGAGAGTTGCCCACCTTTTCCAGCAATGCAGCCCCATCTTCTTGGGAAACGACGATGCGTATCTCAGGCTGATGTTTCTGCTGAGCATGAAATATCCCAGCGATGTGAGCCAGTGCCAATTCGTGGGATAGTCCGATTCTGATTTCGCGTCGCGTTCCGAGATAATCCTCGCGAATCCGTCTCATCGCCGCGTCGAGGATGCCAGGAATGGCCTCGGTTTCCCGGAGAAGCACGGCGCCAGGCTCGGTGATTTTCACTGTGCGGGTGGTGCGGTCGAAGACCTTGATCCCGAGTCGGGATTCGATGGATTGCACCTGTCTTGTCAGAGCGCTTTGCGAAAGTCCACACGCTTGCGAGGCGGCGGTGAAGCCTCTGAATTTTGCCACCATTCGTAGCAGATGCAGAGAGTAGAGATCAATTTCCGATTCGGTTAGAGTTGGTTGATTCATGCAAATTCTGCATGAATTTATACAACGAATGAATTTCACGCAATAGAAAATCAGCACTAGAATTCGCGCCATGGCAGATCGAACCGAAAAAAATACGCTCAATGTCCCTGGCAAATACTACAACGACCTATCGTGCATCGATTGTGATTTATGCCGGGAACTTGCTCCGCAAATCTTCACGCGCGACGACGAGGAAGGACTTTCCTACGTGTGGAAACAGCCCGTCACTCCCGAGGAAATTACTGCCGCGGAAGAAGCGCGCATCGCCTGCCCTACAGAGAGCATCGGCGACGATGGGTAAGATGGTGCGAAAATAATCGCTATCCCTTTTTCTTCATTTCTGCACATCCAACGAGTGTTGTTGCCGACGTAGGGTCGAGGTGTGCAAATGATCCCGAAATCCGAAATATAACGCCGCCATTCGCCTCCATCATTTGCTGCGCAAGGCATTTGAGACTTTGGGGCAGCATCTTTGGTTCCACAGCGCGATAGGACTAGTAGATGCTTGGATCGATTGGGAATCTCATGGTCGGGGAGCTTGCCATGGGCTGGTTCCGCCTCGTTGGACATGGTGGCGCATGGCGGCAGCGAGTTTTTCGAATATTTTGCGGTTTTTGGTGGCAAGGTTGTTGGTCTCCTTTGGATCCTCCTTGAGGTTGTAGAGTTCGTAGGGACTGAAGGGATCATTGCGCATGAGTTTCCAGTCGTTTTGGATCAGTGCTTCGTAGCTTTTTCCTCCATAGAGGTTGCCGCCTTCGCGTCGCACAAAATAGAGATCGCGCGGTTTGGCGATAGTGCCACCATTGAACAAAGGCACAAGGCTGATGGCATCGAGCTGGGAGTCCGGCTTGGCGCCTGCGAGTTCGACAAAGGTGGGAAAAAGATCAAAGACTAGTCCCGCGTAGTCCGAGCGGGTGCCGGGTTTGATACGACCGGGCCAACGGATCATGAAGGGCACACGTAGTCCGCCATCATAGTGATCTTGCTTGCCGCCACGCCATGGGGTGTTGTTCTGAGCGTGGGGCAATGATCCGCCATTGTCAGCAGTGAAGACGACCATGGTGTTTTCTGCGAGGCCCGATGCATCGAGCGCGGCGAGCACGCGGCCGATGCTGGCATCGAGGTGTTCGACGAATGCCACATTGCTGGCGCGTTTCGGATCCATTTTTGGTGCGCGTTGTTTCACCTTGGCGAGAAATTCTTCAGGTGGCTCGATGGGGAAGTGTGGTGCGTTGTAGGCGAGATACAGGAAGAACGGCTGTTTGGGCTTTGCTGTCCTCCCTCGTAAGTATTCGGCAGCCCAGTCGGAAAATAGATCGGTGGCATGGCCTTTGGGGGCAATCACTTCTGCGTTCAGGCGCATGTAGTTTTTCCCTTGTCGTTGGTGGGTGGTATAGCTGTCCATCATGTCGCCGAGGAAGCCGTGAAAGTGAGCGAAGCCGCGCTCGTTGGGGGTGTTTGGCGATTCGAGTCCGAGGTGCCATTTGCCTATAAGAGCAGTGTGGTAGCCGGAATCGCCAAGCCGATTCGCGAGAGTAGGAACCTGCGGGTTGAAGTATCCCCATGAGTCATCTGGGTTGGTGCGGATCACTCCGGGCACGCCGACGCGATCAGCGTAGCGACCTGTGAGAAGAGCGGCGCGCGACGGCGAACACACGGTGCAGTTCGCGCGCATCGTGGTGAAGAGCATGCCATTTTTCGCGATGCGATCAATATGGGGAGTGCTGACTTCCGACGGGCCGTAGGTGGAAACTTCACCGTAGCCGTGGTCATCGGTGTAGATGAGTAAAATGTTGGGACGGGCGGCAGATGCTTCCCCGAGCGAGGGTAAGGAAAGTGCGGTGAGCACGCCGAAGATGATCCCAGCAACGCAATGGCTCAAAGCAGAATGTTTCATTTGCTAGGAAGTGGGTATTGCAGCAGATGGGTATTTGCGGCTTGTTCCAGTCGATTTGCGATTTCGGGGTGATCGGCGATAATGTTTTTTTCTTCGAGTGGATCGTCGATCAAGCGGAATAAGGATTTCCCGATTCGAGAAATCTTGGTCTCACCACGTTCGCCGTCGTTTCCGGGGCGGACGACATCACGGTACCCGTGTGGCAAGTGGAGTTTCCATTGGCCATCGGCAGTCATGACGGATTCCAGTTCCCAACCGGTGGAGATGAAATAGTGATCATGCGGGTTTTTCGCGGCTTCGTCGCCGCGCATCAATGGCCAGAGGTTTTTGCCGTCGATGGGCTTGTCTGGCGGAGTTGCTCCGGCAAGTGCAGCGAGCGTCGGGTAGAGATCGATCGAACAAAAAGCGCGGTCGTTGATCGTGCCGGGTTTGAGTTCACGCGGGTATTTTACTGTAAGAGCGGAGCGTATGCCGCCATCGAAGCTGGTGCCTTTGTGTTCGCGAAACGGCGTTTTTCCAGAGTGGTTACCAAATTCGTCCCAGGGACCGTTGTCGGAGGTGAAGAGAAAGATGGTGTCCTTTTCAACGCCAGTCTCGCGCAGGGCGGACATGATTTCTCCCACCGACCAGTCGATTTCCATCATCACGTCGCCGAAGATTCCTGCGCCGGATTTTCCACGGAATTCATCGCGGCAATACAGCGGCACGTGTGGCATAGAGTGTGCGACGTAGAGGAAAAACGGCTGCTTGTTGGCCTTGGTGCGAATGAACTGGGTTGCACCCTCGGTCGCCCATGCGGTGAGATTTTTCTGGTCGGCAGGGCTAGTGTCGGGGATCTTGATCGCGCCGTTTTCCCAGTAGGCTAGCGGAGCGTTACCGACGCGTTTGCTCCACACGGGATTGTGTCGCCACATGTCGTTAGAAACGAGGAGGCCTGCGTGCTCGTCGAAGCCACGCGCGGTAGGACGGGTCGTTGGAATATCGCCGATGTGCCATTTACCGAAATGAGCGGTGGCGTAGCCGTGTTGCTTGAGCGTTTCGGCGATGATCGGAAACTGCGGATCAAGTCCAGGCGCTCCCGGACTGATCGCGCTGACGACACGGGTGTGATGCGGGTAACAACCGGTTAGCAGCGCCGCGCGAGATGCCGAGCAGACCGCTTGTGGCACATAAAAACGGGTGTAGCGAACTCCCTCCGCAGCAAGTTTTTCCACATGCGGTGTAGGGTAGGGTGGTTTTCCGAACGGATGAAAGTCCGAGTAAGAGGCATCATCAAGGAACATCAGGACAATGTTCGGCTGCTCCGCGGCACGTAGCGTTGCAGCGCAAGACAGTACGAAGGAGGCTAGCAGGGCGAGGAATTTGGATTTTTTCATCGTGATTGACTCATTCTAGATTCAGGTATTGGCATCATCATCAGTCACCTTTGGCGATCACCTGCTTTTAGGATCTCCAGCTTAGGCAATGATATCTTCGATGACTTTCGAAGGTTTGACACCGATTAGTTTTTGATCGAGGCCTTGGAAAGGGTAGGAGAGGCGTTTTGCGTCAAAGCCGAAGAGTTTTAGCATGGTAGCGTGCAAGTCGCGGATGTGGACGGGGTTGTTAGCGATATGGTAGCCCATGTCGTCGGTTTCGCCGTAAGAGATACCGGGTTTCACGCCGCCGCCGGCCATCCAGACACAGAAGGCATTGGGATTGTGGTCGCGGCCGACGAAGTTGTTTGCTGCGCCGCCGCCGCGGTTTTCCTGCATGGAGGTGCGACCGAATTCTCCACCCCAGACGACGAGTGTGTCTTCCAGCATGCCACGTTGATCAAGATCTGTTAGAAGGGCGGCGATGGGCTTGTCGATGGATTCGCACTTTTTCACGAAGCCACCTTTGATCGACTCTTCCTGATTGGAGCCGTGGGTGTCCCATCCCCAGTCGTGGAGTTGGATGAAGCGCACACCGTTTTCTGCTAAGCGGCGTGCGAGCAGGCAGTTGTTGGCGAAAGATTCCTTGCCCGGCTTGGTGCCATACATTTCGTGGATGTGCGGAGGTTCGTCGTCGATGGTTAAGGTTTCCGGAACGGAAGTTTGCATGCGAAAGGCCATCTCGTACTGGGCGATGCGGGTTATGGTTTCTGGATCGCCGAGTTCATGGTAAGTGCGCTGGTTGAGTTCTTTCAGCGAGTCGAGAGCCTTGCGGCGGATGTTGGCAGAAACTCCTGCGGGGTTCGCAGCATTGAGAACAGGATCACCGCTGGATCGGCATTGGACACCTTGGTAAACGGAGGGGAGATAGCCGCTGCCCCATAGCGAGGAGCCGACGCGCGGGAAGCGTCCGCCGGAAATGAGAACCATGTAACCGGGCAGGTTCTGGTTTTCCGAACCGAGACCCCAAGTGACCCATGAGCCCATGGCTGGATGGCCGAGGTTGGGGTTGCCCGTGAGTACCAGTAATTCCGCAGGACCGTGGTTGAATTGGTCGCTCTGCATGGTCTTGATGACGCAGAGTTTGTCGGCGTGCTTGGACAAATGCGGTAGGCGATCCGACATCCAGATGCCGGATTTGCCGTGTTGGGCGAAATCGAACTGCGGGCCGAGCATTTTCGGGATGCCTTGGATGAAAGCGAAACGCTGGCCTTCGAGGTATTCTTTGGGACATTGCTTACCATCGTATTTTTTGAGGATGGGTTTATAGTCAAATAGTTCGAGTTGGCTCGGCGCGCCGACCATGTGGAGGTAAATCACACGCTTTGCTTTCGGAGCAAAGGAGGGAGGTTGCAGGGCAAGTGGGCTAGAAGGATCGTGGGAAATTTGCAGTGGTCCGGCTGCGTTGGCGAGTCCTTGAGTCGCGAGCCACATGCTGCCAAGACCAGTGGAACAGTCGCGCAAGAACTGGCGGCGTGTGGTGTGTAGGAGATTCTCGGCTTGGAGAGTTTGGAAGAGGTTCATCGCAAAAGTTGGCTAGTGTTCAATGAGAAGTGTTCAGAGGAAGGGAGGATTAGAATTAGCGGGTGATGGCTTCGTCGAGGTTGAGAAGGACAGATGCGACGACGGTGTAAGCGGCGCCGTCCGGTGTAGCGGCCATGCTATCCTTGAGTTTTGGATCGACTTCGTAGGATTGGTGCAGGTCGTTGTATAAATCGGTTAGGGTAGCGAGCCGATCCGGTGTGATTTTGCGCGATGTGGCAGCGCGGTAGGCTTGGGAGATCTTTTCGCCAGTGTCGCCCGTGAATTCGTCCTTCATGCGGCGAGCCAGTGCTTGGGCGCACTCGTGAAAGGCGGGGTCGTTCAGCACGGAAAGAGCCTGCACGGGTGTGTTCGATGGGCTGCGACGCTTGTTGCAAAGCTCGCGGGATGGCGCATCGAAGGTGGCGAAGGTCGGGTAGGGGATACTACGTTTCCAGTAGGTGTAAACGGCGCGGCGATATCGCTGAGGATCACCCGGCGGCGGTGTTTTCCAGCGGCCACCGTCAACGAATGGCTTCCAAACACCGGGCGGGAGCGGAGGATAAACCGGAGCACCAGAAAGCTGCGAATGGAGCAGGCCCGAGACAGTGAGCGAGGCATCGCGTGCCATCTCGCCTGTGAGTCGTTGGCGTGGCCCACGGGCGAGCAGGCGGTTGTCGGCATCCAGAGCGTGAAGCTCGGAACTGACGGCGCTAGCTTGGCGATAAGTGGCACTGGTGACGAGCTTGCGTAGTAGGGATTTCACGCTCCAATTCATTTCTGTGGCAAACTCGACAGCAAGGGTATCGAGCAACTCGGGATGCGTAGGTTTTTCACCGGCAGAGCCAAAATCTTCAGGCGTGGGAACTATGCCAACTCCGAACAGTTCTAGCCAAAAGCGGTTCACTGCGACGCGGGCGGTGAGCGGATTTTGTGGCGAAGCAAGCCATTTCGCGAAGTCCAGACGAGAGGGCCTTGATGTGTCGGCTTTCAGGGCTGGAAAAATTTTTGGCGTATTGGAGGCAGAGATCACGGCACCTTTGTCGAGCCAGTTGCCGCGATTGAAATAATTGGTTATGCGGGATTGCTCTGGAGCATTCTCGGCGATGACGGGAATACGGACGTTGGGGATTTTTGCGAGAGTTGTTTTGCTCTGCATGAGCTCGCTGCGGGCTGAGAGCATCGCGGCATCGGATTGCATCGTGATCCATGAAGGATCTGCGCTGAAGGCGATGCGTCCGCGCTTTGCGACCATAGGAAATGATGCTAAGTAAGAGCCGCCATTTTTCATGATCAGGCGGATTGTTTCTCCAGGGGCGAGCGCGATGGTTTTTTCAAAGACAAATGTCGCATGGCGCGGACGAAAGAACTTGTAGTGGGTGCCCCAACAATTGTCGTTACCGCCACGCAGCGAGCCTAACGGATCGCGTAGAGGGTGCGCCTCGTCGGGAATGACATCGATCAACTTGAGCGGTTCGGCTGTGCCATTAACAGTAATTTTTTCCGCCTTGATGTGATTGAGTGACGAGCCCCACTCGGAATCGGTCAGAGCTTTTTTCTCGTCCTTAGGCAGGTAGGTGAGGCGAAGCGCAGAGAGAGAGGTGAGCGATGCCGGAGGTGTGGCAATGAATGTGTAAACGGAGCCAGCTTTCGCGTTGTCAGTGGCACGGAACTCCCCGTATCCGTCCTTTTCCACAACACTCAGCTCGGCGGTTGGTGAGGATGCTGTCAGGCCGGTGACGGGGAGCCATGCGGATTTTGCGTCAAGCGCCGACCATTTCTCATGGATGATTTTTTCGAGTTCGGTGATCCTGTCGATGAGAGTGTTCGCCTTTGGATAGTTCGCGCGTTCGAGTGGGATAGGAAGCAGTGGCGCATTGCCATCAGCGTCGGCATCGCGGGCGTTATTAAAGAAGCTCAGGCTGGTGTAGTATTCCTCGTGCCGTATCGGATCGTAGGGGTGGCTGTGGCATTGTACGCATCCCATTGATAACCCTTGGAAAACCTCCCACGTGGTGACGTTACGATCCATCGCCGCAAGCAGACGGAACTCTTCGTCGTCGGTGCCGCCCTCGCTGTTTGTCTGGGTCAGACGGTGGAATGTGGTGGCGAGTTTCTGATCCAGCGTGGAGCCGGGGATGAGATCGCCCGCGAGCTGGTCGATGATGAACTTATCGTAGGGTAGATCTTTGTTGAAGGACTCGATGATCCAGTCGCGATAATTCCAAACATCGCGATTGGCATCATTGCCCAGGCCTTCGGAATCCGCGTAGCGGGCGAGATCCATCCATACGGATGTCCATCGCTCACCGAAGTGCGGGGAGTCGAGAAGACGCTCGGTCTCGGCGGCGATGGCGGCGGGAAAATCTTTCGCTGCAGCGGTCTCGAAAGCATCGAGCTCGGCAAGGGTCGGCGGCAGACCGATGAGATCGAGCGATGCTCGGCGCAGCCACTCGGCGGGCTTTGCTTCGGGAGAATGTGAGAGGTTTTTCGATTCCAGCTTGGACAGGATGAAATGGTCAATGTTGCTGGTGGGCCACGATGCATCCTTCACCGCCAGGGTCTCATGCCGTTGCGGTGGAGCGAACGACCAATGCTCACCCCACTTAGCTCCTTCAGTGATCCATTGGCGGAGCGTTTCCACATCAGCTTTGCTGAGGCGAGGGCCGTGGTCGGGCTGCGGCATGAGATCGTCCGGATCATCCGTGATGACGCGAGCTATCATTTCCGACTCCTCCGGCTTCCCCGGTACGACGACATATTTCCCTGATTCGCCTTTGCCTAAAACCTGATCACGAAAAATAAACGACACCTCGCCCGCTTCTTTCACGCCGCCATGGCAAGCGATGCAGTTTTTATTGAGGATGGGGCGCACGTCCCTGCTGAAATCGACAGCAGCGACTAAGGGCGTTACAAGGAGTGGGAGATAGATGAAAAACCTAAGCATTGACTAAAAAAATACGGAAATCTCGCCGATTTCCTTTCAAATCGAGCAATTCTATAAAAATCTTCCGCAGTGGCTTTTGCCCGAATGTCTGGCGACTACGATTCAAAAAAATGAATTATCGCTTTGTCAGAGCATCTTTTTCACAGCCAAGTTACCTCCGGCGGCATGTTGATGAATTTGCCATCGATGCAAAATGGCTTGCCATCAAGAGTGACGCGGGAGCCTTTTCCAAGTGATGCGATGAGATCCCAGTGGAGGGCGCTTTTGTTGCAGTTTCCTGTCTCGGGGTAGCCGGCGCCAAACGCTAAATGGAATGATCCGCCCATTTTCTCATCGAAGAGGATTTGTCCAGTTGCTCTGTCGATGGCCCGATTTGTTCCAAAGGCAACTTCCCCAATGCGTCTTGCGCCTTGGTCTTGATCGAGCATGGCGATAAGAAAGTCTTGCCCTTCATCTGCCGTCACCTCTGTGGCGATACCATTTTCCATCACCACTCGGGCATTTCTCACGGCACGACCTTGATACACGCAGCGTTTATCGAAGACCACGACTCCATGTGCACCGCCGTTTTTCGCGTGAAGATTCGGGCCTGAATAAACTTCGCCATCGGGGAAATTTTTCCTTCCTGGGCTGGAAAGCCAGCGCATGTCTTTGATATCAACGGTGAGATCTGTGCCTGCTGGAGTGGAGAAATGAAGTTCACTTCCTGCCATGAGACTTTCTGCCAGTTGGTTCTGCCATTTGTCCAGGCTTTGCCAGAACGCGACTGGATCATCATGATCGAGTTGGCAAGCTTTGACCACGAATGCACAATAGTCCTTTAAGCTCATGCCGGCATCTTGCGCGTAGGCGTTTGTTGGGAAAAGCGTCACCGTCCAAAGTAGTGGCTTGAGTTCCGTGTCGATGCTTGGATCATCTGCCACAGCAGCGCGCTGGAAGAAAAGCTCACGGTTGGCACTGTTCGCACGTGCCGCGCGCTGAGGAATCGCTGGATCAAACTTATCCATGGCGCGCAAATTCGTTGTCGCGACGAGATTGATGGATGCATCGATGATTTCACCTTCAAGTTTTGCAAGCGGGTTTTCCCAATCCAGTTGATCGTGATTTGCGAGTTCGTAGAACGATTCTGTGAGAAATTCTGGCTTGCAACTGACGATAGGAATGCCTCCCGCTTCAAGGACTTTTCGATACACGGCTTCAAGCAGCGGGTAGGCAGCTGGCTGGGATGTGATGCGGACGATTGTTCCTGGTTGGATGTTGGTAGCGTGACGAACCAAAACATCTGCCCAGCGCGATAAGTGAATGTTGCTCAACATGGGATGACGTTAGGTGAGCTTGCAATCAGAGTCGATCCTTTTCTCTTCGCATTTTTGGCCTCACGTAAGCAATAAGCTGAAACCTTAGGGACTCGATTGAGGTTGCAAAAAGAAAACATCTGATCTCGCTCGCCTTTTGTAGGGCGACCCAGCGAATCGCTTTGAGTGCAACGAGATCTTGAGGAGTAATCCTTTCATCGTGGGCGAAGCTTTCTAGCGGAGCTTACCGTTTCTCCACTGGAGTATGTTACTTGTTCGCTAAACCCGAAATCGGAAGCCTTGCGAGATTCTGCTATCGCCCGCCACACGATTGAGAACAGTTTCAATACGATGCGCCATTACAATTTTTTACGCTGTGGTCAGTCCCGCTTGTTGAATCATTTTCATGAATGCCGATTTGGGGCGGTGCTGAGCGATGAGCGCGTTGATTTTTTCCTGAAATTCATCGTTAGCTCCGTTGACCGAGGCAAGCTGACGAAGATCTTTGAGCGTGTGAAGAGCGTTTTCCTTATAGCGAGTGGAAGATGACATGGAGAGTTTGCTTGCCGATTCCCATAAACCTGCTTCCTGCCCCGCTAGAGCCACGGTGCGAGCTAACTCTTTTTGGTCGGCGTCCTTGCGTTCCTTTTCGATGCGCTCCTCTTGCAGTTGAGTGGCACGAGAGCGAAGTTGCGCGGCAGTCCGAACGGCTCTGTCAGGACGTGACGTGGATGGGGACTTTTCTTTGAAGCGCATTAGGCAACTGCGACGAAGGGCTGGAGAATCACCTGCCAAAAACTGTGCCAGCCACGCCTGTTTCTCATTACTGGAAATGCTGTCTAACCATTTTTCAAAGTCGATGCGATGAGGACTTGCGGGCATCTCAGTGCTATGAGCTGCGGCTGCGATTACGAGGTCGGGATCCAAATGGAAAAATTCCATCAACGTTTCCAACGCTACATTTGCGACAGAAAGTCCAGCAGGAACGGGCGGCTCGGTAGCGTCATCATCTACCAACTCATACGCAACGGCAGACAGCCACTGCAAGTAAAGTGCCCGATAGTCACCCTCCATCAACGCAGTGCGGATGGGCAGTAACTCTGCGAGGATTGCCTCACTGTCCACCTCTTCATAGTCGTCATTTTCGGTATGGAGGATAAAGGAAAGGATCAAGTGCGTATCCGTCTTGGTAAGTTCGAGAGCCCCCTCAACTAGGTAAGGGAGAATTTGTTTTCCGTCCAAACAATCTAACGGAAATCGGAGGCAAAACACGCGAGAGCCAAAATTGCTGTCGTAGAGATGCGCATCAAAATATCGCTTCATCCAGTCAAGAGGCCTCGCCTTAAAATCGCCAAAATGATAGACATTGGTGAATCGACTTGAAGTGATACGCGCACGCGAAGAGCAAGCTCGCATTTCCCTCATCTCCTCGGTCGTTAACTTTCGATCAATGGCTTGAAATTCGTAGTATTGGTATTCGCTCATGATGATGGCAGGGATAGGGCTGAACGGGACATAGATTCCAACGCTTGATGCAGACGTTCAAGACGATTGCCTTTGATATAGTGCCATGGTGTAAATGAGAAACTCTCTCATTTTCTAAACTCCGATGCATTCCAATCTAACGATTTTGAGAATAACGCATGTTTTCCCCCCAATTCATCTTTAAAGTTTTTGGTTAAAACAATCATTTCCCAAACGTTAGTAGAAATTTCATCAGCACAAAAAACGATAGGACGAGTTTTGCTCATGAAATAGCGAATGTCTCTTCTTACGGGCGAAGCGAAAAAGGTTTTTTTGATAAAGACGTATTTTGGAAAGCTCCATTGAGATTCCCAAATATTAACATCGTCGATGTAGTAGGTTGAGCCATCAATGATGCAATCCCTTCGTTCAATGTAAACCATGATTCGGTATTCTTTCGTTAGTTTCCACCTGCTGGTTCATTGATGTAAAAATCGCTCAGAGTGACAATCATTCAACGATGACACCACGTTGCCTCATTTCATCGATGGCTCGTTCGACATCTACGGGTTGTAAATTGACTCCACGGCAGGCGTGAACCGCCAGTGTGACGTGAAAACCTTCATCGATCGCATCCAGCGCGGTGAATTTCACGCAATAGTCCGTGGCGAGACCGCAGATGGTGACGTGGGTGACGCCGCGCTCGCGCAGCCACTCCGCCATGCCGGTGCTGTGGCGGCGTCCGTTGTCGTGGAAGCCGCTGTAACTGTCAATTTCCGGGCGTGTGCCTTTGCGGAACACCTTTTCGATACGGACGGTTTCTAGTGCATCTGCGAATTCCGCGCCGAGTGTGTTCTCCACACAATGCACAGGCCAAAGCGTTTGCGGTAGACCGTGGAGATCGATGTTTTCAAAAACTTCCCGTCCCGGATGATTGGTGGCAAAGCTACCATGATCGGCTGGGTGCCAATCCTGCGTGGCGACGACGATGTCGAATTGGGGCATTAGCAGATTGGCGACGGCGATCACTTCATCACCGCCTGGCACGGCAAGCGCACCGCCGGGGAGGAAGTCGTTTTGGATATCTACAAGGATCAGGGCGTTCATTTTAAATCGAGTTGGTTGAGTTCTGTGGAAAATCCGCCGCTGAGGATGGGCCAGCGGCACCAGGTTTTGGGGTCGAGGTTTTCGTCGTCGAGGTGGAAGCCGGGCGCGTAGCGTTCGCGTTTCCATTGGTTGCGACTCCAGAGGGTGAAGAAGCGGCGCGTCCAGCGGAGGTGGTCGGTGCTGCGGGTTTGTGGGAAGCGAGCTTCCAACATTTCGAGGATTTCGGCTGGGCTTTGGTGGTCGCGGATGGCGGCGCGTTCGATGAAATCCAACACGTCGTAAGGCATGAGATCGTCTTCGTCGGTTTGGTGGCAATCCTGCGGACGCAGCTCGGCGGTGGGAGTTTGCTGGTTGACGACGCAGAGTTCGGGAATGGGACAAAGTTGTCCACCGATGCTCGGGCCGGTGGTTTCGAGCCAGCGCAGCCAGTGCCGGAGGAATGCTTTGTCGATACCGGAAACGGGCGCCAGCCCACCTGCGGTATCGCCGTCCATGGTCGCGTAGCCGACGGCTGCTTCACTGCGGTTGCTGGTGGTGATCAGCAGGGCGTTGCGCAGGTTGGCAAACATCCAGATGCTCGGTGCGCGGACTCGTGCCTGGATGTTTTGCAGTGTGATGTCGTGCTCGCTCCAGTTCAGAGCGGCGCCTTGTGCTTGGGAAATGAGGGCTAGGTAGGCGCGGTGGACTTCTGTTAGATCGAGATCGTGATGTGTGGCACCTAGCGCGGCAGCAAGGTGTTGGGCTGCATGGCGTGTGGTTTCGCCGCTGTTTTCGGTGGCTTGGTAGGCGGTGAGCAGCAGGGTTTTCATGTCGGTGGAAAACAGTTTTCCTCCTGTCTCAGCTCCGAGTTCGGCGACGGCGAGATCGCGCATGAGACGCACGAGGCAGGCGACGGCGGCAGAGTCAGCCCCGCCACTGAGCGAGACCACGTAGCCACTGGAGTGGCTTTTGCGTAGGTAATCGAAGAGACCCAGTGCGACGGCGCGGGTGAATTCTTCTTCCTTGGAAAGCGGAGTAAGGATTGGCTGCTGGCTGAAATCAGCGGCTTGCTTTTGCCATGGGAAATAGGTTTTCACCAAGCCGAGATCGGCGGTGGCTGGTAGCGCAGGGCGATGGCTGGCGAGGCGGGATTTTGCAACGCGTCCAGCCTGTGGGTCGATTAAGGCGGTCAGAATGCGGGTGTCTTGAAACGAGAAGCGTTCGCTCTCGGCGATGATCTCGCCGCGTTGGGCGATGAGAAGTTGTCCATCGTAGATGACGCGGCCAGCCTCATTTCCGAGCATGTTTGCATAAAGGTAAGCCACCCCGAATGAGCGCGATCCCTCCGCAACGAAGCGGCGGCGGATTTCTGCTTTCCCGAAGGCAAAGTGGCTGGCGCTGGGGTTCAGGATCACATCGGCGGCGCGTGTGGAGAGTCGTCCTCCGGGGCGACCGGCAACCCATGCGTCTTCGCAGATTTCAAAACCGATACGCAGCCCGCTTATGTCGAAGAGCAGATCGCCGATGGGAATTTCAGATCCATCGGGTGCGAGAAAAACATCCGCCACAGCGGCAGGCCATGCTTTGAACCAACGAGGTTCGTAGTGGATGCCATCGCCCGCGAGGTTTTGTTTGGCTACGAGTCCGACGAGCTGGCCTTCCACGACGAGAGCGGCGCAGTTGTAAAGCGCGTGCTGGTGACAAACAGGCAGCCCGAATGCAACCACCATGCCGATCGTTTGCGGGAGTAAATCCATCAGTGCTGACCACGCGCGGGCGCAGGTATCGGGCGCGAAGAAGGCGTCCTCGCAGCCATAGCCGGTGAGGCAAAGCTCGGGCAGGCAGACGAGTTCTGCACCTTCTCTGCGTGCGCTGGTAAGTGCGGTGCGGATGCGAGTGATGTTTCCTTCCCAATCGAGAGGAGTTTGGTTCAATGCAACGACGGCGGCTTTGATACGGGACATGGGCTTGATTTCAGTAAGGTGGTAAAAGGCGGCGAAAACCGTGGGTTAGAACGATGATGAGAAATACGAAATTGCGAAAGAGGAGCAGAGGCCATTGGGGGAAATTCGCCGTAGGATGTTGTGCGGCGTTTTTCAAGAATGTGAGATTCAGCGGCCAGTCCTTGAGTTTGTTGAGCCACGAGGCTTCGAGCCCATCCATGCCGCATTCGGCGCCGGCGAGTGAACCGGCCACAAAAGCCACGGTGTCGGTATCGCCTCCGGCTAGGATGACGGATTCCACCGTTGCTCGAAAATTCCCACGATGCCTCAGCCAAGCGTAGAGTGAGACGGCGGCTGTGTCGGGCGCAAAGCCGGAGACGAATCCTTTTTTCCGCGAAAATGAATCTGCGAAATCGCTTACACTGCTTTGATCGCGTAAGTGAGTTCGAAGTTTGGCGAAACGCTCTTTCATTTCCGCACTTTCGACGTATCGCTCGAGTTGATTGATGATGGTTACCCAAGCCTCCGAGGAAGTGGCGGCGATGGCTGTGGCCTCAGCGATGATCAACGCAGCTTCCAAAGCGCGGGGATCGCGATGAGTGATGGCGGTGGAAACTCGGATGAACGATTCACGTTTCGCGAGGTCATCGGCAAACCAGACGCCGATGATCGGTGCACGCATTAGCGGCCCATTTCCTGCAGAAAACACACCACTTGATGCCGGATGAAACCCGAGCCACAACTTGAAGATCGAACGCGCCGTCGCCAATCCGATCCCTGCCGGAACCGAGGCCAACCACCAGCGCAGACGACGGGCGAGGCATTTGGCAAAACGCTCCACATCACCTTCGGACTCGTGGAGACCTAGCAAAGTCATGACCGCGTGTTCGGTATCATCGCTGACCATGCCCCTGCCAAAAACGAGCGACTGACGCAAAGGGCCGGGACGCAGGCGGGCGATTCGGCGGGCGTTAATGCCTTCCGAGGGGAGACCTACTGAGTCTCCAAGGGCACCGCCTAACAGGCAGGATGTGGTGGGTGGTTTCACTGGGGTATATGGAGTTAAGAAGGAATGTTGGACTCTGCCTTTACCTCGTCAAAAATCTCAGCAAATGTCCGCGTGGAAAATTCGCTGCGATCCAGAGCTTCGAAGCCTAGAGTCACCTCCTTAGTGATATTCTCTTTTCTGATTGCCGATGTGGAATCCTGGTCATCATTGGATTCATGGACACGCTCGGGGTAGGTGCGGGTGACGATGATGAGGCCAAGGATGTGACGATTGAACTCTTCCAACTCCTCAGCAGGAATCCAATGCTCGGTATGTTGCTGACCACCTACTTTTTCGACGGGGTATTTGGACAAAAATGCGGAGTCCACATGAAACCTGGTAACGAAACCAGAACCTGATGCTTTCACATTCCAATCACGGGCGATCTGGATGGCATAAGGTTCGTTGGTAACCGGATAGAATATCGGCTGCTCAGGCAATCGAGGGGGAAATGCGGTCCAAGCACTCGCCTCGATCAATTGCAGTTCCTCCGGCCCAAGCGGGCGGTAAAGAACGGTGGTTTTGACATCAAAACGGATGAAACTGCTGGGCACGTGATCGACAAGCCAAACCCCATTGTCCGAACAATGAAATTCATGGCCGGCTTCGTGCATTTCGAGTGCCTGAATCATGAGGATCACGGGCTTGCCGCGACGCTCACCGACTTTGAGGGCGGTATCTATGTCCGCGCTGAGATGCACATCATGACGCTGGTCTTTCTCAAGACCCTTTTCAAGGATCGAGCCGATGAATTTAGCTACGGTGCCGTGAAACAAATGTCGCGGTGGTGTGCGTTTCTCCAGATTCAATTCGACACTTACCGAGTGGCCCTGATTCGCCCTGATACGGGTTTTGTCGGGGCTCAGAGCGAAGCGCTGCTTGTCATTGTTCAGGACGACTTGCTCTAACAGATCCATGTCGAACACAACGCCCTTGCGTTTTGCTGCCTCGATCAAAGCCGAGCTGTCCGTCCAGCCTTGATCATCAAGATGGATGCCGATGCTGGCCGGATCGTGGCGCAAGACGAGGCTGAGAAATTTACTGATTTTTTTCTGATCCATAAGTTGAAGTTTGGTGAGTGTTGATGAGTTGTTCGCGCTGCTCGTGGAGGGTGAGTTCCATGCCGGCGGGGTAGCGATGGGGATTGGCGAGGCGGAGGGTGCTGGAGTCGAGTTGCTTGAGTTTTTCTTTGCAACGTTTTCTGGCGATGGTGGGGGCTTCGATTTCATCTAACAGCTTGCCGTATTTCATGACGGGCTGGAGGAGATCGATGAATGGGGTGTCAGCAGGAATCGATTTTCGGCGCAGCGGTTCGTCGGGATCGACGAGGGTGATTTCTTGGGGGAAAGGATGATCAATGTCATAGATGGCATCGCCGATCATTTCGCCTTCGTGGAGGAAACGGCGGACTTGCAATCGACCGGGGATGAAGCTTTTCGCGCGTTGCTCGCTGAGTTTCACACGCGGTTGCCATGAGCCATCATCACGGAGTAGGGCGGCGAGTTTGTAAACGCCGCCGAGGGCGGGTTGATCGGCGGCGGTGACGAGATTCGTGCCGACACCCCAGACATCGATTTTCGCACCCTGATGGTGGAGGCTTTCGATGAGGTGTTCGTCCAAATCATTGCTTGCGACGATGGAGACTTTCGGAAACCCTGCGGCATCCAGCATCTTGCGCGCTTCGATGCTGAGGTAGGCGAGGTCGCCAGAGTCGAGGCGGATGCCGCTGAGTTCGTGGCCACGGGCGCGGAGACGCTGGGCGGTTTGGATCGCGCATTTCACGCCGGTCAGTGTGTCGTAGGTATCGACGAGCAGTGTGGAGTTGTCAGGCATGGCATTGGCGTAAGCATCGAAGGCTTCTTGTTCCTCATCGAACGACATGACCCACGAATGGGCGTGAGTGCCGCGCACGGGAATGCCGAACATTTTTCCCGCGAGAACATGCGACGTAGCAGCGCATCCGCCGATCCATGCGGCACGGCTTGCGCTCAATCCGCCATCCGGGCCTTGGGCGCGGCGATAGCCGAATTCGAGAAAGTCAGCATCACCGGCGGCATGGCAAATGCGGGCGGCTTTGGTGGCGATGAGAGTTTGGAAATTGATAATGTTGAGCAGGGCTGTTTCGGCCAATTGGGCGTGGAGGATCGGCCCTTGCACGCGCAGCAAGGGCTCGTGGGAAAAGACGGCATTGCCTTCGGGGATGGCATCGATGTCGAGAGCGAGACGCAGATTGCCGAGATACTCCAGGAAGGCGTCCTTGAACAAGGTGTGGCCATTTTTTGTCCGCAAGCTCGATAGGTAATCGATTTCTTCAGTGGCGAAACGGAAGTCGCGCAGCCATTCGAGCGCCGGACCAAGGCCTGCCGCGATAGCATAGCCGCCCTTGAATGGCAGGCGGCGGAAGAAGAGGTGGAAGACGCTTTCCTGATCGGCCTTGCCCGCTTCGAAATAGGCGGCGGCCATAGTGAGTTGATAGAGATCGGTTTGGAGAGGTGAGGACATGGGAGTAAATGCGGAGAAACGGAAAAGCTGAAATTTTTAGGGGGGCTATAATTCGAAATGGAAACCCTTGCGGGCGAGGGCGTCGTAGCGGCGACGGTCAAAGCGATGCAGTCGCGCTGGTCGATGTGCGCCCAATGAGTATTCTTCGGTGGGCACGACGAAATCAAAGGCGAGGAGTTTTTTGCGGAAATTGCGTTTGTCGATGCTGCGTCCGATGATGGCTTCGTAAAGTTCCTGAATCTGAGTGAGGGTGAATTTTTTCGGCAACAACTCAAAACCGATGGGCTGATAGCGAATCTTTCCGCGCAAGCGAGTGAGTGCCATTTCCAAAATCTCGGCGTGATCGAAGGCGAGCGGGGGCAGTTGATCGACCGCATACCAAGCCGCCTCAGCGGCATCGGTATCGCCCGTAGCCGGATGTTGATCTGGCCGAACGAGAGCGTAGTAGGTAACACTGACCACACGCCCCCGCGGATCGCGATCTGGCGTGCCTATGGTGAAGAGTTGTTCCAGAAAGACATGTTGCAGATGCGTTTCCTCCATCAATTCGCGCCGCGCGGCGGCATCCAAATCTTCATCGATCTGCACAAAGCCGCCGGGCAACGCCCACGAGCCAAAAAAAGGCTCCAAGCCCCGTCGAATAAGCAAAATTTTCAGGCCAGCGCCATCAAAGCCAAAGACGGCACAATCAACTGTCAGGGCAGGACGAGGATATTCGTAAGTGAAAGGCACGCGCAACTGATAGTGTTGTTTTGACACTATGTCAAAACATTATTTCTTCACTCTGTGTATCAAGATAGGCGATGGGAAAAATCAAGCTTACTTCTTCTCTACAGCAATGCCCCAGAGTTTTTCTAGCAGGGCAAACATTTCGGGGTCGTGGGCTTTGAGTTGCTCGCGATTGAAGGGGTAAAAGTCATTGCGAGTGAAGTAGGCTTCGGTGGTTTCGGCGAAGTATTCCATAGCGTTCGATATGCCGTAGGCTGGTTCGAAGGTGTTCGGCGAACCATCGCCGCGTGAGCGCTCGACGCGTTCGTAGGTACCGCTTTTTTTGGCTCTTGCGTAGGCGGCATTGATGTCTGGATTGTCGTAGCCTTTTGGTAAAAAGCGGAAATGGTAGGCGTGTGCTAATTCGTGCAAGGCGAAGTTGGGCATGCGTTTCATTTCTTGTTCAAAGTCAGCAACACCAGAAAATTCGATGCATTCGACCATGATCGGGTCACGTCCATTTTCGCGCAGCCAATCGGCACCGGGATGGAACTCGGCACCGCTGGAGTTTTTCGCGTAGGCGGGATTGACATAAAAGGGGACTTTTTTCATCTCGTCCACGGCGGCTTTCGGGACGTCGAGGATGATTTCATCTAACATTTTTTTCAGCAAAACCATGGCGTTCTCGGTGTCTTTGTTTTCTTTTTCTAGCAGCACTTTGTTGATGTGAACGTTCCAGCCAGAAATGTTTCGCACTTCGCGCTCGATGCCGCCGTTGGCTTTTTTGTCGCGTTTCTTGGCTACCTCGCGGATGAGTATTTTGACGTTTTCCAAACGTGGTGGCCAAGCGAAGGCGGGTGATTTTTCTGGATCGTATCCCGCCATGTGGCCTTGAATGCGTGTGGCTGGCTTGGTGTATCTCAGCTCGGTATCGCCAAAGACCTCACGGCACATGGCTGCCAAGCCTGGGTCATAAGCGAGGAGTTCCACGCGGGTGTCCACGTGATTGTGATCGTGATCATTGACGCGGTTGTTGTCGAACCAGGATTGCACGCCTTCGGCAAAATATTCGTGGCGATTGACGGAAGCGTATTTGCCTTTCCAAAGCCCAGACTGCATCGCGGCCTCGTAGGTTTTTTGCAAACGAGAATCGAAGGTGGGATCGACGTTGAGCATGCCGCGCAAATGGATGTTGTGGGCAAATTCATGGATCAAAATGCACTCCGTTTCGTAAGGGTCATTTTTGAAACCGAGGACGTTTTCTTCGGCGACGGAACAGTAGGGATCTAGTTCGCTGCCGCCGAGTCCACGTGCACGGGCATCCCAGAAATCTTTTGCTTCGATGTCCGGAAGTTCATCATCGCGATGATTGGCGAGACGTTGGAATTCTGGTAAGTCGGTGGTGTATTCGTCATGTGCCATGATGCACATGCGTGCACCGCTTTTGACCATGGCTTGGAGCACATCTGGCCGATTGGCAAGCATCATGTTGACAAGGTATTCCGCTTCTTTCAAGGCGTAGGGACTGACCTTTGCCGATGCAACGATGGGGAAGCCTTTGGCGCTGACCAATTGGGTATAAAATGCCGGCACCCCCATGGAGCTGGGCGGATCATAGCGAAAGCCTTGCACCAGGACTTCGCTAGCAACCTGCATCGTGGTCTTTGTTTCTCTGCCGATGAGGGAAAAACGATTACCGAGAGTGGTGGTAAAAACAAAATCCTCGCCAGGCGAAACAGATCCATTCGGCACACGCTCGGTTGCCGACTTTAACCAAACAATGTCGATGGTTTCCTTGCTGCCGTTGATGATCTGGAGCTTGGGTCTTGGGGCGGTTTTGTTAGGCTCGCCGCTTAGAGCCGAGACGAAGAAGAAGCTGAGCAGATACCACAGGCAGAGGCGATGAATGTTTGTTTTCGGACAAAAATTTTGCATGCCCATGGATACTGAATCACTGCTCGGTTCTTTCACCTCTTCACGGCAAAGCTAAGCGGCGTGAGGCATACGCGTCAAGTTAAGCAATCACGCATCAGATTTTTGTTAAGTTTTCTTTATTATTAAATTGGTTTTGCTATTTTCTTGATGTGTCAAATACCAGCAAACCCAGTAACATCTCG
>JAIYDP010000412.1 GCA_027487435.1 Verrucomicrobiaceae bacterium | reverse complement strand
TCGTCCCCCCCCCCCCGCCTCCTGCTGACAATGTTCAGGAGACGGAGCTGCATCAGCTGAAAGGGCTGCCTCAGAGCCTCCAAGATGAGGGCGCCGCAAGTGGCGCAGACGAAGGGGTGCCTGCGGCTGGGGAGGGCGTAGATGCACCCCCCCCTGACGAAGCGAGCGAATCGAAGGGGGAGGTCGAAGTTGTCGAGGGGTTGGCAGATTCGGCTGCGCCAGTTGACGAACAGCCGGCAGATCCGCCAGCGGCCGAGGGGGGGGGGGGGGGTGAAGAGGAGGGGGGGGCAGGAGAGGAGGGGTTAGAGGCGGGGGGTTCGGGGGAGGAGGAAGCAGCGGCGGCGGCTGACGAGGCGGCAGAGGGCGGGGGCGAGGCTGCGGGCGAGAGGGCTGCTGCGGAGGCTGCGGCTGAAGAATAACTGACAATGTACTTTAGAGCACAGACGAGTGAACGGGTGTGAGATTTATTTAAGAAAAAAAAGCCGAAAACACGCAGAAAGGAAACGGGACGGACGCGTTGCGGTTCATCGCCGCCTGAGGAGTAATTAAGAAAGAATTTAGAGGCGCGCACCCAAGCGGGACTTTCCCCCTCACGAGCGTCGCCTCAATCGTCCGCCGCTCCCGCGCAAACGTCAGCGTCACCAACGTCCCAGCGCGCCCCAGCAGCTGCGGGCGCACATCCTCCACACCCCCCCCCTCCACAGCGCGGCCGTCGATGGCGCGGAGGATATCCCCGCGGCGAACGGCGCCGCTCTGTGCGGCGGGGCCGTTTGGGAGGACGTTTTGGACGGCCATGGCGCCGCTTGACGTCGCGACGAGGACGACGCCAATGCCGCACGCGTCCTCCGCAGCCTCCTCCCGTCGGGTGGGTGGGGGGGGGACTCGCTGACCCTGTTGCGGCTTCTGAGGTGGTGACGGGTTAGCGGGAGGCTTGTGCGACTTGGGCGGGGGGGGTGCGGGCGGCCTGACAACGTCGCGGACGATGGGGGCGATGATGAAAGTGTCGGCGCCGCGGCGGAGGCCGAGGCTGACCGTAGACCCCATCGGCCCCAAGACGAGGGGCCGCACGCGGTCCATTGACAGGCCCTTGATTGACTGGTTGTCAATGCTCTCAATCACGTCGTGCCGCCGCACAAAGCCGCTCCGCCCCGCTGGCGACCCCTCCGTCACCGCCGTCACGACGTACGCGCCGTCGCGCTGCTGTTGGATCACCACCCCCACCCCGCATTGCCCCCCCACCCCCTCCCCACGACGACCTCGAGGGGACGGCGGACGAGACGTCTGCGGCGTCGGCAGGGGGGTGGGGCGCGGCGTCAGCGCGGGGGTTGGGAGGGGGGTTGGGAGGATGGACGGCACGGACGCGCTGCCGACGGCGCGGCGGAGGCGAACCGTCACGGACCTGCGGCGGCGACGATCCGAGGGGTCTGCGCGGTCGAACGTGAGGCTGAGGTTAGACCCCGCAGGTCCGAGGATGGCCCTTCGGACGCCGTCCATTTTCAGCCCTTCGACGGAGAGGCCATCCACAGCGCGGAGGGCGTCGCCCGTTTTAATTAAATTCGAGCGCTGCGCAGCACCCCCCTCCGTCAGCGCCTTGACCACAAACGTGCCATCAACTTCAAGCAGCGAAAGGCCAACCCCTACGCTGTCCGACGCGGGCGCAACGATTGGGTCGGCTGCTGTGCCGGAGCGGGTGAGGCGCACGACGAGGGCGGTGGTGCCGCGGCGCACGCCGACGGTGACGGGCGTTGCGGGTGCGCCCAAAATGAGGGGTTTGACGTCGTCGGGCTGAAGGCCCGCAATGTCGCGGCCGTCGACGGAGCGGATGATGTCGCCAAGTTGAATCAAGCCGCTGCGGTCTGCGGGGCCGTTCGGGGCGATGGAGGTGACGCAGACGTGGCCAAGCGCGTCGAGGGCAATGCCGAGGCCAACCCCCGTCAGTCCAACCGCGCCATGGGCTGAGCTCTGCGCGGACGGCGCAAGGGACCTCGGGGCGGGGAGGGAGAGGACGAGAGGGCGAGCGCCATGGCGGCGGACGGCGACCTTGACGGAGGAGCCCCTGCGGCGGAGAAAAAGCGCGTCGACTTCGCCTTGCGGGCGGTTTTCAACCGGCGCGCCGTCGACTTCGACGAGGACGTCGCCGGGGAGGACTTGTGCGAGGAACGCTGCGCTGCCCGTGTCGACGTTGACGACGCGGAGGGAGTAGTCGCCGGCAGTCTTGAGGGTGAGGCCAAACCACGCCGCTCCTTCGTGGCGGTCCTCTTGCATGGCCTTGACCGTGATTGACTGTGATTGACCGTGACAAGGGCCCACAGGAATTCTCAACCCCCCCCCTCAACCGCACCGACACCCTCCGCTGCAGCTGCGCTCAGCCCCCTCACGCCGCAATCTTCGCCGCACCCGCATGGCGGCCTCAGCGGCGCACATCGCGACCCGAGTTTAAATTTTAAAAGAACATACACCGCCCGTCACACCGCCCCTATCCTCCACCCCCCCCCCCCATCAGCGTCTCCACGTCCCCGTTGAGCCTCCGCGTGAGGGCCTCCACTTCCGACACCCTCCCCGCCCTGCAGCGTCAGCAACCCCCCCCCCCATCTCGCTCACAGCTTGTCAAAAGAATGCCCCCTCCCCTCTAAATCGCCCATCCGCTTGCTGCAGCGTCAGCAACACCCCCCCTCTCCGACGTCAGCTCTTCAACTGCCATCTCCCGTGCCATCACTTCATTTTCCGCAACTCCCTTCGCTTCGTCAACTTTCAGCCGCAACTCGTCCGTTGCCTCCTTCGCCACCCGCGCGGCGTCGTCCGCCCTTCCC
>JAIYDP010000457.1 GCA_027487435.1 Verrucomicrobiaceae bacterium | reverse complement strand
GATAAGAAGGAAAGCAGCGATAACTCAAACGCGTGAGTTTATCTTGCGCTTGGCGGACGCCATACGCTCGTGCTGCATCGTTAAGCGCGAGAAAATCCTGCCAGGCAGTGAAGTCACGAATCTGGTTTTTTCCATCTTCATCCACAAATTCTAAGGACAAGGCATCCTTAAGAGTCTTTTCCGAGTCATTGATTGTTATGACATCGTCGAGCGAATTGCGGCTCATGTTGGCCATTTGCAAGCTCCACCATTTATCGAGGCTTTTGGGGGAAAGGTTCAAATTCACAAAGTGCTTGCGCAAGGAAAGAGAGATATCGCCGCCAAACAAAGCAGCTTCCGAGAGGAAGGAAAGGAATCGGCGCTTGCCATCGGGTTGTTCTAACAGAGCCATGACCAGTGCCCCGGATGACGTGCGAAATGCGGAGCGAATCGCTTCATCGTAGCCATCATATTGCGCTTGGGTAATGGCGAGAAGAGTTTCAGCTTCATAAACTCCGCCAGACTCAAACAAGATTTTATAGATGCGTCGATCACGCTTGCCAGACTTCCAATCGAGCATTTCAGCAATGCCTTCCACAAGCCATGGGTGAACAAGCAACCCCCGATCCATAGGACCTGGTTTTTTTCCTCGCAACGCTTTTTCGTAAAGCAATGCGGTGATGATGGCAGAGCGAAACTTTCCTTCATCCACACCTTGCGCAAGATGCGCGTTAATTTTCAGCTTGAACTCAATTCCTTCATCATAGCCGAATTCAAATACGATGCTCCGGGGTTTGAGCGCATCTCCGACCTTGCCATGAAGCACAAAGGCGATGGCGGTTTCCCACTGATCTTTTTCCTCACAGATTGCCAGCATATCTTTCTTCACCCCTTCTGCGAGAGAAGCAATCCCCGAACGAACGCGTGCGTCTGAGCCGCTGACACGAAATTGCTTGCTTTCACTGATCGTAACATCCTCGGCGATCAAGGGTTGAATCTTTTTTGCATCATTGCGCAGCACTGCCGTTGAGTTTCGTGGGGGTGCTTCTTGTGCTGCGCAAAACGAAAGCACCAAAGTCCACACACCAAAAAATTTCATCAAGGAGTTGGTTGCGTTCGATCGCATGGTTTCCGTTTTGAAGCTCATGGGTGTTTCCTTTCTAAAGCGCTGCGAAAATTGTATTTTTGAGTGTGCCTGCTTCCCACTGCCCAGGCGCCGTGGGTTCGCTGCCCAAATACCCGTAGTTCAGCAAAGAACCTGCCAAAGCGCATCGAACGCGGGATTCCGGGCCGAATTGCCCCATGCCCATCGTGGCAACCGCAATGGCTGAATCCTCACGCTGCAACTCCAGCAAAACCTCAAGGTCTTTTTCGCTTTGTAAATAGGTAGCAACTTTGAATACATGGGCTTTTGCTGCTTCTGCCTTGTCTCGTAAGTTTCGCAAAACATCCAATGCGGGTGTTGCCGTGAAGTTGTGAAACGATAGCACCAAACGCGGCTCAATGTCGTTCCATCCTCGTAGCAATATGTCTCGTCTTCCTTCATCATGAGTCCAGGTTGCTAGCTCGCAGTCCCAATAATCTCCCTCACGCACCGCACCTGCCATCCACATCAAATCTTCATCTTCTATGTCGCACTTTCCTCCTTCCTCAGGTACTCTTGCGGTAAGGAGCATGGGCACTTTTTCTTCGCGCCATACTGCGATTGCGTCCCGCCATCCAGCTCCATCCGCATAGAGCAGATCCCACCGCAACTCTACGATGTCACATCGACAAGCCATCTCGCGAGCATCGCTGGTCTTTGCCGCTCTACTGCTTAAGCTCCCCACAATAAGCGGGCGCGCGCCATTATTCCTTTGAGAATCGTTCGTCACTACGCATGAGGTTCTTCTTAACCCTTCACAAGTCAACGATAATTCGAGGATTCGTGTATTTACGTTTGCAAAAAAAATTAGCTCCATGCCGCTTTTTGTCTGGTCATACCCCAGTCTTTTTTCTAGTTGTCTTTAAGTCGCTAACACAACTCATGAAAAACGCCACGAAACTATCGAGCTGGATCTTTGCCGCAGCCTTACTTTGCTCTTCGATTTCCTATGGAGATTCCAAGGTGGAAGGAGATGATCCTGAGTTTGATGATCTTCCTTCACCTGAATTCCAGTATGTCAAAAACAAACGCTTCGTTCCCAATGAATGGCTCGGTGTGGAAGCAAAAATCAAGGTGCAACTTTCTCCCGAACCCAAGTCCAAGACCTTAGGATCAATGGTGGTGAAGTGGTTTGTCGCAGTCAAAAATCCGGAAAAGTCCGGCACTTTCTTGCTGCTCACGAAAACAGTGAACCATGTCAATATCCCTCTCAATGAAGACGTTTACACTTCAGTCTATCTCAGCCCGAATTCCATCCGACTTCTCACCGGCAGTGCTCGCGGCGGAAAAAATGCCGTCGAATATGTTGGCTACGAGGTGATTGTTGATGGCGTAACGAAAGAGGCTAGCACCAACAAAGGAAAAGTCGGTTGGTGGAAAACGGAAAGCCCGAAAATCGTTGCAAGCGATAGCGTGCCACTTTTGGCAAAAAGCGAAACGCCTTTCGCTCCCTTCTGGTGGGATCGCTACGCTGAGGTAAAGCCTGAAAAAAATTGATCCCTACTCCGCTACGCATTCTCTTCGATTTCTACTCTAACTCAATATGGCAGACTCCCAAAGCACCGTCGCTCTGAACATCGGCTCTCAGCGCATCAGCATGGCTGTTTTCGATACCTCTAAATCAGGAGGTTTGATACTTAAAGCATACGAATCCACATCCCTACTTGCCGATCCGGCTACCGAGGTCATGCGCATGCCGCAGACTCGACTCGCGGTGCAAGAACTGGCTCAACGATTGAAAATCGTTAAAGGCACAAAAATCCGCTACGCGATTTCTGGCCAATCCGTGCTGACAAGATTTGTCAAACTTCCCCCGCTCGATAGCGACAACATCGACCAACTCGTCACCTTCGAGGCGCAGCAACAGTTTCCCTTTCCTCTGGACACAGTCGTCTGGGATTACGAACTCTTGCCAGGTGCTCCAGGCGAAAAGGAAGTGGCTTTGGTTGCGATCAAATCTGACGCGCTTGACGAAATCAATAGCTCGGTTGTCGGTCATGGATATCTTACTTCTGAAATTGATGTCGCTCCGATGGCACTCTACAATGCATTCCGCGTTGCCTATGCCGATGTTACCGAACCAGTATTGTTGATTGACGTTGGTGCAAAGACGAGCAACCTGCTCTACATCGAGGGTGCTCGTTTCTTCACCCGTAGCGTTCCTGTTGGCGGTGCGTCATTGACCACGGCGATTGCCAAAGAATACGGCATCAGTTTCGGTGAAGCGGAGAGTCAAAAAGTCTCTAACGGCATTGTCACTCTCGGTGGTGGTCACACTTCGCATCTAGACGAAGCCGTGGCAGCACTCGGCACGGTCATCCGCAACGCCCTCACCCGTTTGCCTACGGAAATCGCTCGCACCACGAATCATTATCGCAGCAATCACGGCGGCAATGCTCCTCGTCGTGTCATCCTTGCGGGTGGCGGCGCGACATTGCCCTACGCCAAAGAATTCCTCGAAGAAAAACTCGGTCTGCCCGTCGAATATTTCAATCCGTTGCGCAGCGTCGCCATGGGCAAAAATATCGACACGGACACCATTTCCAGAGAAGCCCATTTGCTCGGTGAACTCGTCGGCTTGGCACTCCGTGGTACTGGTAAATCTACCATCAACATTGATCTTGTTCCATCAAGTGTCGAGGCGTTGCGCATCGCTGAAAAACGCAAGCCATGGTTCGTTGCCTCAGCAGCTACCGTGGTCATCGGTATGGCTGCCTTCGCTTTCATGAGAAATAACGCGGCATCTGCTGCGGAAGAAGCTCTCAGTGAAATCAAAGCAACCCGAGATAAGCTCGCTATCACCGCAGTTCCCATGGAGAATGAGCTCAAAAATGAGGCGAAGCTAAAGGCGACCACTGAAGCTTACGTTGCCTCCAAGCTCAACCAAACCTTCTGGGTGAGTGCGTTGAACGAAATCAAAACGCACTTTGCCAGTGAATACGTTTGGAACATCGATTTGGAGCCCCTCCATGGTTATGATCCATTGAAGGTAAAACCGGAAAGTGGACAGAATGAGACCAACGGCGAAAGCTTAGTCAAAGAAGATTTTGCCACGGGCTTAGGTGCAAGTGCGCTTGTGGAACCTCGCGTTGCCAATAGTGCCACTCCAACTCCTGGTCCTAGGCCCAATCCCAACCTCGCGGTTGCTGCGGCGCCTACCTTCAACGCGATTCGTATCAAGGGAATGTGGCGCTCCAATGCGGAAAAGCAAAACGTTGTGAACAAGCTTCTCACTTCGTTGCAATCATCGAATTCTCCGCTCTTCCGTTTTAGCGTCACGAATAAAGATGCTACTGTCACCGAATACCCCAAAGAACGAATCTTGCTCAAGCTGCAAAGCGCAAAAAATGAAGAGGAAGAGTATGCTTGGCCATTCGAGATTGTTTTGCCTCTCGCTCGCGAAATTCCTTCGAAATAATTCACTCACGCTAGATCGCACCTTTATTGTATCATGACATCACAGGAAAAAAAATTCGCCATCGTTCTCGGTCTCATCACGGCTACTTGCTCTGCTGGACTTTATTTTTGGGCATCGCAAGGAGATGCTCGCTACAAGGAGGCACTAGCCGCCTACGGGGACGCCTCGAACGAAATCAATCGCTACAACAAGCTCGACGTTGCGCCGACAGATGACAATCTCGACAAGAAAAAACAAGCCGTTAAGAGCTACGAAGAGCAGTCAAAGAAACTGATCGAAGCACTTCGCACCTACGGTGCCGCCCCGATAACGAATACGGATGCGCAGGCATTCACGGATAAGCTCGTGAAGGAAGTCTCGGAAACCAAAGCCCTTTTCAAGGACGTGACTTTACCTGAAGGGTTTTTCCTTGGCTTTGAAAAATATGCCAATACCCCTGCGCAACAAGCGGCGACTGGCATCCTCAGCTACCAACTTGACGCAGCCAGCGAACTCGTCCGCGCTATGGCCGAAGCCAAGCCTGCGGCATTGCTAAACATTTTCCGCGAGCCGCAGCCTGAGGAATCCGGCAAAGAATACAAAAAGGGGCTCAATGAAATCTACCGCGCTTTGCCGATGGAGATTTCGTTTCGTGGATCGGAAACTTCTCTCCGCGCCTTTCTCGATGCCGTGCAAACCTCGAAAAAGCATTTCTATGTGATTCGCTCCATGCGCATTACCAATGAAAAGCAATCTCCGCCGCTCGCTTCGGAAGCTCGTTTTGAAACAGCCGATGCCAAAAAAGAAGAAGGTGCTGACAGTGCTTTTGGTGCGTTTGAACTTCCTCCGGGAGATGGCGAAGCACCCGCTCCTGATGCTGCACCTGCCCCTGAGCCTGTGAAGGATATCGTCTCCGAAGAAATTCTCAAAGAAGTTCTCGGTTCAGAAAATATCAATGTTTTCATGCGCATCGATGTCCTCCGCTATCACCAAGAGGAGTTGACTGCTAAGCCTAAGAAAAAGCCCTAACCATCGTATTACCCCAAATCTCATACGTTCATGAAAAATCCTGAAAAAATCATCCTCGCGACTACCTCTGTGCTCGCAATCGCATTCGCCTACCTCGGCTATTCGAAAATGTCTTCGGTCGAAGAGGACTTCGCCTTTTCGGCAAAGTCATCGAATAAAGACGATGCCTCGGTCGCAGGTGCCGCTTCTCTTGATCTGGTCATCGCCGCAGTCGCTCAACCTGTGCTTTCCCCGAAAGCTACGGTAGGTGAAAAAAAACGCCCTGTTGATTTGTTTGTCGGCGTTCCGCTTTTTGCTCGTAAACCTGCATCAGACTCTGAGAAGGCGAAGCCCATCGATCCTATGCTCGATGCACCAATCCACCCTCCCATTCCGAACACTTGGTGGTTTGAGAATTCCCTGAAAGAAGAGATGTTTTTCTCGGATGGACCGCAGCGGGATAGCGATGCCGATGGATTTACCAACCTAGAAGAATTCGAAGCAAAAACCGACCCACGCAATGTCAGTGACTATCCTGAATTGGCCGATAAGCTGGAGTTTGCGAAATATCAATCACGCCCGTACTTCTTGTGGTTTACGATGTCGCTCGGTCCTCAACAGTATGAGTTCAAAATCGTGGAACTTCCCTCCGCTTTTGAAAAAGAAGCTCAACAGGCCCAAGAAAACTTTCTCAAAAATGCACCGTTGAAGTATGCTCGTACCGATCAACCAGTCGGCCCCAACGGCAATGTTTTCGGCACAGTTCCAGACATCAAATGGAGTGAATCGGTCAAATCGTTCGCGAAAGATCGATTTGTTCTCAAAGAAGTCGTTACGAAAAAAGTCTTCATTAAAAAATTTAACGCAGAGCAGGAAATTGAATTCGCCATGATCGAAGACAAGAAGGCTAACAAAATGGATTCATTTGAAATTCCACGCAATCCTACAAATCGAACAGAGACCGTTCGTTATGATCGATCTGCCGTTTTGATGCTCAATGCCGCAGGAGAAAAAGATAAAACCTTCACCGTTGAAGAAAATACCACATTCGCGTTACCTCCGACGGCGAAAGAAAAAAAATATCTCCTGAAGTCAGTCTCCAAGAACTCGATCACCGTCGTTTACAAAGACAAAGAAGGGAAGGAAATATCCCGCGAGATTCAGATCAAACCATAACTCGGAAAAAAATCAAAAATTCCGCTTTGCAATTTCTCACATTCTATTCATAAACACCTCGACACACATGCAAAAAATACCATCGAAAACGATCCAACGTACTCTGGCGATGCTGCTGGCTTCCGCTACTCTCATGCCTGTTGCCGTTCAGGCAGCCGATTATTCCGACGGTGGTCCTGCCGCGCGGGAAATCGCACGTCGTAAGCAAGCCGTTGTAGAAGCTGACCGTCTTCACGCCGAAGGCCGTGCTGCTTACGAAAAGCTCGACTTTCAACAGGCTCATGACAAGCTCAGATTGGCGATGGGCATGTTGCCAAACGCCCCTGTGCTTGCGGATCGGCGCGCCCAACTGACAAGTGACTACGCCAATGCAGCGGTTGCTCTTGCGTCGAAATATCGTAAAGAAGGCAAGCGCGACGAAGCACGCGCCATGCTAGAAGCTGTCACCTCTCCTGGTGTTGATCCAGATAACGGTCTCGCGAAAATCGAGCTTGAGTACTTGGATGACCCCATTCGTACGGAAATTGCATTGACTCCCGCGCACGCCAAAAACGTCGATCAAGTCCGTCGCTTGCTCTACATGGGAGAAGGATACTACAACCTTGCTGACTTCGATAATGCACAAAAGCAATTTGAGAAAATTCTTGCAATCGACAAATACAATAGTGCGGCACGCCGCTGGATGGAGCGTGTGAATCAGGCAAAGTCCCTCTATTATAAGTCTGCCTATGATCACAATCGTAGTGCCATGCTGTTGGAGGTCGATAAAGCTTGGGAAATGGCTGTCCCCATGGATGCTCCTACCATTGTCGGAACAACAGGAGTAGATACGAAAGATCAGGCTGGCTCCCAGTTGATCATGACCAAGCTCAAAACCATTATGTTGCCCAGCGTGACATTGGAAGATGCAACGGTGGAAGAGGCCATTGAGTTCATTCGCATGCGTTGCCGTGAGTTGGATAGCATTTCTACAGACCCCAAAGACAAGGGGATCAACTTCGTGATCCGCCGTCCTGGTGGTGGTGCAACCGCTGCGGCCGCTCCTGCTGGTGGTCTTGAGGCTGATACTCTTTCCACACCTACAGTCGATACATCGACCATTCGGATCAAAGAATTGCGTCTTACCAATGTTCCTGTCGCTGAAGCATTGCGACAAATTTGCGAGCTGGCGAAATTGAAATACAAAGTCGGCGAGTATGCCGTCAGCATCGTGCCAGCAAGCGATACCACGGAGGAAATTGTTTACCGTGTGTTTACTGTTCCGCCTGACTTTCTCACGGCTGTCGGAGGAGGTGGCGAAGATGGTGGAGGCGCTGAAGCAACAGGCGATCCTTTCGGTGAGACATCCACAGCTGGTGCTACCGCTCTCAAGCGTAGGCCAACGGCTCAAGAAGCTCTGGTCAGCCGTGGCGTTCCGTTTCCCGAAAAATCATCGGCTTCCTATAACGCAGCCAATAGTACATTGATTGTTCGTAACACTCCTAGCAACATGGAGTTGATCGAAGAAATTGTAGAAAGTATTAAAGGCGGCTCACCCAAGCAGATCAAGATCATGACGAAATTTGTCGAGATCAGCCAAGAAAACTCGGATGAGCTTGGATTTGACTGGATTGTTACACCCTTTGGTATTGGAAACGGCCTTTTCCCTGGTGGCGGCACCATCGGTAACGGTGCAACCCGCACCAATTCCGATTTCCTTAATCCCGTTGACGGAGTGAACCTCCCCTCGATTCCTGTTCAACCAGGCACTCCTGTCAATGACATCATCACCGGAGGCAATCGCACAGGTTCTTTGGCGATTACTCGCGATAGCATTGATTCGATCTTGAATAATCCAACTCG
>JAIYDP010000475.1 GCA_027487435.1 Verrucomicrobiaceae bacterium | reverse complement strand
TTGTTGTTTGGGCGGTGAAGTGGCAGCCTGCGGACTCGATTTGCTCGCTCTTGGTTGGCGCCATCATGCTCTTTGTGTCCCTTCGGTTGATGTGGATGGTGGTCCAAGCTTACAGGCAGCACAATGCGTACGCAGAGATACCGTCGAAGGACGAAGCATGAACCTATCGTAAGAGGTTGAAGGAGAAAAAAAAAAAACTGTTGTCTCAAATTTCTTCTGAATTGCTCTTTAAAAAACCCTTTGATCAAATGGAGGGAAACGCTTTCTCCCAAATGTCCTACGAAGCAAATTTCCAGCGAGCCATCCTTGCTTCCATCACCGAGAATAGACGCCAGCTCGCACCTCAGCGCCCGCAGCGTGCATTCAAACTTAAGTTGTGCTTAGTTTTTAGACTTCCAGCGACAGCCTGGAGGGCAGCAGTTTCCACCATCGAGGTCCGCAGTGCCAAGGCCTCTGCTGCCGTCGGAGGCGTTGGGCGCGAGGGTTCTTTCTGCTCATGGTGTGCTTACACAGCAGCCCGCCCGCAGCAATGTCCTGGCGAGGGAGAACATACTCCCGCAGAAGCCCCCCTCTCCAGATCGTCGGCCGAGGCTTGGCCTTTCACTCGCGCTCTTACTTTGAAAGACGAGAGGTATCAGATTCGGCGCCTCCTGATCCTCGGCGAGCTGGCGAGGACAGCCAGCGTCGGCGAGATGAGGAGTCTCGCTGGATGCGGAGAACTGGAAAGGGCAACGTCTCTTTCCTCAGGGACAGCGTCATCATCGACAACTCGTCCACGACGCTGTCGGCATTCAGCTACGAGCACAAGGCGGAGTGAGCGTGGACGCCGTGGGTTTTGACGCTCTCAGAAACGCGATTGTAGCAAGCGGCAAGTACGACATCATGTTCCAATTGGAGACACAGGCGTCGCCGGCCGATTCTGGATCGTTTCATGTTTTGATCGATGTCAGATCGTTGCTGCCGCTGTCGTGCGTCAGCGTCTGCTGCTCCACAGCCAAGAGGTCGTGTTGGTGCGCACACAATGCTGACTTAAAGAAGCTCCTGGCGGCTCGAGAAGGTCGTCAACGCTCGAGAAGCGCTGCTGGCAGAGAAGTCGGATTCTCAGCTGAAATCGGGGGTTGTGCTTCCCATCACCATTCAGGTGAGGATTTTTTGAGATCCCCTCATGCCTCAGGTCAGAGGGTCCAATGTGTCCGTTCTTTGTTCTGGCACGACGGTGTTTCAGAGCATCAGCGTGGGAAATGGGTTCTCGCCATCATCCGTGTTTCTCATCAAGGAGGATGAACTTGAACGGCCAGATTGCCATTGGCACGAGCAAATCGAAGGCAACAATCAGGAATTTCACGGTGTCTGCAGCAGGTGGCGAAAGCTTGGACAAAGGACTTGACATGGCTCCAAGAGAACCGTACACTGGAGATGATCCCAAGTTCATCGAGACAATCGAACGAGACATCATCGAGCACAACGTCGGGGTGTCGTGGGATGACATCGCCTCACTGACGGACGCAAAAAGGTAAGCACACACACAAAAAAAAAATGTCGCACTGAGCAGGATTCGAACCTGCGCGGGGAAACCCCAATAGATTTCGAGTCTATCGCCTTGACCACTCGGCCATCAGTGCATATACCATTCTCCACATATTCGCCGCACAATCTTTGGGAGGTCTGATGTGCAAGGTTGTTGAAGGAGGCTGTTGTGCTGCCGCTGCTGATTCCAGAATTTTTCACTGGTGCGGCTTTCTTTCTTTTGCTAAGCTCTCAGGAATTCGAGAGCCCTGGAAAGGAGTTCTTCTCTTTGGACCCCCAGGCACAGGAAAGACAATGTTGGCCAAAGCTGTCGCTTCTCAAGCGAAAACGACATTTTTCAATGTCTCTGCGGCAACAATCGTATCGAAGTGGCATGGCGAGAGCGAAAAGCTTGTGAAAGCCCTCTTCAGTTCGCCGTCACAACTCAGTTTGTTGACGTTGGCAGATATGGCCAGACACTACGCCCCTTCCACCATTTTTTTCGATGAGTTTGACTCTGTCATGTCAGCCAGAGGTTCCTCTCAAGAGGTACGTCTCCCTTCATCCTTTTCTCAGAATCAGCACGAGGCAAGTCGGCGACTGAAAGGCGAAATATTGTCCCAAATGGATGGCATCCCGAGCGTGACGGAAAAAAAAGTGCTTTGGAGACGCTATGTCTGACGTCCAGGGGCTCGTCATGGTGCTGGCTACTTCGAACAAGCCGTGGGACTTGGACGAAGCGGTCCGTCGACGACTTGAGAAGCGCATCTGTTTCCTTCCGTTAGTTAACCTAATTTTGGAGACATCCCTCTCCCAGATCGCGACGCCAGGCTGCAAATGTTTGAATTGAATTTGAAAACGGTGCAGTTGACGAGGTGCGTGTGTCTCTCCGCGTTTCTCATGACAGCGACGTGAACTTGGGCGCCATGGCGGATCAGACGGACGGCTACAGCGGCGCTGACGTCAAATTAATCTGCCGTGACGCTTCGATGGCCCCCATGCGCCGTTTGATGGCTCTCCACTCGCCGGAGCAAATCGCGTCTTTACGAGATGCAGGTCAAATCAACTTAAGGTCACCCTCTGCTTGCTGCCTAACTGCCACAGCATCACGATGGAAGATTTGAAAATGGCGTTGCGGAACACGCAGCCGTCTGTCTCCAGCGCGGACATGCAGTCGTACGAGCGGTGGAACGCCGACTTTGCGTCGACTTGAGGCGATGCGGGCGCTTGTACTTTTATTTAAATCCGCCTCCCAAACATGACGATCAACGACAAAGTAATTTACAAAATCTTCACTCCGCTTTCGGCGCAGTGGCGCCTGCAGCCGTTCGATCCGCGTAGCGGCAGTAGGAGGCGTAAATGTCCCTTGAGAGGGAGACGGAGGTGGCCAGCATGATGACAGCGACGACGATGGAGCAAATGGCGTCCGCTTGCTGCCAATTCGCGAGCCAAACGATGAGGGCGGCAATGACGATGGAGACGCTGCGAAACAAGTCGACGGCGATGTGGGTGATGGCGGACTGGACGTTGATGGACCCGGCGCCGTGGCTGTGGTGCGAGTCGGAGTGGTGGTGGTCGTGCCGCATCATGTACAATGCGCACAAGTCCATGACGAAGCCGACGATGGCGGCGAAGAACATGAGCTTCCCTTCGACGTGGACGTTTGACGTGGAGACAAGGCGGAAGATGGATTCTATCATGAGCCAAACGGACGCGACGAAAATGGACAAGCTGCTGACTGGAGGGTGAGGATGCAATTGGGACGACGAACCCGTTGCTGCGGCGATTTCATAGGGGTGGTCACCAAGCACAAGGCTGTGCCCTTCAACTTCGTGCTTGTCCTGCGAATGCTTCGATGCGAAGTAGTTCAGCAGGTACGTCATGCCGTCCATGAAAATATGGACGGAATCCGTGGCCAAAGCAAGAGAGCTCGACAAGACAGCCATGACGAGCTGAAAGAGAAAGTAAACAAAGTAAAACACAATCAGCTTCCTGAACTTTCCTTCCGACGTCTGCCGCGCCGCCAGCGCCACGAAGATGTCGTCGTGCACGTCGGTCTTGGCGGGATGCGCTGCGGGACTGGCGTTGGTCGCTTCGCTGCTGTCTACGAGAGGAGTCCGCTCATTGGGGGGTTCAGGCCTGCAGCCGTCAGCAACAAAGCCCGCCCACGAATCAACTTGGCTGCGTCCATGGCGGCTCTTCGCGAATAGACTCCCGCTAAAAACTCATTTTTAGAGTAGAGATTGACCCAAACAAGTCATGCGAATGCGACAGTGGACAGGATGGGCATGACGCCTGGGGGGGAACTTTAGGCAGCCCTAAATTCAATCTCATCTCGCTTCGAGCAGCGCCTTTTCGCTCCAAACGCAGTTTTTCAAAAAGTAAGTCCCCTCGAAATCCTGACCCCTCACTTCAAGACGGATTTCCCATCGCAGTCCTTTTGCAACCACGCCCACCCCTGCCCATGTGTTAAAACGACTCACCAACGTACAAGTGCAACAAAAAAATGACAGCGGAGGGGGTTGGGCTCACACGCGTGAGATCGACTCCGTCACGCGCCGACTGCCTCTTTCCCGCGACGTGGTGGAGAAAGAAACTTCGTTGGCGAAGAGCGCGAAGTGACTTGGGCACCTGTGCGGCTGATGGCTAGTCGTCCGGGAATCAAGTCGCCACACTCCACTTAAACTCTCTTTTACAACGTCGCGTTTAGTGCAGCGACTTGGACCGCTTCAGTGGGACGGAAAACCCCTCGCCGTCAATCTCCGTCGCATAGCGCGGATTGAAATGCTTCCGCATGTAGTTTTGGAACGCCTCTTTCACCGCCCCGACATGCCGCGGGTCCCGCGCGTACACGCGGACGTAGAACTCTTGAAAGCGGTCGGGGATGATGTTTGATATCTTCGATTTGGGTATTTTGAACTTGGCTGCGCCGTCAGCAAGGGGAGAGGTGCTGCGACTTGTGTCCTCCCAATTCGCAAAGAAGTGGACGTGGTCGACGGGGTTTTGGTCCTTCATCGCGTAGTCGAACTTGACCTTGTTGACAATCACGTCGCGCTTCGTCAGCGGCACGTCGCTGCTGCACGACGCAATGTCCCCCTCGTTGAGCTGCTGCGCGTCAGCGCTCAAACCACAAGCTCAACGCGCTCAAACACCGCCGCCGCATCAAGCGGATCCAAAAGCACCTCATGAGCAATCTTGTAAAGCTGCCGCCGGCGGATTTTTTTAATTATCTCCCGCGACGACGCCAGCGCCTGCTGCAAGTGAACCAGCGCCCCCCACCGGCAGCACCTCATCCGTTGACACTTCGATCTGATGAACGACGCTGTCCGTGAGAGTGGCAAACTGCAAATTGAGGAGGGCCACACCCCCTCGCACTTTGGCTGGGTCCGACACGGCGTCGGTGAGGCGAAGGACAGGATTTGCGGCGATTAGCGCGTCTGTGAGCATGAACTCGATCGCCTTGGCTGCTCGGTGCGAGTAGACCTGCAAGTTAGGGCGGGACCCCGTCGTTCCGCACCTGCTTGTGGAGGGAGTAGCGGGTGTGGAAGAGGGAGTAGATGTTGAAGCTCTCCTTCGCGTGGAAGCAAATTTCGTCCCCAATGACGCGACTGAAATTGATGAGCCTGCGCAGGTGAGGGGGAGGGTGGGGCCGAACGGGACACCTTGTCGGGTCGTACGTAAACTTCATGTTCAAATTGTAGCAGTCCCGCGCCAAGTAGTCGAACTTGTCGACGTCGATGCTATTTCGGCTATTCGAAACAATATCAAAGATAAACCCCTTGTCAAACGACTTCCGACGTTTCCTGCCACGATTAGCGCAACGGCGCCACGCCCACCCCAAAATGAGGTCGCCGATGAGTCTGACGTCCTCCCGCTCCATGTCCACGTAGTTGCTCTCGATGAGGTGCTCCAGCAGCTGCACAGACATGTCCTCGTGCTTCCACTTCAGCTCAGGCCTACGCTCGTCACGCCTCACTGCCCAACGCCGCTGGGACGTACGCGCAGCGTGGGATGAATTCGCTGTCGAAAACGTGCGAAAAGGGGCCGTGGCCGAGGTCGTGGCAGAGGCCCGCCACGCGGACGAGGTGAACGTCTCGCTCCGTGATATCGAGCTCAGGTTGATGCGACTGATATCTCTTCATAAGCTTTTCGGCGAGGTGTTGCACCCCTGGCAGGCGTCATGGAATGCGGATGGAGCGAAATGACCGATACTGTGTTCAAATCGATTATGGCTGGCCCCTAAGAAAACAAAATAAGAGGTCCCAAGCTGCTTCAAATCTCGCAGCCGTTGGAACTCTGGAGTATCGATTATTTCGAAGCTGCTCTGTGTCAGAGGCGCGAATTTGCTGGAAAAATTATTTACCATTTCTTATTAATGTATGTATGGCCATGGATGGGGTCGTTGACCAGCTTCAATGACACTCCATTCGACGCCGTCATGCCTGGCATTTCAACGCCTTGAGAGCCAATGAAGGAGTCATCTTCCAGCTCCATGCTCCGGGCGACTGTGCTGCTCTAACTAATTGTTTAATAGTAGTTATGAAGTGGATTCTTTTGTTTGCACTTGTCACTCTTGCATCTTGCTTACGTGATGGCGAGTTCCTTGACGTGACCCTAATTCCACACTCTCACTGTGACGCTGGCTGGCTGAAGACGTTTGAGCAGTATTATGAAACAGAGGTCGTCCACATCTTGACCACCGTCACCAACTCTTTGGCCCAGCACGACCATTTGGTTTTCAACTGGTTCGTTCGGATCGGTTTCCCTCATTTATAGCTCAGGGCTGAGATAGGCTTCTTCGAGCGGTGGTGGCGAGACCAATCAAATGAAACCAAATCAACCGTCCACCGCCTTGTCGAAGAAGTACACCCCACCCCACCCCCCCTCCTCAACCCCCAGGGCCGATTCGAATTCATCTGCGGAGGAATGGTCCAACACGATGAATCAGTCACCAACTATGACGCAATGGTCAACCAAATGACGCAAGGGCACCGCTTCATCGCCTCCACCTTCGGCCCAAACCACCTCCCGCGCGTCGGCTGGCAGATCGACCCCTTCGGCTCCTCCGCTTTCACCCCCTACCTCTTCTCCCTCATGGGCTTCGAGGCAACCGTCGTCGGCCGAGTCCCTCTCCGCAACGAGTTCTCCGATTTCAAGTTCGCACCTCTAACTTTTTTTTAATGTCTGTTTGTTAAATTACCCGCCGCACTCTGTCGTCGCCTCCTCGTCTGACTCTATTTTTAGGGAAAAGGGCTTCGAGGCTGTCTGGCCGGCGTGGGGCCGCGCGGCCCCCTTGACGGCGCACTACCTCGACCTCCTTTACATCCCCCCCCTCTTTTTTGACTTCGAATGGTCGCCGAAATTAAACCCCCCCATCACCCCTAAAAATGTGGCTGTTCGCGCCGCTGAGCTGGTGGGTGAGTTGCGGCTGAGAGCGCAGGAGTTCCGCCACTCCAACGTGATGTGAGTTTGACTTGATTGACCTGATGCGAGTTGGTTGAGGAGTCACTGCGCTATTTTTAGAGCTTTGATGGTTTCTGATGCCGCTTAGGTTCCCATACGGCAACGACTTCCACTTCCAAGTACGCCCTCTCCACATTCATCTTACACCCCCCCCCCCTTTCAGAACGCGTCCGTTGAGTTTGACAACATGGACCTCCTCATCAAACACATCAACGACAACTCAGCCGAATACAAAATGACCATTCGCTACGGCACCCTCTCCTCCTACTTTGCCAACATCTCCTCCGCATTAAAATCCGCCCCCCCCCATTTCTCCCTCCCCCAAGCCCCCCCCGACCTCCTCCCCTACAGCGGCCCCATCTACGAGTTCTTCCTCCCTGAGCCCCTTTGGTGGACCGGCTTCTACTCCTCCCGCCCCGCCCTCAAGACCGCCGCCCGTGCGCTTGAGTGAGTCCTTTGCTCTAATTTCTCGCCACATGCTTTGTTAGCGTGTCTGGCCGCAGCGCTGATGAATCCTCCCACCCCCCCCGCAACCTCCCCCTTACCCCGATCTTTAGTGACTTACTACGCGCGCTTGAAGTGGCCGACGCAACGTCGCCCTCCACCCCCCCCCCCTCGCCGCGCTCGCCTCAGGCCGCTGGGCGAGTGCCCTCTTGCAGCACCACGACGCCATCGTCGGCACAGCCCGCGCAGCCGTCGTTAAGGACTATTTTTTAGCGCTCTCAGCCGCCCACGACCTCACGTCAAAAGCCCTTGCGGAAATTCTGGCCGCCAAAGCCTCCACCCCCCCCCTCTCTTTTGGCAGCGATGCGCTCGACTCCCTCGCGCTTGGCCGCGATGCAGCTCTCGCCGTTTTCAACCCGCGCGCAACCCGCGCGCAAGAGGTTGTCACCGTCGCCGTGCCCCGCGCGGACGTGTGCGTCTTTTCCCGCCAAAATTTGTCCGTCGCTGCGCAAGTAACGCGCGTTGGGGGGCTCCCTAGTGGGGGGCGCACAGACTCTGGGCGACCGTTCGCGCTTCATTTTGTGGCCGATGTCGCGCCGCTGGATGTGGCGACGTTTCGGGTCGCCGTTTGTGTTGCGCCAGCTCCTTTCGTCGCCCCTCAGGACGTCAAGGGTCGCCAGTTTGAGGCCCACAATGGCCGCGTCCAATTGGCGTTCGACGAAATCGGCCGCCTGACGTCGGTGCGCGACCTTTCGGACGGCGCTGCGGTCGAATTTGTGGTGGCTGCGGAGGAATATTCGTCCGACCGCGACGGCGCGTACATTTTTCGGCCGCGCGGCGCTGCGGCGGCTGTGGAGGGGTCGGATGACCCGTTGGCGACGGTTTTGATTGATGGGCCGATCTTTGTTGAAGTCATCAATCACTTGTCAACGGACTTGTCAATGTCCGTCACCCTTGACAAGCACGTCGCAGCGGCAACGTTCGACCTGAATTACGACATCCGCATCGTCGGCGGAAACAAAGAGATCATCTTCGGCGTCACGACTAACAGCTCGGCACCCCTTTTTGTTAACGACGACAGCGGCTTTAAGCCCGTCCTGCGCGCGTACGACGAGGCGAGGGGCATCTCGGGGAATTTCTTCCCCGTCGTCACAACCGCCATCGCAGCGAGCGATGAGCCGCACGGGAGGGGGGTGGGGATTGGCGTATCGCGGCCGCATGGGCTTGGCTGGCGACTTGTGGGGGGGAGGGTGAAGTTGGAGGTGATGGCGCATCGCCGGCTGCTGCAGGACGACTCTCCCACGCTGGGGCTGGGGGAGGCGATGAACGACACGACGCCAGTTGCGGGTGAGGGGGAGGGGGGAGGCGGTCTAACTGTAACAGGACAGATCTCTTTTATGATTGGTACGGCAGCGGAAGTTGGGGGGGGGCGGGAGGGGCTCTTTTTCCGCCGCAACGACCTTCTGAAGGTTGCGGGCGGAGTAGGGTCATTTGAGGTGTCGGCAGTAGACCCCCCCACCTGTTCGCTGCCGCCGACTGTTCGGCTGATGACCCTCCAGCGAGATCTTGATGTTTGTCTGTTCGATTCGAGTCTAATGTCGGCAGAGCGACGGGTCGTTTGTGTTCGTTCGACTGGCGCGCATGGCCACGTCGCTTGACGGGACGTCGGGGGGTGGGGGGTGCTCGCTGACCTGCGCTGCGCTGTCAAAGGTTTGATTTCCGTCGAGGAGGTGTCCCTTGACTTGATGTTTGCGAGGGGAAAGGTTGACGCACAAGTCGTGATGGACGAACTCGAAATCCGCTCCTTCCGCGTCCAGACGTGACTTGACTTGATGGCTTGTGTCGGTTCGGTGAAAAGACACATCAAACCCACGTCGTCAAACAATCAAATCAAACATGATGGCCTTCAACAACAGCCGTCGCCATGGCGCCTCTCGTCGCACTTGCACCAACCCCATCTGCACACCCCGTGCCCCCGCCGCATCAATATTTAATAATCTCTGTACTTTCGACTCAAGTCTGTCAAATTACAAGGCGCTCATGTCTCCGCATGCCACCCACTCACCGTGGGGGTGGGGGTGAGGCGCAGATAAAAGTGTATTGGCGTTGGTTCTTCGCAACTCTGATGGCGCTTCTGATGGCCACGTCCGTCCGCTGCACTCTCGTCTTGATAACAAACGACGCGACGCCAAACTCAGCCGCCGCAAACGCGGCAACCTCAACGCCAGTCACCTCCGGCACCACCGCAACCACCCGCGCCTCGTTTTGCCACACGACCACCCCCAGCATCGCGTCATCACCGCGATCCATCATCCTACAAATAAACCCGGCGTCACCTTCAGCCGTTGGCGCTGCGGCTGCAGGACTTTTTGCGGCCACAAACCCGCCGCAGCGACTCCTCGCGACGAACCTGACGACTTCGCGCAGCGGCACAGCGTCCCAGCAGCTTCCAAATCGGGCGATGTTGCCGTACGACGCGCGCACGTCGTCGAAACTCTCATCCCCCACGTCAGTCACCCCCACGCAAATGTGGGTCTGGTGGGCGCGCTCCTGAAGGGTCAGCGAGAGGGGGTTGCGTCGCACGAGGGCAGGTCTGAGCTGCGCGAAGAGGACGTCGGGGGCGACGTTCAACTCCTGCGGCTGGCCGTCGAAGAGATAGCGCACGCATAAGGGGGGTACGGGGGGGTCCAGTGGGGGGTCCGGTTCAAGTTTAGCTACGTCGACTCTGTCGTCGTCTTGGAGATAGTATACTCCATCAAGTGGGACGACAGTGTCAGAGCCCCGCATCACCACAAAATCAAATTCATCAACGCCAGCAGCCATCACCCGCAGCTCCTCAGCAACCATTCCCCACAGCCTCCCCGCCTCGAT
>JAIYDP010000376.1 GCA_027487435.1 Verrucomicrobiaceae bacterium | reverse complement strand
GTGTCGAGTGTGCTGTTTTGCAGAGCTAGAGCGTTGGTCAACTCGAGAATGCCTGCCGCATTGGTTGTAGTGCCCGTAAATGTATTCGCGCCAGAAAGAATGATTCGACCAGAGTTGATTTTGCGAACATTCATCGTGCCGGAACCATTGGAAATGATGCCACTTACCTCATGCGCAACAGTAACCGCAGCATTTGTGCCGAATCTGACCTCTTTTAAACCAGCAGTTTCCGTAGAAATGGACCCGCTTAAAATGACTGCACCAAGTGTTCCAGGGAATATGATAGATGGCTCCGCTGCTGTTCCCTGAATGTTGAAGTTCTTGTTGCTGGAGGACGCGGCGCTGATGTCGATGCGACCATCTTTCATGAGATCGATTGTGCTATTCGTGCCAATGTTGCTTGATGCATCGCCGATGTTTCCAAGCGCAGTTACGAGCAAAGCCCCGCCTCCATGAACCACTGTCCTACCGGAATATTGATTGGAAGTGCTCGATAGTGTAAGATTGCTACCGCCGATGATTTTTTCCAATCCACGAGTGGTTGCTGCAATCGTGCCGCCAAATACGTGTGCTGCAGCAGTCGTATCCAGAGTAATATTGGTTCCAGTAGCAATGGAAACCGTAGAAAGCGAAGTGGGAAGTGTACCCGCAAAAGCGGCAACCACTTCAGCATCTGTAAATCGCCCAGTGCCAACACCGAGACCCAAGGTCGCTCCAGCATTAAAAACGTAAGTGGATGATGTGCTATCTGCTCCCCCCGTACGGAAGGAAAGTGTTCCAGAATTGACCTGGGTAGTGCCACTGTAGGTATTTCCTGTGTTGGTAAGAACGATGGCGCTAGATCCCGCTTTGGTAAAGCCCGCCGTGCCACTGATCACACCACCAAAAACTGCTAGACCTTCACCAGATATGGTACGTGTGGTAGCTCCGAAGTTCATGGTGTTGCTAAAGGTAATTAAGGATCTGACAAGCGCATTTCCTGTTGGCAGAGCGGTTGTGGAAGCACCGATACCAAAGTCCCCTCCAATGACGATATTCGTGAATTTGCCTGTAAGATCGCGTGCGGCAGCCGCAGCAAGGGTTCCCCCGTTGATCGTCAGCACACCACCGTTCCCCAAGGCGTTCACACCACCCACCACGACGATCCCTTCATTGAGGGTAAAGCCGCCTGTGTAGTTATTGCCATTAGCCGTCTGCAATATTCCAGCACCATCCTTGATCCAACCTGAGCCCGCAGCAATTGATAAACTTTGTCCCGCAAGATTCATTACACCTCCAGCACCGACATCGATAGTCCGCACATTTCCGCCCGTGCCAAGTGTTCCGCCCGCTGTGAAGCTCACGATGACATTATCATTCACTGTGATGTTGCCGACATCCACGGTTGCGCCAGTCACAGTAGAGTTTGCACTGAAGACAATGTCTGTGTTGGTTGCAAAAGCGCTCGTGAAAGGCCCGCTGATGCTAGAACCCCAGTTCGCTGCGTTGATTGCTGCTGCCACGCCATCTGTGTCCCAATATTGCTGGGCGTGTGCCGATGGATTCAGGCTTAGGGAAGAAGCGAAGATAAACGTTGATACTATTGCTTTTGATTTGATTTTCATGGTCGGATGGATGTTGTTTTTTAATTTTTTGGGAGATGGATGTGTGTAACAGTATTTGATACAAGCATAGGCCGTGCCAACTTGTGGAAAAGATTTTTGGGCAGAGCCGAAAATCTCGACTGAGCAAAGGCAGCATATCGGGAATAATGTAGGAAAAAGCTCATGGTAGCGTGCATGTGGCTCAAGTTGTGTCGGCTTGAGATGCGATTCTCTGAAGTGAAAAAACTGTATTAGTAACTGCGACAAAAATTCACCACTTTCTTCGGACACTGTCAAGGCAGTTCTGCATTATTTTTTAGTGCAGTCCTGAAGTGATCTGAATCGCGCTTGATTTTGCGGTAGGATTCATGCCGCTGATTTGCGCGGCTGAAGAGATTAGGCTCAATGCTGTGTGGAAACAAATCTGAATCCGGAAGATGTGTGCAAGCAACAAATCGCCTTGGCATGAGCGGGAAATTTGACAAGATCCGCATGCTTTGTAAAATTCCACAGCAACCATAAAAACACATCATGCAAACACTTCACACGAAACTACTCACGACCAGCGAGCTGACCACAGCTTGCTCACGCCTCACGCTCATCTGGACACCGCTCTTCTCTGACCAACCGCTGCAGCTTGCCATTGCGAATGCGGCTGTGGGTCATAGCAATGCCATCATCAAGGCGGCATCCCGCCAGAATGCTAGCAGTTTCACCGAGTCGCTGAAAGAGGACGACAGCGAGCGCGATTCCTCCTTTACCACGCTGCGGGACTTCATCCTCACATGGATGACAAACCCCACCGCTACGCCCGCCCAAAAATCCGCCGCCGCACGCCTGCAAACCATTTTTCAGCACCACGGAACCACCATCAACCGCCTTGGCTACAACAACCAGACCGGCAAGATGAACGAACTCATCGAAGATCTGCTAGGCACCACCTCCACTGCCGACCTCGCCGCGCTAGGGTTGAGCCACCTCTTCACCGCCATGAAAAATGCGCAAGCCGCCTTCGAGGCGACCATGGCTGATAAGGCCGCCACCGAGGGCGGGCTGGAACTGCCCACGATCTCCGAGAACCGCCCGCCGCTCCAGCGCTACCTCAATGCCCTGCTGGATAACATCGCGATTTGGCAGGAAATCGCCAGCACGCCTGAGCTAGAGACCGCCATTGGTCAAATCGACGAAGTCATCACCCAGATCACCACGCCTGCGCTGGCTCGCCGCACCCGCAAGGAATCCGAGGCCGACAAGCAACCGCCCACCGCCTAATCTGGCGCGAAAACGAGAAATCTCTCGGCGTTTCCCCTCTCTCAGCAGTGCAGGAGTGAAATTGCCGAGCGTTTTTGCTCTCGTAGCAGCGCAGGAGTGAAATTGCCTAGCGTTTTTGCTCTCGTAGCAGCGCAGGAGTGAAATTGCCGAGCATTTTTGCTCTCGTAGCAGCGTAGGAGTGAAATTGCTGAGCGTTTTTGCTCTCGTGGCAGTGGAGGAGTGAAATTGCTGAGCGTTTTTGCTCCCGCAGCACTGCGGGAGGGAAAGGAAGAGAGAATTATGAAGTTTGAATGATGAATTATGAAAAAAGGCTGGGTGCAGGTTCACTCTTCATAATTCATAACTCATCATTCATAATTTCAAAGATTTGCGGTAGAGCAGGATGGAGCTGCTGCCGTAGTTTCTGCGGTCTTCGAGCTGCCAAGAAGGAGCTTCGGGGCTGGCAGTCGTGCGGGATATTTCCGCATAAAATAGGCCATCGTCGCTGAGCCGTGGCTCGAGCAGGCCAGAGTGGAGAAGTTTGCCAATCCATTCGGTATCGAGCGGATGCTTGGCGTAGGGGGGATCGGCAAAGATGAGGCGGTAGCTACCGATATCGCGCTTGAGGAAGGTAAGGGCATCGCTGGGCACGATTCTGCCACCGCTAAGCGCTGTGCTGGTGAGGTTCTCACGAATGACTTTGGTGGCCTTTGGGCTCTGATCGACGAACACGCAGGATCGTGCGCCGCGGCTCAGTGCCTCCAAGCCAAGAGCTCCGCTACCACTGAAAAGATCGGCGACATCGGCATCGATGACCCATTCGCCAAGGATGGAGAACATCGCTTGCCGAACGAAGTCTGTGGTCGGGCGGGCGACGTCGTGTGGGACTTTGATGGACTTCCTGCCAGCGGTTCCGGAGATGATTCGCATTATTTTAAATGATGAAGGATGAATTATGAATGATGAAAGAAGATTGGTTAGAGGCCTTTGGAGCGTTTGGAGATGGTGGTGAAGATGGCGATGAGTTGGTTGGTTTCGTCTTGGAGCGCGGCGAGTTTTTTGGGCGTAATGATTTTTGTCTCGATGAGCAGTTCTAGCCAATAGGCAGTCTCGTCAAGCTCTTTGAGGCAGTCGCCGATTTTTGAAATGAATTCTGGCTTCGAACGTAAACGATGTGCCTCGCGATAATTGGCACCAACAGAGGTTCCTGATCGAAGCACTTGTTTTCCTAAAACACGCTCTTCGTCCGTCTTTGGCAACGCCACAAACATCTTCACAATTCGAACCCCAAAGCTCTTCGTCCTTTCCCGCAAATCACGCTGCCCTTCATCATTCATACTTCAACCCTCTTCCTTCATAACTCATCATTCATACTTCATCATTCAACCTCAACCCTCATCCTTCATAACTCATCCTTCATCCTTCACCTAAGCTCCGGGTAGCGGGAAAGGATGAGTTTTTTGTCTGCGGGATCCAGTTTTTCGAATTCTATGGGTTGGTCTTGAGGGCGAAGGCCTTTTTGGTTGATTTTATTGATGAGGCTCCAATTGCGCGAGTTTTTGCCGGGTTCGGGATCGGCTGGCTCGGGGGTGGCGAGGTCGTAGCGGGTGAAGTCGATGACTTTTTCCGTGCCGTTGTCTTTCCAGTTTTTCAGCAGGGCGAGGCGAAAATCCTTGTTCATGAACCATCGGATTTCTTGATTTTCCTCGGAGGCGCGGATGCCGCAGCCGCGATGGACGAAGCGGTAGTTGATGTCGGAGTTGGAGGAATAATGCTTGCGCCAGAGTTCGCCAAATTCACCTTGGGTGATGAGCTTGGCATCCGGCCAGCGCTTGCGAGTCTCGGTGAGCCAAAGTCGCAGACCATCGATGCCATTGCGACCGCCGTAGCCGTAGATTTTCCGCGCTTCGACGAGTCCCATCTCCCAGCCATTGGTTACCCAAGCGAAGCCGTTGCGGGAAAATCCATCGTCGAAGTGGGAAGCGGTGGCGGCCATCATCGCCTTGTGGCCGCGCTCAGTGCCCATGTCCAAGAGGGTTTCGATGGGGCCTACGCCCTGCCTGCTGCGCCAGCGCTCGCCATTGACCATGCGTGAGCCGGGAATGCGGGCGCAAAGGAAATCGACCGTCCAGCCATCGAGGTTGACGATATCGATCTGGTCGTCTTTGCCTTGGGCAGGTTTGCAGAAATGGTTGCGTGATGGGTAGTAGGGGTAGCTGATGGAGCCTTCGCCATCGCCATTGTCCACAGCGTACTGGCTCCAGATGTTGCCTTGGCAGACGTGAATGCCCTCCACTTCGGCAAGGTAGCGCAGGTTTTCCGCAGCGAGGAAACCGGCGACAACGCTATTGGGCCGATAATCACCGCCGACAATTTCGGACACACGCTTGAGGCCATCGTGCAGGTCGCGGTTCACCTGTTCGCGGGAGTTGTACATATTTGAGAAATAGGCACCAGGGATGAAGGTGATTTCATCGCCATAGGTTTTCTTGTAGGAAACGATGAGTTCGCGGAGTTCGCGATATTGTTCGCGGGTGTCATGGAGGGCTAACCAACTGAAGGCCCAAGTGATGCGAGCACCTGGCCACGCTTGGGCGATGGTGTCGCGGAAGATTCGCGCCTCAGCGGTGGTATGGACGCTGGATTCATCCGGCCCATGGGCTTCGGTACGAGTGACTTCGATTTGACGAACGCGGACGATCGTATTGAAGGTGAGGTATCGGTGACCAAGCAAGGTGGGAGGCGCGGAGGGTTTCTCGCTCGTCTGGCTGTGCGCTGAGCTTAGAAGAAAGAGAGCCGCAAGAAGTAGGGGAAGAAGTGATGTGAGGCGATGGGACATGATTGAGGAAGTATGAAGTATGAATGATGAAATTTCCTGACTCACCGCTTTGGAGGTGGGATGGGGAAGAAACTTCTGCGCGTTTCTTCGGGGATGAGGTTGTAGATTTTTCTGACGTCGAGCAGGGTTTGTCCGCCATCGAGTGAGAGCCAGGTGTGAAAGAGACTACCGCCGAAAAGGAAGTCGGCGCCGCGACGGTCTTCATTGCCGAAGGGTGGAAGGCGCTGCGGAATATCAGGGTTGATGCGGCTGAGCATCGTTTCGACAAAAGCGGCATCGCGGGGCGAGGCGACCACACGAAGCACGGAGAGCAATTGGGTATCGGCCAAGATGGCACCATTGCCAAGGAGGGAGATTTCATCACCGACGAGGCGGAAATCGGAGCATTGTAGTGCGCCGCCAACGAGAATGATGTGCGCTTGCAGCAACTGAAAATCTTTGCTCATGGAGCCGAGGCTAAGGCGTGGAGTTTGAGCGAACAAAATCGATTCGCCACGCCAACTGCTAGGTGCGAGCAAGAAGCCACCAGCGCGGTGGAGGCTTTGCACTTTTGCGGATTGGAATAGGCTTCCCGCCTGCCATGCGATAGGATCTTGCTGGATCATTGCTTGAAAAGGCATGCCCGCTTCCTTGGCAATCTGAACTTCGCAGCGCAAGGGCAAGCCCGCGACATCGAGCGTGGTAGAGCCGATGTGGAGAACCGGCGGTTTCCAAGCCAAGGGGATTTCTGTTTTATCGAAGAGTGGCTGACCGAGGGCTTCGAGGGAGGAAAATGCGAAACGTCCTGTCGCTTGCGGGCCTTCCACAGGGACATCCATGGTGAGATCGCGCAGATCGAGGAGCGACTTACCACTGCCAGCGTGGATGAGGCGAATGCGGGCATTGCGCAGGTAGAACCAAGATTCCGGAAGCGGAACTGGCGCGGGAGCATCGGCAACTGGTGGAGCCTCTGGGGCTGGCTGAGGCGTGGGAGCGACAGGTGGCGTGGAGGGCGATGGATTTTGCGCGATGTCCGCTGGAGGCGTTGGTGGAGGCGGGGAACCGTCTGGCGGAGGAGCTGATTGGATAAAAGAAGGGCTCTTCGCGGCGAGGAGTTGCTGCAGCATTTCGATCGTGACGACGATGTCTGGAGCATCGACTTGGCAGGAAAAGAAATCCCGTTTCCCCCGCAGCAGTTGCTTCCAATGCGGTTGCAAGGTCAGACATTTCACCGTGGCGAGAGGCTCGGAGAGAGTCGCGCGTAAGGCAGGAGGTTGAAGCAGAACGATGTCGAAGATTTTCACTTGGCCGCCGGGAATCCACCATGCACCAGAAACGGTCGCCTCGACACCCGTGCGGGCAGAGATTTTCCGCGCAACGTAGGATCGACCCCATGGGCTGAAGAGCCAAGCATTGCTAAGCAGAACAGCAAGCAGCGGCGTAAGCAGGGTGGTCCAGATAAGACGTTTGCGCCAGCGTCGAAGAAGTGACAACAGGCTGGTTTTTCTTGGTTCTGGGGGATGACTTTCGATCGCTAGGTCTTGGCTCTCTGCTTCTGGGATCATGGCTTTTTCAGAGGCTTACCAGGTGCCGCGGGGATTTTTGCCATTCGCACGACCAAGCTCTTATCAAGCGTGGGCGTTCCCGCACTGGTGATCTCTTGCGCACGATACACCAACAAGTTGTATTTGCCATCGCCCGTTTCCCCAATAGCGAAATTTTCTTTGGTTTTGGAAAACATGGTTTCTTGACTGAATTTCCATTCTTTACCTTTCCATGCGCCGAGGATGGTAGAGGCATCGGCATTGATGTCATCAACGCGCTTCATAACACCATTGGTGGTCTTCCATGTGTCATCCGCAGGATTGAAGCGTAGCGATGTGAGAGTCGCAGCAGATTCGACGCCGAAAATGTACCAAAGTTTGTTGGAGGCTTGGCGCAGAGTTAGCGGAATTTCCTCTACGACTTTAAAGTCACGTTTGTTCCAAAGCTGGGTGTAAGCATCGTATTCCTCCTTGGTCAGGCCCAATTTTTCATGATAAGGCAAGGGCGAAGAGGGTTTGGCGGATTTCACATATTCCGCGAACCACTTCGGATCAACTTTGGATTGTTGTTCGACTTTGGTGACGTATTTTTCGATTTCGGCAGGAGGCATCATCACGACAACTTCTGCCATGCGTGGTTGGTTCGGCGTGAAGATTCCATGAAAGAGAGCAGGAGCTTCTTCAGCGGACAATCGAGACAGCGAGGAAAGAACACAGGCAACTGCAAAAAGAAATCGTTTCATGAGGTATCATTCGCCAATCGGCTTGGCAGAAAAATGAAGCAAGGGACGGTCGAACTCAAGAAGGATTTCTCAACAAATACGGAAGATTGAGCAGCAGCCGTGATTTTCTCTTTGCGGTAGAACACGAATGAGCTTAGTTTGGCGGCGTATGCGCACCTTAGTGATTGATTACCCACATTGGGCTTGGACTTGTTTTTTTGTCACCGTGTTTTTGGCTTTGTTTGTGGATCTGTTTATCGTGAATCGAAAAACGCACGTGCCCAGCCGGCGAGAGACCTTCACGTGGAGTGCCGTCTGGGTTTCTTTGGCTCTGCTTTTCAATGTTTTTATCTACTGGATGGTCAAGGAAGTCGCGGGCAGTGACGCCGGGATGACAAAAGGCAAAGAATTCCTAACCGGATACCTGATCGAGCTATCGCTCTCGGTGGATAACCTTTTTGTGTTCTTGCTCATTTTTGGCTATTTTAAGGTGCCGAAAGAGTTTCAACATCGGGTGCTCTTTTGGGGCATCATGGGGGCGCTGGCGATGCGGATGATCATGATTTTCACAGGTGCCGAATTGGTCGAAAAATTCCATTGGTTGCTGTACATCTTTGGCGCTTTTCTGCTGTGGACGGGGTTGAAAATGTTTGGCGGCGATGATGACGGTTTTGACCCTGAGAATAGCGGCGCGGTGCGCTTCATCACTCGCTTCATCAGAATCCATCGCGTTTATGATGGGCAGAAATTTTTCATCACCCAGGACGGCAAACGCGCAGGCACATTGCTCCTGCTGGTGCTAATCGTAGTAGAACTCTCCGATGTGATGTTCGCGGTAGATTCGATTCCAGCAATCTTTGGAATCACCACGGACAAGTTCATCATCTACACCTCGAATATTTTTGCGATCTTAGGACTGCGGACTTTTTTCTTTCTCTTGGCTGATCTCGCCGATCGCTTTCACTTACTAAAATTCGGGCTGGCTTTCATCCTGTCGTTTATTGGACTAAAAATGCTGCTGCCCTTGGTGGCCACCGGGATTTTGCACTTTCAGGATGACAAGAGCCAAGGCTTCGGGAACTTCTTGCAACGCTATGTGAATCATGAATTTAGCCAGCAATTCATCAACATTTCTCTAGGAGTCGTGCTCACGGCATTGGTGCTTTCCATCGTTCTCTCGCTGGTGATCCCGCCAAAAGAAAGCAAGTGATTTTAGCATTTCACAAGCCGTATGATGTTCTCTCACAATTCACCCGTGAGCTTCCAGAGCATCGCACGCTTGCAGATTTTGGATTCCCCAAAGGAGTGTATCCTGTGGGGCGGCTGGATCGGGATTCCGAGGGCTTATTGCTGCTTGGCGATGAAAGGGTGGCGGTGGATCGATTATTGCATCCTCGACATGAGCACCCGCGCACGTATTGGGTGCAGGTGGAGGGCATCGTTCATCGCGAAGCGCTATCCGCATTATCCGATGGTTCTTTGGTGATTCAAGGGCATCGCTGCGCCAAAGCCCTAGCGAAAGAGATCGGTGAGCCAGATTTGGCACCGCGGAATCCACCAATACGGCACCGCCTCACAGTGCCAACATCCTGGCTTTCACTCACCTTAACCGAAGGGAAAAATCGTCAAGTTCGTAAAATGACTGCTGCTGTAGGCTTACCCACATTGCGTCTCGTACGAGCAGCCATTGGCACGTTTCCCTTAGGAACGCTGGCGGCGGGTGAGTGGCGAAAACTAGAAGCTGAAGAGCGACATGCGCTGGGTCTGGCTCAGTAAGAGAGACAAGGTCGCATCACAACCATAGACAGGGCATTCTTTTATGTTCGGGCTTTCATTTCAGAAAAAGAAGCAATAGATATCGGCTCTGCAGACTATGTCCCATACACTGAACGAAGATGGTTTTGAGATTCGACGAGGCGTTCTCTCCCATAGGCAGATTGCAACACTTCGCCTTGAGGCCGATGCTGTGGCGTCATCTGCTGGATCTGCTTGCGTCCGTCACCTGCGCAGTCGATCGAAGATTTTCGATGATCTCAGTATATCGAGTCTCATTCGTCAGCTAATCCCGGATGACCTAAGGCCAGTGCGAAGCATATTATTTGATAAAACCCCAGAGGAGAACTGGCCAGTGACTTGGCATCAGGATTTGACCATAGCTGTTTCAGAAAAGCGTGAAATTCAGGGATATGGTCCTTGGTCCTATAAGGACGGTGCGACTCATGTTCAGCCACCATTATCTCTCCTTGAGAATATGGTTACGATACGCCTCCATCTCGATGACACTCTCGCATCAAATGGAGCTTTGCGAGTGATCCCAGGCACCCACAAGAAGGGTCGTATTTCTACCGAAGAAATCATGGATTTTCAGAACAGTGATGATGTGATTTGTGAATGCATGTCTGGTGATGCTCTTATGATGTCCCCCTTACTGCTCCATTCTTCACGGCGAGCACTTACTCCAAGTCGAAGAAGAGTCATCCACTTAGAGTATGCTCGCGCTGTGGATCTCGATGCGAATATCACCTGGTTCGAACCATACGATGCGCAAACTTTGGTCCAGCAATCATAAACATTTCTCTCACCTTGAAAGACATCTCCGATGTTTGCTATTGCTACGAACTCGTGCATGAGTAAGGCTTCGCAAGTGTGCAAGTGAGATTGCATGCATGCTTATAGCATTCTTAAGGAGCGAACCTATGAATCAAAATCATCAGAATAGACTTACCCCAGACAAGCTTCAGATGTTCGCCGCAGGCTTATCTGGCATGGATCCTGAAGAAATGCGCAAGGCAAAGTTGCTATTCCTACGCAATGAAATCTCACAACTACGAGCCTCGAAGGCAAGCATGGAAAGCTTTGGAGCAATACAGGGTTGTTTTGCCATTATTCCGATTTTTTGGCCAATTCTTAAGGTTCAGCGTTCTATGATGAAAGCTGGAATCACTTTACAGGGCGAGCAAATCAGCAATGCTCTAGCCGTTTGGGGTGAGGATTTAGGGCCTGATGCAGATGTGCTCAAAGCAGAGTTATCAGCTCTGTTATGAGCTGAGGTATCGAAAACAAAACTCAAGAGTATTTCAAATCGATAGAGGGATCTAGCTCGAAATTCTGGGCAAACTGTGCACAGGTGTAGGGCCGAATGACAGCGTCGAGCCATTTCAAATGCATCGGGTCTTCGAGAATGATTTGGAGTTTCTTCAACGACTCAACTTCTACCGCTGTGTAGAAATTCCATTCGCAATCAGGGATAACGTTTCTTCCCGATTTGACAGACAGGACTTCAGGGATTTTCAGCAGAAAGCTGCGGGTAACGCGCACCATTTCTTGCAGCTTACCATCATCGACGTGTGGATGCGTTTGAAAATAAACGACGTGATGGATCATGGATCAGGACTTCCAATTCAAGGCTCCTTTTTTCAATGCATAAACGTAAGCAAGGGCGAGGATGCCAGCAAATCCTGCGATGCTTAACAAAGGAACCATGGACTCTTGCACCATGTCACGAAACTGAACAGCCCATGGATAGAGAAAAACCACTTCAATGTCGAAAATGACGAAGAGCATGGCAATGAGGTAAAACTTTACGGAAAACCGTGGAGCACCATCGCCAATCGGCAGCATACCACACTCGTAGGCACTGTCTTTGGTGGCATTCGTGCGCCCCGATTTACCAAGCAAAACACTCAATGAAAGAACCACCACAGCAAAACCAGTGGCAATGATCATTTGAAGCAACACAGGTAAGTAATCGGAAAGCATGACGAGGAAAGGTATCGTTCAATGATGGCAATCTGTCAAGCGAGGAAATCAGAACTACGCGTTGCTATCGGCTTCGCGCACAAAGCCGCTGCGTTTCACCGACATGTCGTTGACGGCCTTGTGCAACTCCTCGCGGATCATTGCCTCGCATACCTCAATTTGCTTAGCCCGCTTCACACGAGCTTCGCTGGCGATTTGCTCTAGGGTATCGATGTCATAAAGATAGACCTCTTCAATTTCTGCAACGCTCGGATCAATGTCGCGCGGCACAGCGATATCGATGAAAAACAACGGCCGGTACTTACGCTTTCGCCTAACGCTTTCCACATCGTCCTTGTGCACAATGGTATGAGGTGCGCCGGTAGAACCGATGACGACATCCACTTGAGCAAGAACTTGCTTCCAATCGTCGAAACGCACGGCTTGTCCATTCATTTGGCTTGCGAGATCAAGAGCACGATCGTAGGAACGATTGGCGACGAAAATGCTACGGGCGCCACGAGATTGTAGGCTCTGCGCAGTAACGCGACTAATCTCCCCTGCCCCAAGAATCATGACCTCGCTATTCTTGAGGTGGCCAAATATTTTCTCCGCGAGATCCACTGCCACGTTGCCTATGGAGGTGGCTCCCTCTTGGATGCCCGTTTCGGTGCGGACTTTTTTGCCGATCGAAAACGATTTTTGAAACAATTTGTTGAGTTTTCCGCCCGTGGCACCTGCTGCCAAGGCGGCTTGGTAAGCATTTTTCACCTGTCCAAAAATTTCTGTCTCGCCTAAAACCATGGAATCGAGGCCGCTAGCGACACGACAAAGATGCACTCCAGCTTCAAAGCCCCTATGACCATAGCAATGCTCAGCCCCACCTAACATCGCTTCCAAACCTGGAACGATTTTCTGGGCATCACCTACGACATAAAGTTCCGTGCGATTGCAGGTAGAAATGACCACGGCCTCCTCCGCACCAGAGGCTTCGCGCAGTTCAAAAGCCGATTGCCCCAGCTTAGCCGGAGCCACGGCAAACAGTTCCCTCACCTCTACTGGCGCGGTTCTATGATTCAAGCCTACACAAATCCACTCCATCACAATAATCCAAACACCAGAAGAGACATCACGAATAATACTACCGACAGCAGCGAAATTCTGCGTCCCGTCAATCCTCGCCACTGCGATATTCCCAACAACAAGGCATACGAGAGCCAGACAACGATTGCCGCAACAAAGTGCTGCCAAGCTCCCTTATGCGGCATCAATGCACCAGCGAAAAGACCTATGCTAAGAAGGAAAATGCCCATCCACAACAGTCTCGTTTGCACCTGCAAAAGTTCTCGCGCAGGCGGCAATTTGCGGAAAAGCCCCGAGCGCAAATGGTGCTCTTTCAGCAAATGATCCAATACCAAAAACATCACACTCGCCACTGCCGCTAGGGCAAAAGCTCCGTAAGCTAGCACGGAAACTGCCGAATGCAGTTCGCGCCAAACATCAACCCCGGCACCTCGTTGAGGATTTTCTTCCATCAAACCTGGCACCACCAAGGCAAGAGCTTGAAAAATGACAACTACCGGCGCGGTAAATAATCCTAATACGGAGAGGCGATAGGATGGCCCGACCACGAGATAAAACATCGTCAACGCCCATGCCAAAAAGGCTAAAATCTCGCCCGTATCACGCAGCGGGCATGCGCCTCGTAACTCTCCTCGCTCTTTGAGAAACCAAAGTTGAAACAAAAACGCAAGCACCATGCAAATCAGCGTGCCGCGCGTGGCTAAGCCTCGATACACAGACACAGCTCCCCATATAGCACCTGCGAGGGCTAGTATGGTAGAAATCAGTAAGATCATGTGATCCATCGCGGTTCAATCATACAACCAAGACCGCTGTGGAGGCAAGCAGGCTTCGTTTCATTTTCCCGACCTCAAACGCACTAGTGGGTGGTTTGGAGGAAGCGTTGTTGTGCCAATGCCTCTGGATTGAGGGCTTTGTTGGCATTTTCGGTCTTGGTATCGGCAAGGAGTTCGTCGCGGAATTTCGCAATAATCGCTTCCACGGGCCAACTGCTGGCTTCGCCAAAGGCGCAAATCGTGCGGCCATCAATTTGATAGGCCACACTCTCCAAGGTCGCAATGTCTTCCGGAGAAGCAAGCCCCTCGACTAGGCGGTCGGATATTTTCTTCATCCATGTACTACCCTCGCGACACGGCGTGCATTGACCACAGGATTCATGGGCGTAAAAGGCATTCAGGTTATTCAGAACCCATGACATTTTGCGTGAGTCATCGAGCACGATCACCCCACCAGATCCAGCCATGGAACCACAAGCGGCGAGGGAGTCGAAATCCATGGGAATGTCCCAAAACGCCAAATCACGCGAGGTGCCATCGGGGTTCTTGATTTTGAAAACTTCATCGCACCGCAGGATCTTCGAAGATGAACCACCGGGGATGACGGCCTTGAAACTACGACCGTCTTTGGGACCGCCGCAAACATCATAGAGCAACTCGCGCATGGTAAGTTTTCCGACTTGCACCTCGAAGTAGCCAGGTTTTTTGACATCGCCAGAGACGCAGAGAATCCGTGTGCCGGTATTCCGCGCCACACCGAGCTTGGCATACTCGTCGCCGCCCATTTCGATGATGTGTTTCACATGGCAAAGGGATTCGACGTTATTGACAATCGTCGGGCACATATAAAGCCCAAGAGCCGCGGGGAAATACGGAGGCTTGATGCGTGGATACGGGCGCTTGCCTTCCAAGGACTCGATCAAACCCGTTTCTTCGCCACAGATGTATGCCCCAGCGCCACGATGGACGAAAATTTCCACATCAAAGCCGGAACCTAAAACATTTTTCCCTACGAAATTGCGAGCCTTGGCCTCAGCAATCGCGTGTTCCACCGTTTGCGCGGCGAAGGGAAATTCTTCACGGATGTAAATGTAGGCAACATGCGCTCCCACAGCAAAGGCGGAAATCACCATGCCCTCGATGAGTTGATGCGGATCTTGGTGCAGAATGTAGCGATCCTTGAACGTGCCCGGCTCTGACTCATCACCATTGCAAATCAGGTAAACGGGCTTGGTATTGTTGGGCGGGATGAACGTCCACTTCATGCCGGTGGGGAAACCTGCGCCACCACGACCCCGTAGGCCAGATTTTTTCACTTCTTCTGTGATGTCTTTCGGCACCATGCCGAGAGCTTTTTTGAGCTGCTCGTACCCACCGTTGCGCAAATAGCACTCGATCGATGGGTCATAACCGACACGGTCGATATTTTTAAAAATCAAACGATGCTCGCAAGCGCGAGGTTCTTTTCCGGGAAGGTAGGTGATCATACAATTATTAGGAAGTAGCTAGGTGGAAGTTCGATGATTGATATACGCTACACGACAGTTGGGACTTTGACAACTTTGACTCCATAGGGAATGAAGCGTTCGAAGTCACCAATATTGCGGGTAGCAACGGGCTGTTGATTGCAGTAAGCCGCAGCGGCGATCATGCAATCGGCATGAGATCCACGCTTGCGTCCCGTCAGGTGAAACAGGCGAGAAGCAAATTCGGCTTGTGCTTCGGTAAATGGTTGTATGCCGCCGCGAAGGACCGCATGCACCGCATTTTTTTGCTCTTTGGTATGCGGACCGTTGCAAAATTCTGACCATGTGATCACCGAAGCCGCTAGCGGAATCTGGTTTTTCAACCATCCATGCACCATTTCCACCTGCGTAGAATGGCAGGTGACAAGGTCGATCAGGATGTTGGTATCAAGGTGAATCACGTAAATTTTAGTAAAATATTCGTTCAAGCTTCCCACCAAGCTTTGCGAGCTTCTCGGTTGGCGATGACTTCTGTGCGAAAAGCATCCGCATCCTCAGCTACCAGCCCGCCTCCATTTTGGAGCCATTCTAATGCCTCTAAGGGCGAAATGATTTGTTCTTCAGCTTCAGCTTTTTCTTTCAGTTGACGAACGGCTCGGCGCAAAACCTCTGCCTTCGAAATATTCCATTTTTCACTCAATTCCTTAAGCGCTTGGATCGTCCAAGCATCTAAGGCCATACTCGTTCTTGTTAGCGCGTAACTCATGTGGTAACGATGTGGTAATGTTGAGGCTTACGCAAGAGAAAATTTTTAGGAATATTTTTTTAACAAATCGGCAGCCTTATCCGGGCTGACACCTTCATGGAAATCATCGTTGACCATGCACACCGGAGCTGAGCCACAAGATGCCAGACACTCAGCAAACTCTACCGAGAAATTGCCACATGGGCTCACGGTGACTGGGTGATGGTGTGAATCTGCATGCGATCGATCAATTCCAGAAAGCTCGCAAATTTTCTCCATGAGTTCATACGATCCGCCCATGGCACAGGAAAGCGTGCGGCAAATGCGGATGTGAAATCTGCCAGGAGCCGACTGGCGAAAACCAGGGTAAAAGGTCACAACTTCCAAAACTTTAATCGGCTCGATGCCAAGGCGCGCCGCAACCCAGTCGATGGCATTCGTGTCGATGAATCCATGATGGTGCTGGATGTAATGCAGCAGTGGCAATACAGCGGAACGTTTTTGATCCTCTGGAAACTGAGCGAGTCGTTTCGAGGCCTCTGACTCGAGCATCGATGTTGCTACGAATGGAGGGAAAAACTTCGTGCCTGGTGTTTCTTCAGAGGCGATGATTTGATCGGGAGTGGACATAGTTCGTTAGTAGCTAAAGTGAAATCAACGGTCGCATTCGCCCATGACGAAGTCGAGCGATCCGAGAATGGCAGGGATGTCGGATACCATGTGGCCGGGCAGAAGTTTCGAGCAAATGGCCAAATTGCAGAAGGAGGGGCTTCTGATTTTCAGCCGATGCGGCACGCCACCACCCGTAGAATGGATGTAAAAGCCAAGCTCGCCTTTGGGGTTTTCGTGACCGAAATAGACTTCGCCCACCGGCGCATCAATGCCTTGAGTGGAAACGATGAAGTGGTGAATGAGTTCCTCCATCTTCATGAGAACCTTTTCTTTGTCGGGAAGCATTGATTTGGCTTGGGCGAGATTCACTGGGCCTTCCGGCATGGTATCGAGCACTTGACGGCAAATGCGAATCGATTGGCGCATTTCTTCCATCCGCACTTGGTAGCGGGAATAGCAATCACCTTCGTCGGCAATCGGCACATCGAAATCGTATTTCTCATAGCCAAGGTAAGGGCTGTCCTTGCGCAAGTCTCTGGTAGCACCAGAAGCGCGGAGATTGGGACCAGTCATGCCCCACGCGATGGCAGATTCTTTGGAAATGACTCCCACGTCGGCCATGCGATCGATGAAAATTTTGTTACGGTCGAGTAGTTTGGCAATCTCATCAATGGTGATGGAGCACTCGTCGAGGAAGCGGCGAGTCGACGCTTCAAAGCCTTCCGGCATATCGCGCAATTGCCCGCCCACCCGAGTGTAGGAAGTGGTAAACCGCGCACCAGTCAACTGCTCACAAAGGTTGTAAACTTTCTCCCTCTCCGTGAAGGTGTAGAGGAAAACCGTCATGGCGCCCACGTCCATGGCGCAAACGCCGACGCCTAGCATGTGAGAGGAAATACGTGCTAACTCACAGCACAGCACCCGCAATGCCTGACCACGCGGCGGCAACTCCCAGCCCATGAGTTTTTCCACAGCACAAGCGTAGGCAATGTTGTTGGCCAACGGCGCAAGGTAGTCGAGACGATCCGTGTAGGGCACAAACTGGTTGTAGTGCATGTTTTCCGCGATTTTTTCATCACCGCGATGGAGGAAGCCAATGTCTGGTTCTGCCTTGATGATGGTTTCTCCATCCAACTCTAACACGAGGCGCAAAACTCCGTGAGTTGCGGGGTGGGACGGCCCCATATTAAGCGTCATTCGCTCACCGTGAATGTCTGTGGCGACAGCGTTGTAATCATCCTGCAGCATTGAAGCTTTGGTCGCGTTGTCGGGTGCTTGGTAGTCAGTTTTCATGTCAAAGTGGTTCGGGAAAATATGTTTCGATTTCAATCGGGATTGTAGCCGCCCATATATCCTGGACGATACAGAAATAATCGGAGGATAGGTGCCATCATTTCAAAGTGACGGTCACAGGAATAAATTCGGCAATTTGCCTCAATGGCGATGCTAGCGATCAGCACGTCATTCCATGGAGCGGCGATGCCCTTGGAGCGCAATTGGCTGAAGTTTAGTGCGGCCTTACGCCAAATTTTTTGGTCGCTGCGCTGGTAAGGTAAAACATTGCACCATGCCTGCAAACGCTCACGCTCCGTAGGCTTGGCTCCTCCAAGAAACTCCATTTCTACCGGCCCGCAAAGCGTCGCTTCGTAGGCTTCCAATAGTCCTTGAAGAGCGTATTTCACTTCTTGCCTACCATCTCGGCGGCTTGCTTCAATCCATACGCTTGTGTCTACCAGTACCATAATTCCATTCTAGCGATCAAATGCCTCGATCTCGTCGTTTGTCATGGGATAGTCCCCAAATTCTCCTTCCCGCAACATGGTTCCGAACTGCTTCGCCATTTCTCGTTTTACGAATTGGGTAGCAGCTTTTACCACAGCTGGGCCTTTTTTCTTCTCTCCTGTTATGTTCATGGCTTCTTGCAATAATTTCTCGTCAATATCGATTGTAATTTTCATGGCGGCGAAAAATCGCACAAAGTATGATTTTTGTAAACTATTTTTATGATTTTTTCTTATTTCAGCAAGTTAATAATAGGAGATGGCAGAATCCCGAGAATCAAAATGGCAGTGGTAAGCGTGGAAAGACCAATCGAAAATAGTGAGCTGGCATCATAAACCACTGGATCTTTGTGATTCGGAGCGTTCCACCAAACCGCACGGAGGATTTTGAAATAGTAATAAAAACCCGCTGCCGCAGATATCGCGGCGATCACCACTGCTACCCACATTCCTGAGGCCATTGCTGCCTGAAATACGAAAAATTTACCCCAGAATCCCACAGTAAGTGGAACACCTGCGAGTGACGCCATCACAATGGTCGTGGCAACAGCGAGCATCGGATTACGTTTCGATAGACCATCAAGCGCATCGATGTTGTCCGAACCGCTTTGCACGCGCATGAGTCCCATGATGAAAAACGCTGCCATCGTCGATACCAAATACCCTGCGAGATAAAACGCAACAATTTTTTCCGAACTCAAATCTGAGACATCGGAGCGATTTGCGGCAACAGCGAGGATCATGAATCCCGCGTTGGCGATGGAAGAATAGGCCAACATGCGCTTGAAGTTCATCTGCGGAATGGCTCCGAAATTGCCGACAATCAGCGTCAAACATGCCAATACCGCTAAGGCAGCGAAAAGTTTATCTGCAAAAGGGGCTGTTGAAAAAAGACTCACAAAACCGACAAGCGCCATAAATCCAGCAGCCTTCGAACCCACAGAAAGAAATGCCGTTGTCGGAGTTGGTGCACCTTGATAAACATCAGGAATCCAAAAATGCATCGGTGCGGCACCTACCTTGAAACCCAAGGCAATCAAAATTAACGAAATACCAAAAAGCATGGGCATCGGAGCCTGATCCACAGCACCCACGGCACGTTGTATCATTGCGTAATCGAAGCTGTGCGCCGAGCCATACACCCAAGCGATTCCATAGACGAGAAATCCGGTAGAAAGCGCCCCGAGGATCAAATATTTCACCCCAGCTTCCAGAGATCCGACATTGCGCTTCATGTAGCAGACCAAAATGTAAAAGGTAATCGTTAGGAGTTCGAGCGATACAAATAGCATCGACAAATTCTTGGCCGAGGCCATCCACATCATCGCAGCCGTAGCGATCACGATCAGCGAATAGTATTCACCCGTACCGCGCTCCGATTCCTGCTCGTCAGAAAATTTCGCCAAAATGCTTCGGTAATCGACCGCAAGCACGAGGACGAATATCGCAGTCACCAGAGCAAAAATCTTGTAGAACCTAGCAACGGCATCAAACTGATAGAGATTCCACAGCGCGTAGTGCTTCCATGATTTATCATCGCCAGGAGCATCTGGGCCAACGGCAAAGAAGGTAAGGCACAAGATGAAAAACAATCCGCCGATGGCAGCGCGTCCAACCCAAGCTTTGGATGGACCATTGGTGAATGCCTCTGCAACTAGCAAAAATATGCCAAGCGAGACAGTAAGTGCTTCAAGATAATAAGCGGGCATGACGAGAAATTAAGGAAGAAGGTTGAGTAGCAAGTTCGGATACACTCCTACGATGAGCAAAGCGACAGCAAGCAAGACCGCAGGTGCTAGATCAGCCAAGCTCAGATCCACAGCATCGGCGGTGGCTTTCGAGGTACTACCATGAAATGTTTTGCGAAAGGCACGCAGCACGTAAACGGCACTTAGCACCACGCCCCAGAGAGAAAGAATCGTCGCGATTTGCACAGGTCCCAGTGCCGCCTTGAAGTCTTGTCCTTGGAAGCCTGCAAGAAACACCAGCAACTCTCCTGAGAAATTGGCCAGTCCAGGAAGCCCTAACGAAGCCATACCCGCCATGCCAAACAAGAATGCCAAAACAGGAGCAGGTTTGGCTAAACCTCCGAGATCAGCGAAATCTAACGAACCAGTCATCCGTTCCACGCGATCCGCAAGACCGAACAGCATCGCAATCGAGATACCGTGCGCAAACATGAGCACCGTTGCCGCAGGAATGGCCAAGGTGTTTTCCGGACGCGCAATGATCGCCGCCAAAGCCAAGAAAATATACCCCATGTGCATCACAGACGAATGCCCAAGCATCGAATCAAGCCGTTTTTGATTCAATGTGACAAATCCCACCCAAAGAATATTGCCAAGCAACAATACCAGCAGCGGGGTCAGCCATGCCTGCAAACCGAGAGGTAGCAATGGCTGAGCAATCTGAAACAATCCATAGAGGCCAAATTTTTTCAACACCCCCGCATGCAGCATCGATGTCGGTGCTGGGGCGCTCGCATAGGCTGGAGCGGCCCATGAATGAAACGGAAACAAGGAAACCAAGGTACCAAAGCCGACGAGCAACAATGCCGCAATGGGCTTTTGCGCTTCGTCTGATACTTTTACTGCGCCCGATAGATACTCTCTCATGTCGTAACTACCGGTTTCACGCACCAACCACGCAATACCTGCGAGAAGGACCAGCGAGCCAAAGCCGAGATATACCGTGATTTTCCATGCGGTTTCCTTACGATTTCCACGACCGAGAAGCCCGATCATCAAGAACGTCGGAATCAACGCCAACTCGTGGAAAGCATAAAAGAAAAAAACATTCGTCGATGCAAACGCGCCTATTGCGCCAGAAGAAATCAGCAACGAAGAAGAAAAATACAGCTTCTCGCGACCTTGCGGCGCAGCACCAGAAAACACTGCCGCACAGGTGACGATCACCGCCAACGCCAACATCACCGCAGAAGTGCCATTAAGGAATCCAAACGACAGCGCGATCTTGGGAGTAGCTAAAACTTCATAGCTCCACGACCAGCACTCACACTTCCATGTAAATGCCGCATAGAGACCAGAGACCAGCAACGCTAGGCCGGCAATGCGAGCCGTAAGTCGCGCCGGTGCTCCCGCAAGGATCGCCACCGCCGCCGCGAAAGGTAGTAAAAAAATCAAAGATAACATGCGTTAGAAAAAGTTAGAATACGACAAGATAGATCACGACAAGAACACCCAAACCAAAGAGCGCGGCGTAGGTTTGCAAGTTGCCCGATTGCAAGCGACGAATCAGCAGACCAATGCTCTGCGCACCGCGAGTCGCCCCGCCTACCAAAAGACCATTGATAAAAAGCTCATCGAAAAAGTGCACAATCGCCGCAAAGGCATCCTGGAAATATTTTACAATCACGTTGTCGTAGAGGCGATCAATGTAGAACCGCTCACGGAACAAGGTCAGTGAAATAGGGTCTTTGGTTTTGCCGTTGTAAAGTCCGAAACCTGCCGCGAGTCCCAGCACCAGCGTGCTAATAGAGGCTATGAGAATAATTGAATCGTGATCATGGGCGTGTGGACGAATCGCTGAGAGTGATCCGGCGATGTCAAGACCACCAATTTTGGTTGCCGATAGCAGAGCCATAAAAGCAAGCAGAGCAAGTGGAACATACATCAACGGACCAACTTCGTGCGCATGATCGGCATTGTCACTCTTGGTTTTTCCAAGAAATGCGACCACAAACAAACGAGTCATGTAAAAGGTAGTGAGAAAAGCCACGAATACGGCGATCGAGAATAAGGCTTTATTATGATGCCATGCAGCAGAAAGAATTTCCTCTTTGGACCAGAAGCCGGAAGTCACATAAGGAACTGCAATCAGTGCCGCGTATCCAAGGAAAAACGTGATTCCCGTAATGGGCATTTTTTTCAGCAATCCGCCCATTTTCCAGATGTTTTGTTCGTGATGGCAAGCGTAAATGACCGCACCAGATCCGAGGAACAGCAGGGCCTTAAACCATGCATGGGTAAACAAATGGAACATGCCTGCCTCTCCAGCATTGAGCCCCACGGTCATTACCATGTAGCCAAGTTGCGATAGCGTAGAATAGGCCAAGATGCGTTTGATGTCATCCTGTTGCGTCGCCATCAAGGCTGCCGCAAGAGCTGTGATTCCACCAACCCAGGCAATCACATCGCCCGAAATATTTCCCGTGAAGCAATCAGGCAGCGCGGTTTCCAAGCGAAACAACATGTATACACCCGCCGCTACCATGGTCGCTGCGTGGATTAGAGCGGATACGGGAGTAGGGCCTTCCATCGCATCAGGCAGCCAAACGTGGAGTGGCAGCTGCGCCGATTTACCAATCGCACCGCAGAAGATGCATAGCAACGCTGTTGCAAATACGCCAGCCTCCAAGCCATCGGGTGCTTTCATATCGGCAAAGACAAATGTGCCTGTGATATTCCACAGCAACAAAATGCCGATCATGAAGCCAAAGTCGCCAATCCGATTGGTGAGGAAAGCCTTTTTGCAAGCATCTGCCGCGCTATCCTTTTGATACCAATGACCAATGAGAAGATAAGAACTCAAGCCCACTAGTTCCCAGAACATGAACGTCATGATGAAATTCGGTGCCAAGACAATGCCTGTCATCGAGAACATGAACAGCGAAAGCCCAGTAAAATACCTACCCCGCGCTTCGTCTTCCTTCATGTAGGCCAAGGAGAAAATATGCACCAGCATACCCACACCCGTCACCACCATCATCATCCCCGTGGACAACTTATCGAGCAAGATCCCGATTTCTAAGGGAAAAAAATCGCCGACCTTGATCCATTCATACGACGTAACAAGATCAGTGCTACCGAGCAACCAACAAGAAATGCCAAATGTCGTGATAGCAGACAAAGTGGACAACAGCGCAGCGATGTTCTGTTGCTTACGCAGCAACAAATAATTGATCGCCGCCACCGAGAGCGGGAGTAGCAATAGTAACCAAGGCAAATTCATAAATAGATTCGAAAATGTTTCAGCCCTTCAGGCTCTGGAGTTCATCAGAATGGATGGTGTGGCGTGTGCGATACAAGGCCACGATGATCGCGAGACCGACAGCAACTTCCGCTGCCGCCACAGTGATAACAAAAAAGACCAACATCTGCCCGTGAATGTCCGGCAGACCTTTTTCGTCCAGATAAAAACGTGAAAAGGCGACCATGGTCAAGTTGGCGGCACTAAGCATCAACTCGAGACACATGAAGACGATGATGATGTTGCGGCGCAGCACGACTCCCGTGAGTCCGATGGCAAAAAGAAGCCCAGCAACCAATAGGTATTGGCTAAGACCCGCAGTAGGAATGGAGGCTAAGGTAAACATGGCAAATTAGTGAATTTGTTTCTTCGAAAGCACCACCACACCCACAGTGGCGACGAGTAGAAGAGCGCCGAGAATTTGTAGCGGAAGATTGTATTGAGTGAACAAACTATGACCGATCAGGTGAACGTCTGGCAGGTTGCTAGAGCTAAGGTTTTTGGAAATCTGTGTGGGGATTTTTTCCGTTTCGCCTGGCTTGTCTGCCACAGGCACCTCGTTCATGAAATGTTGTGCAGCAGCGGGTAAATCGAGTGCCGGTAGTGCCTTGCCAGGCGTTGCATTGATGACACCGATCAACTGAATTGTGAAGGCAATCACGATCCCTAAGCCGGCCAACATCGGTGCCATTTTCGGCGTGTGTTTTTTATCAGAATTGAGATCCAGCAGCATGATGATAAAGATGAACAACACCATCACCGCGCCAGTATAAACGAGAATCTGGATGATGCCAGCGAAGTAGGCATTCAGACCCACGAAAAGCCCGGCCAATCCGACAAATGATGCCACCATCGACATCGCGCTGGCGACGGGATTAGGAAGCAGCACCACGGCGGCAGCACCGAAGAGCATCACAAGTGCAAAGAACCAAAAAATAGGAAGAGGCATAAATTCTTATCTTATTTGAGTTCGTTCCATTTGTTGACAAGACCGACACGAACTCCGCCGATTTCGTAAAGTTTTTTCTTATCGTGCACCATGTCGGCGCGCTTGAGGCCAGTGATCAGGTAGTCTTTGCGCAAATAGATCGCTTGCTCTGGGCAAACTTCTTCGCACATACCACAATAAATGCAGCGAATCATATCGATATCGAATTCCTTAGGACGCTTTTCGACTTTTGCCCATGGGTCATCACTAGGAATTTCGCCAGGAGTAATTTTGATAGCCTTGGGAGGGCAAATGAATTCACAAAGTTGGCAAGATACGCAACGCTCGCGGCCTTGCTCATCGGTCACCAAGGTTGGTGCGCCACGATAGTGCTCCGGCATGTGATCATCCCAGCGTTGCTCGGGAAACTGCATGGTCACACCCAAGCCAGATGAGGCGAGGTCTTTTGCGCCACGGCTTTTGTTTCGCAAGGATTGCACCGCATGGCGCATGGTGAGGAAAAATCCTTTGATCAGAGCACCAAAGTAGATTTTTTCTCCAGAGTTGAGTTTGGGGCGTGTAAGTTTGACAATGGCCATAACGGGGAGTCTGTTAGAAAATTAAGTTACAATCAGTTGATTCTCTGGCTCGCTGACTTTCGCGACGTAGATGATCGCAGCTGTCGTAGCAATCAAGAGCAGGCTACCTATCCCTAGAATGAACGGTGTGCAAAGAGCCGAGCGTGAGGCAATCACCAACGCGGCAAGAAATACATTGATCAATGCTGCCTCGAAAAATACCACCCAACCAAGTTTCATCAATTGGTCATAGCGGAAACGTGGCACAGTCCAACGAACGAGAACGAAGAACAAAATGAAGGCAATCACTTTCGCCAAAAACACCCCAAGGTGAATGAGTCCGCCGATTTCAAATCCGCCAATCGATAGCTGACTGATCCACGCGTCTGTGCCGAATCCTAACGACCATCCGCCAAGGAATAAGGTCACAATCAATGCCGATCCAACCACCATGGCCGCGTATTCGCCCATGAAGAAGAGCGCAAATTTCATCGAAGAATACTCGGTATGGTATCCACCCACGAGTTCCGTTTCACACTCTGGTAAGTCAAAGGGCATGCGGTTGGTCTCCGCGAAGATCGAGATCGTAAAAATCAGGAAAGAGACAAAGGCCGGAATCCAGAACAACAGTTTGCTGCCAAGTGAAAGATAGCCTTCACCGTGACCCCAAAGCGGCAGCAACAACCAGCCGTGATCCGCTTGAAATTGAACGATTTTTGTCAAATTCAGATCGCCGAAGTAGAGAAGAACGGGAATAATGGAGAGTCCGAGCGAAATTTCGTAGGAAATCATTTGCGCGGTAGAACGCACACCGCCGATGAACGGGAATTTCGAGTTCGATGACCAGCCCGCCAGCGTGATTCCGTAAACCGAAAGCGAGGCGATGGCGAAAATGAACAGCGGGCCGACATTGATGTCAGCGATCACAAGCTTGATCGGATCCATGCCTGGAAGGCGAATGTCGGAGCCAAAAGGAATCACGCAGAGGGTAACCAATGCTGGCACGACCGTCAGCGCAGGGGCCATCCAGTAAAATGCCTTGCGCACGTGGGCTGGCGTAAAGTCCTCTTTCAAAAATAGCTTGATGCCGTCAGCCATGGGTTGCACCAAACCAAAGAAGGCGTAATCTTTTTTCGCTCCAAACAAGGTCAAGGGAATCCCCACGCGGTTGGGGCCGACTCGGTCTTGAATAATGGCAGAAAAGCGCCGCTCGAAATACACTGAAATCGGCACCAAGGGCAACACAATCACAAAGGTGATGGTGATGATTTTGATCAGGATGGTGAGAAGTAAAACGATGTCCATGATGGAGATAGATCAGATTGAAAGAATGGCGAAAACTTATGCAAAACCACGTGCCTTTTCATCGGCGAGCAGGGGCACCACGTAACCGGTATCGACGACGACCACACCTTGCTCACCGATGCGAGCGTGGGTGAGATTTTCTAGAGCAGGCACAGCTTCGGCGAGCTTTTTGAAGGCATTGTCGATGCTCGGGATGGTCGGAGAATTTGCGTCAATGGCTTGTGCAATGTCGCGCAGGATTTCCCAGTCATCGCGGGCTTGGCCTGGAGCCATGGTAGCTTGGTTCATGCGTTGAATGCGCCCACCGAGATTGATCATGGTGCCGCGCTTTTCGGTGAAAGCACTCGATGGCAAAACAATGTGCGCCGTTTGCGCGGTAGGATTCGCCAAGATGTGGCTGTGAACATGAAGTTCGAGCGGGGCCAGTTCTTCCGCGGTGAATCCGGCATCGGTAATGATATCTTCCGCAAAGCTGAAAAGCACCTTGATTTTCTCTTGACGAACGCCATCGCGAATCAGCTCAAGCTTGGCCGCCGGATCACCTGCGTTCCAGATCAAAGAAGCACCTGTGGTGTTCGGATTGCGATCAGCAGCGATGAGAATGCCATCGTTTTCGCCTTGTCGAGGCACTGTGGCCATCGGCACGTCGCCAAGGATTTCGGAGAGTTTTTTGGTCAAGAAAAGCTCCTCATTGGTCATTCGCGCGGATCCGATGATCGCAATTTGCTCAGCGCGGAAATGTTTTACGATTTTGCCAATCCATTCGTAGGCATTGGTCCACGTGGCTGAAACGTGTTTGCCGGCATCATTTTTGAGCAGTGGCTCGGTCAGACGCGCCTTGCTGTCGATGTAATGGAAATTCAAGCGATGCGAATCCGGCATCCAGCAAGAATTTACGGCATCGTTTTGCCGTGGTGTGATGCGATGAATTTGATTGCTACGAGTCCAGACCGTAATGTTGGTGCCGGTGCCGCAATTGACATCAATGGTATTGGTTTCTTTCAGGAACCAAACGCGCATTTGAAAGCGGAAATCATTGGATGTTAAAGCACCCACGGGGCAAATATCGGCAGTATTCAGGGAATAATTCGAATCCAGCCTGCGCCCCGGATGTACGGTGAGAGTGGTATGTGTGCCGCGTTGCGTGAAACCTAGGACAGGATCTTTCGCCACTTCATCCATGAAACGAATGCAGCGACTGCACATGATGCATCGCTCGTCATCGAGACGAATTCGCGGGCCGATATCGACATTTTTCGGCTTTTTCACCTTCATGTCGATGAACCGTGAGCTGCCTCGACCGAAGCCAACGGAAAATTCTTGCAAGCGACATTCGCCAGCCTGGTCGCAAATCGGGCAATCCAGCGGGTGATTGATCAGGAGAAATTCCATCACCCCTTCACGACATTTTTGCACCAATTCTCCGGTGGTGCGAATGCCCATGTTTTCCGAAACGGTATTCGCGCAAGCAATCACGGGCCGTGGCATCCAGCCAATCGGCTCATAGCCTTGCTCATCGCGGGTCGGTTCTTGGCCAGGAGCGGGACGCGGAGGCATGCCCATTTGCACGAGGCACATGCGACAATTGCCTGGAGATGAAAGCTTGGGGTGATAACAATAGTGAGGAACTTCTACTTGCACGGATCGACAAGCCTCAATCATGCGCGTACCGCGAGGGAATTGATGCCAAATGCCGTCGATCTGAACATTGACCATGCCTTTCTGCGCAGCTATGTCCTTCGGCAGTAGCTGCGTTGCGGTCTCGACTGTGGAAGTGTCGCTCATGATGGAGAAAAAATATCGTTATGCTTAGGCAAGTCACCCCGCCTGACGCGCTATGGTAAACCAGACTTTCTTGAGAGCAAGCCTACTTTGTGAAATTTTTCACAAGCCCTAAAAAAATAGCAAATCCCACCTAAATCGAGCGAATTCTCTGGCGTATCGATAGCTCCCCAGCCATTCCATTACCGCCCTTCAACGTTGCACCACCTCGCTTTTGCTACAAAAAGAGTCGGCCACGTTCCAAATTGCTCATATCCTTACCTTAGCAAACGCAAAACCAGAGGCATGTAACAACATCGAGCTTCACAAAAAAATCTCACCTCGCCTCTCAAAAGCTTCAGATTACCAAAATCCCCTTGTCACCGCGCAGGCGCAAATTACCATCGCCGCATGCGCGTCAAAAAAACTCACGAGCTCACCCTCCACGACTTGCTCTCCCAGCTCACCCTGGAGCAAACGAAAAAATGCCTCGGTGCCGAAACCGCCGCGCTCATCGCCAAAACCTCGCAATGGGAGATCGTCATCCCCGAGCAAGTGCTCTTTACCAAAAACCTCTTCCAAGTCACCTATCCCGCTGGCTTCGCCACCGGCTCCGAAGTCATCGTAAAAATCACCGTTCACCCCACCCACCGCGATCAACTCTCCATCGCCTGCAATCGCAGCGATGAAGACGGCGAACTCTGCAAAGCCGCCACCTTCGGCCTCCTCCTCGAAGATAAAATCGCCCTCGGCCTCTCCGCCGCGCCGCAGCCCACCATCCCGTGGGAACTCATGGATGCCGCCGAGCTCGACTCCCGCGCCCTCGCCGAACGCCAAAAACGCGCCGAAGAAGAAATCATGCGCATCAAGCCCGCGGACAAAGAAAACCCCTGGACCGACTACCAAGTCAACAGCGCCAGCACCGGCAAAACCTACCGCGTCGCCCTGCGCGGCCTCCAACGCGGCCAAAGCTACTGCACCTGCCCCGACTTCAAACGCAACCAACTCGGCACCTGCAAGCACATCATGAAGGTCGCCACCTTCGCCCGCAAAAAATTCAGCGATGCCATTCTCAAGAAACCATGGCAGCCCGACCAGATCGCCATCCACGCCCGCTACGATGGCGAACTGCGCCTCGCCATCGACATCCCGCCCAAACTCAAACCCGCCGTCAAAACCCTGCTCGATCCCTGGCGCGGCAAACAAATTTCCCAACCCCAAGAATACCACGCCCTCTACGAACTTATCAAAACCCTCATCCAACAAGAAATCCCCCACATCCTCTACCCCGATGCCGAGGAAGTCTTAAACGCCGAGCTCTACCGCCAGCACATGGATTCCTTCGTCCAAGAAATCCGCAAAAATCCCAGCACCCATCCCCTACGTAACACCCTCCTGCACGCCGAGCTCCTGCCCTATCAAATGGACGGCATCGCCTTCGCCGCCGGAAAAGGCCGCGCCGTTCTCGCCGATGAAATGGGCCTCGGCAAAACCATCCAAGGCGTCGGCGTCGCCGAGTTCCTCGCCCGCTACGCTGGCATCCGCCGCGTCCTCGTCATCTGCCCAGCCTCCCTCAAATCCCAGTGGCGCAATGAAATCACCAAATTCTGTGACCGCAGCGTACAACTCATCGGCGGCGCCATCGCCGAGCGCGCTACCCAATACCACAGCCCAGAATTTTTCACCGTCTGCAACTACGAACAAGTCCTCCGCGACTACCTCGAAATCGAGCGCAGCCACTGGGACCTCATCATCCTCGATGAAGCCCAACGCATCAAAAACTGGGAAGCCAAAACCAGCCGCATCATCAAAAGCCTCCAGTCCCGCTTCGCCCTCGTCCTCACCGGCACACCGCTCGAAAACCGCCTCGATGACCTCTACAGCGTCGTCGAATTCATCGATCCCCGCCGCCTCGGCCCCGCCTACCGCTTCATCCACGAGTATCGCGTCGCCACCGAAACCGGAAAAATCACCGGCTTCAAAAACCTCGCGCAGCTCCGCGAAAAACTCAAACCCATCCTCCTCCGCCGCACCCGCCAAAGCATTTCCTTAGACCTGCCATCCCGCAGCACCGAGCTCATCCGCATCCCCGCATCCGAGGAACAATTGCAAATGCACCGCGGCCACATGTTCACCGTCAACTCCATCACCAACAAAAAATTCATCACCCAAATGGACTTGCTGCGTCTGCAAAAAGCCCTGCTCATGGCCCGCATGACCGCCAATAGCACCACGCTGGTGGACAAACAAACACCCGGATTTTCCACCAAACTCGAACGCCTCGCCGAGTTGTTAGAAAATCTCAATGCCGAGCCGCAACGCAAAATCATCCTCTTCAGCGAATGGACCACCATGCTCAATCTCATCGAGCCAATCCTCGCCAAGCTCCACATGCCCCACGTCCGCCTCGATGGCTCCGTTCCGCAGAAACAACGCCAAATCATCGTCAACGAATTCCAAAAAAATCCCGAGTGTCGTATTTTTCTCACCACCAACGCCGGCAGCACCGGCCTCAACCTCCAAGCCGCCGATACCGTCATCAACGTTGATCTCCCTTGGAACCCCGCCCTGTTAGAACAACGCATCGCCCGCGCCCACCGCATGGGCCAGAAGCGCAAAGTGCAAGTCTATCTCCTCGTCACCGAAGGCACTATCGAGGAAAACCTCCTCCTGACCCTCTCCGCCAAACACGAACTCGCCAACGCCGTGCTTGACCCCGATTCCGACCTCAACGAAGTACAAATGGTCAGCGGCATGGACGAACTCAAACGCCGCCTCGAAGTCCTGCTCGGAGCCAAACCCGAAGCACCCGCCGACCAAAGCGCCATCCCGCCCCTACAGCCCACCATCGATCCCACCGCCCGCAAAAAACAACTCGCCGATGCCAGCGGCCAGCTTGTCACTTCCGCCCTCGTTCTGTTAGGCAGCAGCCTCGGGCCATCATCGGCATCAGAAGAACAAGTCGAGCGCATCAAACAAAATTTACTGCAATGCGTCGAGACCGACGACCAAGGCCACAGCAAACTCACCCTCAACCTCCCCACCGCCGATAGCCTCCAACAAATCGCCCAAGCCCTCGCCCAGTTGATGCAGCCCGTGGAGCGCGGACTTTAGTCCAATGCCTTTAAGGATTCAATCAGCCAATCGATTCTTCTGATCAGTCAATCGACTCTTCTGCCTTCCGTCCCAACGGGACGATTCATATCAGCACGGAGTAACCGTGGGTCACATCCTACACACAACCCTTCCCGTCCCAACGGGCAAAATCGCGTGAGGCAGAGCCTTTTTACGCGACGCCTCATCGTAGATCGTGCTTCCATCCCACAGATCGATTTTCATCAAGGATCACGCGATACTCCCACGCATCAAGTTTTGTGAATGGAGGACAGGCATCCCTGCCTGTCTCGGCAAACGGGCGTCCCGCCTGTTTCCTTCGTTCTAGCAGTTTCTCCCCACAAAACCCCCATCGTTTTTTCTTGTCAAAAGCCACAAAACATCATGCGCGGCAGTACAACAAAATAAACCAGCATAAAAAATCCTGCTTGATCTCGCCGGGTTTCTGTAAGATAAGACATTTTTGTGAACACGAATTTGCGGCAAAATGCAACGCTCTCCCAAGCGCTGCTACCGCGACCTCTGGCTCCCCTTCTGCCTCGCACCAACCGCCCGCTCCTCGCAAAAATCCCTTCGCAAGCTACAATTTTTTCCCCGCAAGCTACAAATCTGGAGCCGCAAGCTACAAATCTGGAGCCGCAAGCTACAAATCTGGAGCCGCAAGCAACAAATCTGGAGCTGCAAGCAACAAATCTGGAGCTGCAAGCAACAAATCTGGAGCCGCAAGCAACAAATCTAGAGCTGCAAGCAACAAATCTAGAGCCGCAAGCAACAAATCTAGAGCTGCAAGCAACAAATCTGGAGCCGCAAGCTACAAAACACCCCCGCAAGCTACAAAGCAACCCCCGCAAGCAACAAAACACCAGCCGCAAGCCGCAAAGCAACCCCAACTACCCATAAAACAAGGGCCGCAAACTTCATTTCACCCTCGCAAACAACAAAACAATCCCCGCAAGCCACAAAAAAACTCATTCCACCAACAAAACTCGCTTTCCCGCCCCTCTCCTCCCCATCGCAAACCACAAAAAACCTCAAAACCATGATCATCCGCCGCATCTTCACCTTCCCCATCGCCAC
>JAIYDP010000254.1 GCA_027487435.1 Verrucomicrobiaceae bacterium | reverse complement strand
GGTGAGTGCAGGGGGGGGAGGGGGGGTGGTGAGGGGGAGTGTGAAGTGACGCTGCGGCAGCAAATGGAGGGGGGAGGCGAGGGAGGGATGAATTTGTCCAAAAGCGAGAAAACACACTCTTTTAGGGGGGCTGCTCGGGCGGAAGGGTTTGGCAGAGACGGGCGTCCCCGTCGACGACCGCGCGGTGCCCTCGAGGCGGCCGTGGGTGTACGCGTCCGCTTGATACGCGTATGCGCCAAAGAGGCCTACGCTCGCAACGCCGTAGGTCCCCCGACGCGTCGGGCGCGACGGCACCCACGGCTTGAGCGACGAGTCCGCCTTCGCCGCGTCAAATTCAACACCCGCCGACCCGCCCCCCCTTCCCCCCCAGAAAACGCATCCTCCCCCCCCCCCTTACGCTGCGCGGGCGGCGGCCCTGCAGGGGCTCGCTCTCGTATTTGTACTCATGCGCGATGCCCTCCAACCCCGCCTTGGTCGCGCAGCCGATGTGCAGCCCCGCGTAGCCGTACGTCCCCTTCTTCGACGGCGCCGTGAGGAAATTCTTGGGGGGGTGGGTGATGTCGGAGGCCTTTTTCGGCACGAAGTCCCTCTCCTTTTCGTGCGGCCACGGCTTGCCGATGGTTCCGTCGTAGCTGCCGGAGCCGCCACTGGGGGGGGGGTGAGGTTGTGGGAGGAGGGGGGGGGATGACCCGCGCTTTGGGGGGCTGGAGGGGCGGAAGGGGATGGCGGTGACGGCGCCCTTGCGGGACTCTTTCATCCAGTCCTTGCGGATGTCTTCAAAAGTCTTGTATGGGTCGCCCTTTTGAGTGGTCAGGGGGGCGGGGGGGTTGTGTACGATGACTAGAGTGGAGAACTTGGAGAAGGTGATGTCGGGAGTGTGGCCGTGCTTGCCGGGGGAGGTTAAGAACTGCTTCCCTTTGATCCTCGAGTCTGCTGGCGCTGGGGGGTTTGAGCCCATGCGGGACGGGGAGTTCACTCTTGGGAGATCGCTCGACGAACTTGTCGCCGATGCTCAGCGAAGTGGGCTGCATGAAAAGCCCGAAACGCTCTTGATCCATGCCCCACTCTGCCGGTTAACAGTTTGACTTTGACTTTGACTCTGACTTGACATTGATTGACTGAAACCGGGAGGATCGCGCTGTTACGAAATCGCAGGGGGCGCACGTCAATGACGTGGCGGGGGCGCCAACGAAAGAAGTTCTGAAGGAGGGGGGGGTCATCGAGGGAAGCATCGCAACGAGATCAGAAGGCGGCTGGGGTGGGTGTTTTGCCAGCCTGCGGCGCCAAAGAGTCAGCCCATTGAGCGCGCTAAGCCTGGCCCGCTCGAGTGGATTCATAGCAGCAGCGCCGAACGGGTCAGCGGCTGCGTTTGTGCTGCCCAGTCCCGCTGAGACGGACCATGCGTCTCTCAACGAGCTACCTTAAATTCAGCAAGCCCCCGCACAGATTTACACTCAAAGTCTGGCGACAGCCGCCAAAAAGTGGGTTCTGCTCATTAAAGAGTAAATGCTCTAAATTCACAATGGAGTTTGTGCTGCAGCCGTCACAGGCTGCCCCCGAGTTCCATGTGCCTGTCGGACCACACGCTGTCACCCCTCATGAGGCAGGTGAGAGGGTACGACTTTGACAAGGGCGTGGACTACGACGGCCTCTTCGCGTCGCTTAAAACGACGGGGTTTCAAGCGACCAACTTCGGCCTCGCCGTGGACGAGATCAACCGCATGGTCCCCTCCCCCCCCCCGCCCTCCCCTTCCTCCACCACTCCCTTTGGCGCTCCAGTGCGACCTCACCGCCGCAGATCAACTGGAGCCTCGCCGACGAGGCGATCAACGAAGAGGACGAAGACGACCCGCGGGATGAGAGCGAGCGGAAGTCCGTGCGGTGCCGCATTTTCCTTTCGTACACGTCCAACATGATCTCCTGCGGCGTGCGTGAGTCGATCAAGTTCCTCGTCAAGCACAAGATGGTCTCCTGCCTCGTCACGACGGCGGGAGGGATTGAAGAGGATTTTATCAAAGTGACCCCCCCCCCCCCTCTGTCTCTCTGTGGGTGCGCCTTACACGTCAGTGTCTTAAGCCAACGTTTCTCGCTAGCTTCACTCTTAAAGGCGCCGACTTGCGCAAGAGCGGCATCAACCGCATCGGCAACTTGGTCATCCCAAATGACAACTATTGCGCATTTGAAAATTGGGTCATGCCCATCCTCGACAAGATGGTTGCGGAGTCAAAAGCAAACGTACCCCCCCCCCCCCCCCCGGACGGGCGCTGACGGTCCGGAGGGCACGGTGTGGACGCCAAGCACCCTGATCAAGCGGCTGGGGCATGAAATTGCCAACCCTGACTCCGTCTACTATTGGGCTGCCGTCGTACGACTTAAAAGTTAAAGAGTATCCTCTCATTCCTCAGAACGACATCCCCGTGTTCTGCCCCGGCATTACCGACGGCTCCCTCGGCGACATGATTTTCTTCCACTCCTACAAGACGCCAGGGCTTGTGCTGGACCTTGTCCAGGACATTCGGGCAATCAATCTCCTCGCCATGAAAAGCAAAAAGTCCGGCGTCGTGATCCTGGGGGGGGGAATTATCAAACACCACACGCTGAATGCGAATTTAATGCGAAATGGTGCAGATTACGCCGTTTACGTCAACACGGCGTCGGAGTACGACGGCTCAGACTCCGGTGCTTCGCCTGAAGAAGCGATTTCGTGGGGGAAGATTCGAATGACAGCCAACCCAGTCAAAGTTGCCGCCTTTTTCTCCAGCCGCCTGATACTCCAGATCCATGGAGATGCGTCGCTGCTGTTCCCACTCCTGGTGTCTCAAACATTCGCAAAAAGGCAATAGAATTCCAACGTGTTGTGTCCAGATGTAACTCAAATTTCCAAGGATAAAGTCTTTAGCTGTGTGAACTGCTGGAGGATGAGTTTGATTCGATCGAAAGGATACGAGGTAGCAGTGGATACCGCGGCTAGGTTACGTGAGAGAGCAAAGCTGCAGCGGATGTCTAGGTCGTCCACTCCAAACGACGACTACGGCGGCTTGGAGCGCGCTCAGACCGCGGTGGAACGGGCCCGCGACACCGAGCTGGCGTTGGACAAGAGAGCCAAAAGTGCCCTTGGGCTTCCCCGGGTGCGAAAAGAACGTCCGGCAGACTACCTCCCGGGCATGTTTACGGCTGCTCAAACTCGAGAGATCAGCGATAGGGTTTGCGCTTGCTGCTTAACCGTCAAGCCGATAGGTTCTTAACCTCTCTTTCAAGTACAATGAGCTCCGCGAGACTGCAGAGGCGAAAGGAAGGGAGCTGGAGAGCCTCAAAGTTGTTCTTGCGGAGTTGGAAACGAAGGAGGTTGCAAAGGACGACATGGAGTCTCAAGGCGCCGAGCGCGTCGAATCGCTCGAGCAGCGGCTAAAAGACGTCTTTAATTTTAAGTAGCAAGCCTTAATCTCTCAGGTGTCGCTACAAATAGACGACTTCTTGCACATGAAAAAGTACTTGGACGAAGCCTTAAAGAAGTCGAAAGTACCTGCTACCCTTGTCCTCCGCAGCGCCTCGTTTTTTTATTTCCTTAAATGCTCGATTTTATTATTATTTTTGGAGTTGCAAGCGATTGCTCCCCTTGGGCTTTTGTTTTTTGAATATTTAATTCCTCACGTTATTAAAAAAAGGAAGGAAATTAACAGCCCAAGGCCGCTGACAAACATTTCCGCGCGCACATGGCGTCGCTCCGCGCCGAATTTGAAAAATCGCAGACGTCCCTCCACGACGCGACGCTCATGCTGCGCGACGTCGAAAAGGCGCGCGATAGGGCAGCTAAAGAACTCGACGCTTTTAAAGGCGTCGTTAACAAAGAGCGCGACCTTCGCCAGACAGGTGCGGCGGCGAGGGGGGGGGGTCATTGCTATTGGCATGTCGATGCTGTTGTTGACCGCATTTGATTTGATACGACTGCGTTTTGTCCCTTCGCGCTCTCCCAACGCTCTCCCTCCTGCCCTGGTCTAATTTTAGAACTCAAGCGACGCCGCGCAATGAGCGCTGAGCTACGCCGCGCCGTCACGGAATCAAGCGCGGCGCTCGAAGCGAAGCTAAGGGAGCGCTACGGCGACGTAAGTGATGGAAAAATGAGTTCATTTGTTCCATGCGAGCGATCGGCAAGATAAAAGATCTTTTAAGCGAATATTTTCAAAAATCCTGCTCGAATCTTATCCCCCCCCTTCAGAAAGCAACGGCTGAGGCCTTCGCCGACGCGTCGACAATCGAGCGGGAGCTGGCGGAGATGCTCCTCAAGCGCGCGACCGTGGGGGGCGGGGGGGGGGGGGGG
>JAIYDP010000487.1 GCA_027487435.1 Verrucomicrobiaceae bacterium | reverse complement strand
GGATAAAATATGGGCAAAACGGGGGGGGGGGTGTTTCGACCTCTGTCATCTGCGCGAGGTGGTCCAGAACAAAGCGCGGGTCGGCGCCGGTCTTGTCCTCCACCGCCTTGGCGCGCTCGAGGAAGCGCACGACGTTCCCAACCGCCGCGTCAGCGGAGAGGTCCAGCGCGTCCGCAAACCGTCTGAGGGGGGGGGGTAAGGGGATTGGGGTGACGGGGAACTCACCTCATGAAGGCGTAAAGAATAATGGAAACGCGAGCATTGTCGTCGCGCAGAACCTCCAACCCACGCAGCGCCTCATCCGCACGCGCGGCGGCTGCTATCTCCTCCGGCGCTACATCCACCCCCCCCCCGTCCGCCGCCGTCGCCGCCACGACAGCGCGCAGCGCCGTCATCTCCCTGCGCGCGCGACTCAACCAACTGACTAACAGCTTTTGGGAGACTCTTCGAAGTTAGGCTTCGCCACCCCCCCCCCCCCACTCAAATGTGCGCGAGGAAAGGACGTAGAAAAGATTCTCGTCGTTGCGATCGGGGTCGTAGAGGGTGCGCAGCAGCGCCAACAAAAAGCGAACTTCCACACTTTCAACGAGGAGGTTATTGGGCGTCGCGCAGTCCACAACTTCGACCCCGCGGGCCCGAAGAGGTGCGACGACTGCGGCGGCGTCGGCGGACATGCGCGCGATGACGGCGATGTCGGAGGGGTCTACGCCCTCGCGGGAGAGGAGGTCCTGGACTTTCGCTGCGATTCCTTCCGCTTCGCTTCGCTTCGAATCGAAGGCAAGAGTTTCGATGGGCTGGCTTTGATTCGGTGCGGCGGCAGACTCTGGAGGGGGGGGGTCCGAAAGATCTGCGGCAAACTCCTCGGCGCCATTCATTTGAATGAGGCGACGCGAGCATTGCACGAGCTGAGGACTAACCCCAAAAGGCTCTGTTATGTAGGTCACCACGCCGTGCGCCTGCGACAGCTCGCGCGCAGGCGAAAAAGCATCCCCCCTCTGTCGGAACAAACTTTGGCGCTCGTCGACGGTAAGGGAGAGGCCCACCCCTGCGGCGAAGATGCTCTAAAAAGAATGAGGGGTCTGTTAAGTCCAGCGAGGGGGGGTGGGGCTCTAATAAACAGAATCAAGTAGTTTCGTTACTTGGATTGCAGCAACTTGCGCGCGGTTTAAATCCTCGGCCTCGTCGATAACAATCTGCGCGTTTAAATGCGTCCGCCTGTTAGCGCCTACGTGCTTCGTCCGGCGTGCGATGCGCCGCGCCGCGCCCTCCCCCAAGCATATTTGAGCGACTTTTGGCGCAACGTCTCCAAACGAAATGACCCTTCCGCTATCAGACGCGGCATGAGGGGGGGGGGTGAAACCCGGCTTCAACCTTCAGCCGCTCGTACGCTGCCATGACGTCGCGCAGCTCCTCGTGAGCCGACGGCTCGGCGAAGTCTCGCCTGAGGGTCAAACAAGGTGAAGGGGGGTGGGACCGTTTGCCCCCTAACAGGAAAGACGAATAGTTGTCAGAATTGACATTGCTGTCAACGAGATGTCGAAAATATCTGCGGAGTCATCACGCGCAGGAGCATGCGCGCCAAACTTAACAAGATTTGTTAGCAACTTCGTAGGGTCACCACCAGGGCGGTACTTCCGCAGGGGGAGCTCGTGGATGCGCTTTTTTAAAAATAGAACCTGCGGCGCGTGAGGAGGCGCGAGGGGGCGGCGGAACCTCTTCGGAGGGCTTGAGGATTTTGTACGAGGGGATGCCAATGGCGGCCCCATTTTCTCGGAGGATCTTCGGGCGGATCAGAGGGGGGGGAGGGGTCGGTTTAGGACCGAGTTGAAGAAGGAGGAAAGGGTGAGGATTTCGAAATCGTTTTCGGATAGGCGGGTGTGTGACTCGATGATTGTCATGAGGGTTTCAGCGTTCTGCATTGTGAGGTGAGACGGCGGCAGCAGGAGGAGGGGGTCATTGAGGGTGTTGAGAGCATGGAGGCGGACGCACTCTTTCCGTCGGCGACAGGAGACAAATTTCAGACGCAGCAAACCCCCGGGTCCTTAGATCAAGGGCACGATGGGCTGCAGCAGTCGTGCGCCCTGTCCCAGGCCCCCCAACTAATGTAGCGATCTTGTCTTCAGCACAACGACAAAACTGCGCCTGAGCGTTGGAGAGAGGTCCCCGCAGCTGCATCCCTCAGAAGTACATAGTCAGAAGTACATGATATATTTTGTTCACATATATAGTATTGACATTTGAGATGGCGCGCAGTAAATGAAATAAAAAGAAGGTAGGGGAAGCGTTTTGTTGGATTTGACCTTTGTCCTCAAACTACCATTTTCTCCACTCTCTCACTCTGATGCGAGGCTGAACCATGGGTTTGATCAGGACGGTCACAGCGCACCCGAAAATAGGGCTTAGAGCCACAATGACCTCGAGTTTCTCGAGCATTGCGTGTTTCCTGAGCCGCTCACCAAATGGAACTCGTGCAGGAACTACCCCAAGAGGCGGATCAGCTTGGCTCTAGGCCTCTGGCTTTGTGACCCCCGTTGCACATTGATCAACAAAAGAACGGCATGGCCATGCTCCGTTCAGATGCTTCAGCTTTTTTTTTTTTCTGTGGACATCTAACCATTATTTTAATGTAATTTAGAGCTCTGAAGACGATGGTTTGGGCTGTCAACACTGTTCGCTCCTCGTCTGCTATGAGCGTCTGCGTTGCAGGATCCTTTCTTCCCTCTCGCGAGGATTGTGACGCTGTCCTTGTTTTTGGGACGCATTTCTTGCAAGTTTGGCTTCTTGATGCCTGCGGAGAGTCCGAGCTGGTTCACGAGCAGAAGACGTTTGCGCACGTGTATGACGCAGCATGCATACGTGTTGGCGCCATAGATATGGTGCTCGTCTTGTCTGATTCTGGCTCGGTGAGCTCAGTGTTAGCGCCTCTGATTTGGCACAGATTGCTTTGCTGAAGGTTACAGAGGATCCGATCGACGTTGTAAAATTCGAGTCATCACCTGGATCTCGTCCCACTCTGATCCGATCGGAAACAAATGTCCGTATTGCAGTGTCGCCATGGTGAATTCGTGAGGTTGAAACATCTTACCCCACCGCAGCAACCAATTCGTCGCAATATCCACCGGCGTCGGAAACGTCACCGTCTACAGCTTTGACGTGGACTCCAAGGAGAGCTTCCTCACAAAAGTGTCCAAAATCCCTTCCACCCTCACCCCCCCCCAGGTCAGCAAGTTCGACACCCAGTCGTTCGTCGTGGGCCTTCGATTCCTCCCCCCCAAAAGCTCCTCCTCCTTTTCTCTCGTAACCGTCTCCATCGACAAGTCCTTGTACACCCCCCCCCTCCCTCCGTCGACTCTTCAGCGCCGGCAAAGCCACAATTTGGACGTCCGGCGGCACCCTCGACGTCCCCATCGTCCTCCCCTACGACGTCGCCGCAGACGACTCCTTCATTTACGTCGCCAGCGTCCCCCCCCCCCCCTCTCCCCTAATCCTCCTTCAGCAAGCTGGCATCATTGTGCTCCACTCTGACGGGCACACCTTTGACGTCCCCATCGAGGGGACCCCCCCTTTTTTCCTCTCCCAAAACGGCAGCCATGCAATTGACTCCAGTGGCGCCATCTTCTCCATACGCTACGCCCGAGAAAGAGGAAGAGGTGCATCCTTGTCATCCCCACCGTGACCCCCCCCCCTCACAGCAAGACCCTTTGCAAATGTCACTTCATCTTCTCGGCGCATCCTCAGCCTTCGCCTAGGCGCCGTCTTCGTCGCGCAAACGGATGGGGACGGGTTTGTCATTGGGGTGCCCCCCTCTCGTGTTTCCTAACGCTAAAATCTGTTAAGTCCGACGGCACCGTCCACAAGCCATTCGACGCTCCCCTCCCCATCGTCTCCTGCGCGCCGCTGGGGCTTGAAAAGGGATTTGAGTTTCTGGAGCTGTCACCCACGACGTTGTACCGCTCCATTTTGGGGGGGGCGGTGGAGGAGATCTCCCGCTCAGATGGCGCCCTGGGATTGTGAGGAGGGGGGGTTGAAATGTTGCTGACGCACGGGTAGGACGTCGCACATGTTCACAGTCAGCGTGAGTCGTTGTTGGACTTGACGTTGACGGCGCAGCTGGACGCCGTCGATCAGTTCGATTCGCTTCTCTTCGCTTCGCTTCCGTTCTCCCTCCGCATCTTCACCCTAGGGTCAGGTATCAAGGAGCTGTAGGCGATGCCCCCCTCCTCAATTTAAACCCCAGCGCGTCCATCGACCCCCTCGACTCGACTCAGCCCGCGCGCTTCGTAACAAGAATCGCGCCCTCTCACTTTGTACTTTTGACTGAGAAACACGCTCGCGTGTATGAGGCGCATCAAGTCGCAGACGGTGATTGTACGTCCCCCCCCCCCCGTCTCGATGACAACATCTACCTTTTGACCCGCTCAAGTTTCATTTTCTTTAAAATCGAGCTGGGAAGCGCCTGGAGAACAGACGATTGACTTTGGCGCCTTCTCTAACAACCAGCTGTCTGTTTGTTTGGCGCGCCCATCAGCCATCGTCCAGCTGACGTTCGGGGCAGCCTTGTCAAGCGAATGACATTGACAAATGACTGACAGCGGCAGCGAGTTCGTCCCCGTTTCGACCCTCCCCACGCCCGAGGTCTCCGCCTTCGCCCTCGCCCCTGACGGCTCCTTCATCGCCGGCACCTACGGGGGGGGGCTGTCCTTTGGCGGCGCGACCCCAATACCACTAACATGTGAGATAAATGAGTCGTTTATCCGTTTCCATTCCTCCCCCCCCCCCCCCTTGCCCCCCCCCCCTCACCTAGACAACGACGCCACCCACATCCCATCCTCCATCGTCGCCATGACCCGTCTCGGGAAGTCCTACCCCCTTTGCTTTCCCCAACCCCCCCCTCCCCTTCCAGATCGATCCTCGTCGTGGGCACGCGCGACGGCCTCCTCGTCGTCCTCACCCCCACCGGCGACGTACTCGCCGCCAAATCCGTCGGCCACGCCGCCGTCGACCTCCGCCGCTTTGGGGGGGGGGTCCTTGTCATGGCGGAGGAGCTCTTCGTCCTTTGGGACAGCGCCGCCGCACTTTGCCCTCTCGCCTACCCTCTCGTGCGCCCCCCTCCCCCCCTCCTTTCACTCCAGCCATTCTCCGTTTACGAACCCCACCCTCCTGTGCTCCAGACTAAACCCCCCCCCCCCTCCAGCTCCCCGCCCCCCGTTGCTTCC
>JAIYDP010000037.1 GCA_027487435.1 Verrucomicrobiaceae bacterium | reverse complement strand
GGTCGTTTCAAGGGTCCATGCTTCAAGCGAGGGATGACCGAGCAGGGAGGACGCTTTGCGAGCCATGATAGCGAAGACATTCTGGGCAACTTCTTCGGCGTGCTGGGCGTTACCCGTGCGCCGCAGGGCGCTGGAAAAAACCAGGTCGCTGAGGCAGGCGACCAGGGCGGCAAATGCGCTCTCACTCCGGCTGGAGGTCACAAATGCCTCCAGGAGTTTGCGGGGATCAGGTCGTTGCGACTGCGGATTCATGGTCTTATACTCTATTCCTGCCGGAAGATCGGAAAAGGTAACAAATTTTTTTTACATTGGTTTCGCTGATGGGCAGTAGTGGGCTTTCACGAGGCCATCGCCCCGCTTTGAACAACTCCTGCAGCGTGCTCTGCCTCAGGGCTTGGTCTTGAATTTCGCGGGCCCAGTGCTCCGCCGAAGCTTGGTCTAGGTTAGGGCCTTTCGTTACCAACTGGGCGATGGCGGATTGCTGAGTTGGGGCAAGCGTTCCAGAGTTTTCATGTCGGTCATGATGTTGAATGCAGAGGGATGAGAGGAAATCAGTTGCGACCCGCCATGACCCCGCCGTCCACATCCCAGATGGCGCCTGTTACCCAGCCAGGGTGGTCTTTTTTCACGGCCTTGTTTGCTGGATTCTTTTGCCAATTTTTGTCACACAAGGTTTTTCCTACAGGAGCATTTTCGCGACTTTGTGGCATCCGACATTTTCCCGATGGCACATTTTCGCGATTTTGTGGCATCCGACATTTTCCTGATGGCACTTTTTCGTGACTTTGTGGTGTCCGACATTTTCCCGATGGCACTTTTTCGTGACTTTGTGGCATCCGACATGAGATAGGCCTAGACAAATGATCGAAATTCTTTTGCAGAGGGGCTGGTTTCCGCTCCCGTGAGGCAACTCCTACCACAAGTAAGGAGGAAAAAACGTAAGAAAGAAAATCAATCATGAGTAAGTAACCAATCCGCTGTTCCTCTGCGGAGCAATTTCAGGTCGCACCGCCATGATCGCCCATTTTCTCAGATGCATTGATTTGCTGCTCGCCTTCGGGCTGTCGATTCCCGCTGCGCTCCATGCGCAAGATCTGCCGAAACAGAATCTTCTCATCATCACCGCCGATGACATGAATGCCGATTCTGGAAGCTGGAACGGAGGCATGGCGGGGCTAACGCCAAATCTTGATGCTTTTGCCAGCAGTGCGCATCGATTCATGAATAGCCATGTGACAGTGCCGATCTGCCAACCAGGACGCTCGGCGCTGATGACAGGGCGAGTGCCGCATCGGAATGGCGCGCTAGGTTTCGGTCCGATTCGCCGTGATGTGCCAACGCTCGTCGAAGTTTTGGGCAAAAACGGCTATTTCACAGGTGCCATTGCGAAAGCCGTACACATGACCCCTGCGGAAAAATTCCCTTGGGACGCCACTGGAGAGCAATCCCTTGGAAAGCAACCAGTGCCCTTCGCAAATCAATTTCGCGAAATGCTGATTACTTCTGCGAAAGCAGGGAAACCATTCTTCATCAACGCAAATATCTGCGATCCACATCGGCCGTTCATCGAGGGCTCGAAAAAGCATTCTCATCTCGATGGCGTAAGGATGTTCAAGCCGGATGAAGTCACTGTTCCGGCGTTTCTCGAGGACATCCCCAAGGTGCGCGAAGAAGTCGCTCATTACCAAACATCCGTCAGCCGATTCGATGTCGCATTTGGCCTGATCATGCGCGAACTGAAAGCGGCGGGCAGGGAAGGGGACACACTCGTTGTTTTCATGTCGGATCACGGGATGCCATTTCCCTTTTCCAAGGCAACGGTTTACTACAACGGCACATGGTCGCCAGTTTTACTGCGCGTTCCAGGGGATAGCAAAACGCAGACGCGCACAGAACTCGTGAGTAGCGTCGATGTCATGCCGACCATTCTTGAGCTTCTCCGCGTAGCTCCGCCAGAGGGTATGGATGGTCTCTCATGGGTTCCGCTACTCAAAGGTGAAACGCAGCAGGATCGAGATTTTGTCATCACCCACGTCAACACGGTGAGCAGTGGATTATCACTCGCACAACGTTGCATCCGCACCAAGGATCGCTCGCTGATGTTCCATGCATGGGCTAACGGAAAAACGAAGTTTCGCGCGGAGGCCTTGAGTGGGCTAACATTCGCGGCCATGAAGGCATCCGAAGATCCCGCAATTCAGCAAAGGGTGAAACAACTGGAAGAGGGCGAGACACTGATGTTTTTTGATACTACTGCGGATCCCTCGGAACGGAAAAATCTTGTTTCTAATCCCACATACGCACCAGAGATCGCCACGCTTGCTGCAAAACTTCTCGCTCACATGAAACGTACAGGCGACCCGCAGACCGAGGCATTTGAAGCAGCCATGGCGAAGCTTGCAGTTCCGCAGTGAAATAGCGTTGCTTGTCGAAAAATTACGCATCCGATCACTTTCCCATCGATTTCTCTATCATGAGCACCAAGGCTTTCTGTTATGTTTGTTTTTTCATGGTGTTCACGACCATCACTTCGCTTGCTGCTGAACAGCTTTCGAAGAAGCCGAACATTCTCGTCGTTCTCTTCGACGACCTCGGCTACGGACAGCCGGGTTGTTACCGTGAGGACAGCGAGTTCAAAACGCCGAACATTGACCGATTGGCTCGCGAGGGCATGCGGTTCACTGATGCCCACTCGGCATCGGCGGTTTGCACACCCACGCGTTATGGATTGCTAACGGGGCGATATCCCTCACGCATTGGTCAGTTTGGCGTGCTCACCACTTACTCGGAGCCCATCATTCCTCCTGAGCGTCTCACTTTGGCATCGCTGCTCAAGCAAAGCGACTATGAGACGGCCTGCATCGGTAAATGGCATCTCGGGATGAAATGGGAAGGCAAGCCGGGAAATGAAAGCCAAATCCCCGTCGGATCGAAGCTTGTCGTTTCACCGAACTCCTTGGGATTTGACTATTTCTACGGCTTCACCCACGCGCGAAATATCAGCACCATCATTGAGCAGGATAGCGTTGTGGAAAATGTAGCGGACGTAGAGAACCAGCCACGCATGATTGCCAAGGCCGTGCATTGGCTGGAGCAGCGCGATGAGAATAAGCCTTTTTTCCTCTACTTTCCGATGTGTCCACCGCACACACCGATTGCTACGGCTACGGAGTTCCACGGCAAAGGTGGTGTCGCAGGCAAGGAGGCAAAGTATGGTGACTGGATGCATCAGGGTGACCACATGCTCGGGCAGTTGCTCGGAGTGCTGGATCGCCGTGGACTCGCGAACAATACCCTCGTCATCGCCACGAGCGACAACGGTGCGGCAGGTCGTGCCTACGCTCCTCTTCGCGGAGAAAAAACCAGCATCTACGAAGGCGGCCACCGTGTGCCATTCGTTGTGCGATGGCCCGGACAGATCAAAGCCGGCTCAGTGTTGAATGAAACCATTTGCCTTAACGACATCATCGCGACTTGCGCGGAAATCACGGGCAAGAAACTTCCCGATAACGCCGGCGAAGATAGCTTCAGCATTCTTCCTGCGTTGCTCGGCAACGCCAAAGGCCCACTACGCGAAACGACGATTCATCAATCCCACGCCGGCGATCTCGCCCTCCGTCATGGGTCATGGAAGCTCATTTTCCTAAAGAACGGCAAACAGCAACTCTACAACCTGAAAAGCGATCTTAGCGAAACCAAGAATCTCGCCGATGCCAATCCCGAAGTCGTCGCAAAGCTCACGGAACGCATGAAGCAATCCACTTCTAACGGTCGCACGACCCCGGGCGCACCGCAGCAGAAGGAGGAAGGCAAGAAGAACTCGAAAATAAAGCGAAAGTAAGAAGCCTGCCTAGGATTCGTTCAGGGACTTTGATGTGCAATGTCGAAAATATCAAGGGGCCAGGATTTGGGATAGAATGAGGAATCAGATCGCGTATTGACGTTTCTTGTATCTCATTAACCCATGAAACCATTTCTCATCGCCATTGGGCTAGCGCTTCCCATTGGCGCAGTCGAAACCCAGCGTGATATCGTCGTTTATGGAGGAACTTCTGGCGGAATCGTCGCGGCCATCCAAGCCGCCAAATCGGGACGCTCTGTCGTGCTGGTCTCTCCAACGGTCTATCTCGGCGGCCTTACCACTAGCGGACTAGGCTTTACCGACTTAGGAAGCGATTCCATTCTTGGTGGTCTAAGCCGCGATTTCTACACCCGCGTTTTCGAGCATTATGAAAAACCGCTAGCATGGAAATGGGAGGAGCGCAGTAATTTCGGCAACAAAGGCCAAGGGCAAGTCGCGCTAAATCCGCAAACGAGGCTCGCTTCCGTCTTCGAACCCTCCGTTGCTACTGCCGTTTTTCAGGAGATGATCAAGGAGCACGCCGTCACTGTCGTCACCGCGCGGCTCGATCTTACAAATGGCGTAGTCATGGCAGACGGGCGCATCCAAAAAATTCGCACCGAGGACGGGCGCGAGTTTGCGGGAAAAATGTTCATCGATGCATCCTACGAAGGCGACCTGCTTCCCGGAGCCGGTGTGAGTTTCACCATCGGTCGCGAATCGAACGCGACCTACAAGGAAACCATCAATGGCATTCAGGCTGACCGCGCGGTCATGAACCAACTACCTGACGGCATCGACCCTTACATCAAACCCGGCGATCCCTCTAGCGGACTTCTTCCAGGCGTGAACCCTGATGTCGGCGGTGAAAACGGCCAAGGAGATCATCGCCTACAAGCATTCTGCTTTCGCACTTGCCTGACCGATGTGCCAGAAAACAGCGTGGCTTTTACAAAACCTGATGGCTACAATGAAGCCGATTACGAAATTCTCTTTCGTGCCATCAAAGCGGGGCAAACGAATCGCTTCATGAAATTTAGTCTAACGCCAAACCGCAAGACTGACTCGAACAACGATAGCGGTATTTCTACCGACTACATCGGCGGCAATTACGGCAAGGACTGGAATTGGGCCACTCTGAATCACGACGAGCGACTCGCCCTTGCCAAGAAGCACGAACGATGGCAGCGCGGTTTGATGTGGACTCTGCAACACCACCCACGCGTGCCGGAAGCCATCCGCAAGGAACATTTGTCATGGGGTTTACCCAAGGACGAGTTCACTGATAACGGCCACTGGCCTCACCAAATCTACGTCCGCGAAGCTCGCCGTATGATCTCGGACTTCGTCATGAACCAGAATCATTGCATGCGCAAAGAACCCGTGCCGGAAGCCATCGGACTCGCGGCTTACACCATGGATTCTCACGCGGTTCAGCGCTATGTTCACAAGGGCATGCTCAAGAATGAGGGTGATGTGCAGGAGCGAATCCGCGGTGCTTACCCTGTTTCCTACCGAGCCATCGTGCCGAGAAAGGGCGAGTGCCAAAACCTCCTTGTCCCGTGGTGTCTTTCTGCCAGCCACATGGCTTTCGGTTCAATCCGCATGGAACCCGTGTTTATGATCCTTTCTCAAAGTGCTGCCACCGCAGCGGTCATCGCGATCGATAAGGGTGTCTCTGTGCAGGCTGTGCCCTACGAAGATCTGCGAAAACAATTGCTCGCTCATGACCAGAGGCTAGGACCCTGAACCTTTGATAAAAACACACACACATCCAATCATGAAAAAACCTGGGAAAATCCAGCTAGCGTCCACAGTCATAGCTCTGGCGATCAAATTGTGCAGCTTTAGCCTAGCGATGGCTGAAAACGAAACACCCATAAAATCGATTGCCCAACCCGCAGCGGCGGTCGAAGAGTTCTACACGCTGAAGGGCAAAGATCCCACGCTGGCAGAGTTGCTCCAAAGCGGAGGCATTGTCACTGGGGATCGTATGGGCAAGGGGCCAGCACGTGGTGCGCAAGTTGTCGTGAATCAAGCGCGATTGGAAAAATTGACTGGCACGCTGCCGCCACTCGACATCAAGAACATCACAGGCATTCAGCATCAGGCCGGGCATGGTGGGCGCAGTACTTTTGAGAAATGGAGCCGTTTTTATCAAGAGGAGGGAAACAACCAGATATTCAGGCTTCACAAGGGCGATTATCAATTTCGCGATCCCGATCCGAAGACCGCGATTCCTGGTCGCATCGAGGCTTACACACGATCATTGACCGTGCCCAAGGGTGGTTGGCGTGAATGGGAAGGCACTTACACTTTCATCAAGCCACACTCTGCATGCATCTTCCAGATGTTTCATACCGGTGGTCTCTGGGCGTTTCACCTCGGCGTAACAGATGACGGGACGATTCGCTTCAACCGCAGGCGGAGCATGAAAGGGAAGCCCAAAAGTGTTACCCTCGCAGAAAAAATGATTGGCAAACCTCTTTCGATCAAAGTTCGCAGCAATGGATTCGATTTCCAAGTTTACAAAAAGCGTCCGCTGATCGATAAGGACTGGGAATTGGTGGCAGATGGCAATTACGACAAGTCCACAGACGGCAAAGTGCAATTCCGTTGGGGAAATTATCTAGGCCGCACCAAAGGAACATCCGTGCGGCACGATACATTGTTTTTTGTCTCGGGGACAACGATCCGTTAGAAGCCAGTGCATAGAGAGCGCCAGAAAGCCTAGCAGTGAATGGCGGCGTTATACTTCGGATCTCGGGTTTAACG
>JAIYDP010000448.1 GCA_027487435.1 Verrucomicrobiaceae bacterium | reverse complement strand
GGCCCGCGGGGGGCGGGGGGGGGGGGCCCCCCCGGGGGGGGGCCCGGCCGGGGGGGGGGGGGGGGGCGAGTGAGACAGTATACCAGCAAGGACTGTTGACCCAACCCAGCAGAAGAGACCGAAGGCCATGACGTAAAAGGGCGGATAAATGGAGACAAAATGGCCAAACACGGGGGAGAAGACGGCGTACCCGCCCATGAAAGCGCCTTTGCAATCAGGCGCGAGGGGGTGCTGCAACCGCCGAGAACTCCTTGAGCGGTCCCGTTGATTCCAAAATCCTGCTGAAACCTGGGAAGGATGGCCTATGGGCATTTAGTAACGGAAGGGAGGAGAGCAAAGATGAAGCTTACAGCAACAAGGCCGCGATCGACGTAATTTAACAAGTTGACGAAGACGAAAATGAAGAGGAGGACATTGGGGCCAAGGACTAGTCCATGCAGCCTCTCGAGCTTGTGTGTCGAAGCGGGGTTAAGCACAAGCGGCTCTCTTTCCGGTTGCCTGAGTCGTCAACGTCAGGACTGTTCTCAGACGACGTCGACATGACGACTGTAAATTTAAAGACGCCTGTAAAATGTTGTTTACAACGAATCACACAGACGTCAGCTTCGGTTAAGCGGGAGCGCAGGAGCCAGCTTGATGGTTCTAGCAACATTACTCAAGGTGAGGTCCTGTCGTAGCATTCGCGCTTTGGCGATTTACAACAGCGCCAATGTCTTCAAGATGATTGAGCCAGGCCATTGCAGAGTGAGGCCATCGGCTCTGTCGCTCCCATCCACCGAGAGACCGTCGGGCCGTCTTGGAACGGGAACGGCCATAAAGGCGTGCCTTGAAGGCCCTTGAGAAACCCTTCCTTCAAAACAGACGATGTCGTCGCAGAGGCTATTTGGCCAAATGAGATTCTACCGCCTCCATCCCAAATTGCACAAGCTCTCCACTCACCCTGCCACTCGAACGCAATTCTCCCTCTCCCTCTCCACCCGTTGCGTCGTTAAACATCCCCTCTGTGCCCACTTGGATCCCCACACCAGAGCCCTGGACGCTCGCTCTCTCCAAGCTGGTCGGCCTCTCTTCCGCATTCAACCCCACACTCGCGACAGTCGCAGCATCCAATGCTTTTGAGCCCCCACGCGCGGGCTCCTCGCAGCTCCGCAGATCAATCCGCTTTCTCTCTCTTTCAACACTTCCTTGCCACAAACTGTCCTCACGTGGCGATCCCTTCGAGTTGAATGACCCCCCCCCTCCACGTCCATGCCGTTTTCACTTGCAGCCTCCTCCCCTCCGCTCCGACAAACCCACCAGCACAAGACCCATTTCTCGACTCGATCTGCCCTCTGGCGAGTCCGCTCGAGTTGTCGCCAACAAACGCCACCATCCCCGACATCAATTCGCCCCCCTCACCGCTTACATCGCTCCGCTCTCTATCCGCACGTCAATCCCTATGGTCTACTCCCTCGTTTCCTTTCGTCTAACTAAAGCCTCTTTGAAGCCCTTCCTGTCAACTTCAACCTTTCCACCACTTATCAGCGCACGACGGAACTCCTGACGTGATGGCCTCGCAACCAGCGTCAAATCTGAAATGAACCCGCTGTACCAATATCCCAAAGTGGTACCCTCCCCTTTCTGGGACTCAACAAACGCCTCAAACTTTGCGCGGATCCCTCCAAATCCCAAAACATCACTCAGCACCACAAGCCCACCACTCTCCAACCGACACCGGCCACTCATCCCCAAAACATCCCACACCTCCTCTTTCGAGCACTTGACTCCAAGCTTCACCAACGCCTCAGCAACCGTCGCGAGAGCCAACGGCTTCTCATAGTTCCGCAGCAGGTACACCATCGCCTTCGTTCCCACCTTTCCCAACGAAGCCTCCCCACGCGGCGAATGCACATCCCAGCAGCCCGCACTCGACACGCTCTTGCCCATGCTGCACACCATCTCCTCAACCTCTCGACTACAAACAATCCCGACCCGATCCGTGTCCTCAACAAAACCCTCCACAGACTTCGCAGCCCCTCCTCGTCCACCAATTCCAACACTCCCCTCAGAACTCGTCCCCCGCACACCTCCATCCGCAGCGCTCTTCCTCCCAGCACCACCCGCACCACCAAACCCTAGTCCGATGCCACCCTGTACAGCCCCCCACCCCCCACTCATCGCCACCCCTTGCCTACTCTTCGTCGCGTTTGACCCGATACCCTCTCCCTTCTGCAGAGCAACTCCACCCTCACTCTCTGCCTCCACCCCTTTCTCACAAGTTGCTGCACTTGCCTGCGTTCCATGTATGAGGACAATAGCTCCCCTCTCTCCAACCACGTTTCTTAGCAGTCGCCCAATTCCACTCTTAGCCTCCCTCACTACTTCACTTTTTGCCACATCCCCTTGACTCTTTTTCACCAATGAGTTCATGTGCACATTGCTAACTCTTGTCGAAGAATCACTCACTTGTCCAAGAAAGGATGTGGCTTCTACCCCGACAGAAGGAGTGCCATTGCAACGAATTAGGCCGATGGGATCATCTTTTAGGCTCTGGGAACGGTCCCTGCGGTTGGCGAGCTCGCCATGGTGCTGTTTGCCCTCGTCTAAACCGGAAGCCGAAGCCGCTTGTACGTGCGATCGCTTGCCCGCATCTGACAGTCCCACATTCAATTCAATCCCCCCAATTGCCCCCCCAAGTGGACCTACATCAGAGAACTGCTTCTTACTTGGCCCACCCTTTCGCGTCTTCAGTGTTTGACTTTTTTGAGGGCCGGAAGCTGACAAAGGCGGATCGAGTGGGAATGATTCTTGCTTGTGCAGCGATGTGAAGAAAGGAGTTGCAAACGAGGGCGAGGGAGTCAGATGGGCCTTTGCGTGTTCCGCAGCAAAGGGCGAAGCAAGACGAAGCGAAGGTGAGCGGTCGCCTGATGTGACGTGCGCGAAGACAACCAATTCCAAGTTCGACTCGCCCAAATAAACGTCCGGCACGTCGTACAGCCGCAGCGAGAACTCAGCGCGTGACGGGCGCTGG
>JAIYDP010000096.1 GCA_027487435.1 Verrucomicrobiaceae bacterium | reverse complement strand
CACCCCATTCCGTAATCGCGCAGAAAGCATGGATATCACCACCCACCGTCCATTCCCACCGTGATATCAGCCAAGGAAGCCCGCCTCACCATCTCCCACATCTGAAAACCTGATAGGGAATCGCGTGAGGCTAAGCCTTTTTACGCGGTGATCGCGTGAGGCAATGCCTTTTTACGAGACGCACGACATTCAAAAAAATCCTTGCACGATTAGTAAAATCCCCACAGCCTACTGCATCCATTCCCACCGTGATATACGATCACGGGTGGATAAGAATATAATCTGTTCGCCAGAAATATGAAACGTGCTGTCAAGTGGATCGTTGGGATTCTTGGAGTCCTAGTTTTCGTCGTATTTTCGGCATTTGCGTGGTTCGCCTACAGCTTCAACAAGGCGCTAGAGCCCAATGAGTCCATTGATCAGTATCAGAAAGTATTGGCTGATTGGAAGGCTAGCGGACTAGTCGATCACTTCCCCAGTTCTGTGCCAGCGTCCGCTCGCAACGTGAAGTTCTCTTCGTTCCCTGGTTTCTTGCAGGGAGGAGGGCATGTTCAGCTTAGAATGGAACTTCCCGAAGCAGAAGCGAAGAAGCTGTTTGAGCACGCAACAAAAACCGCCAAACAACATCAGGATGGTGGGAACTCCGTAACCCTCATCAATGAACGGAAGGATGGATTGTCCAGCACCAGTCCACACACGCTTGCGAAAGATGCATTCGAGTTCCCGGACGACTACCGGATTTTCATCTTTCATGCAGAGCCCTACAAGGCGGGATCAGGCCATGACTGGAACCATGGGGAGAGCAAGGGCATGGTTGTCAGTCTGCAACGAAACGAGGTCCTCTACTATGCCGAGAACTGGTAACAAAAAAAGAGGCGAACAAGACGAGGCACAGCAACCACCACTAGCCGCCTTGTCGACAGCGCCACCCGTAGTATGAACCTCCATCCCCGTCTCAACGCCCGCCCCCGCTAGTGGCGGTGCGTGTTCTTTGATGTTCGATAAAAATAAAATGACAAGAACGAGAGTCATATTGAGGACACATTTGATTGTTGCCGCATATTGCGCTACATGCGGAATTCTAGATCGCATAGGATATTATCAGGAATGGATGATGCCAAGTATGTGGGTATTATTTACACTAATTTTATCTGGATTTATGTTCCCTACCGCAGCAGTTCTTATATCCTTAAACACAAAGACATCGCGACCTTTCTTTCTACTTGGTACGCACGTTACATTGAGCTTCATACAGATTTTTCTCGGCCTAGTCCCACTAATATCATAAGAAACCGAACAAGCCGCGCCACGCAACCGCTAGTAGCCCTTCTGTTGAGATGATTTTCCGTAACTACAACCCCAAACCCGTGAGAGCCTTCCGCCGCAGCTACTAGCGGTGCGTGCGCTCTACGTTCTCCTATAAACCAACTTCATAGATCAGTATGAAAGCCCTTAGCATGATTTTATCGCTTATTGTTACCTTCTCAGCGACTGCCGAGGACGAAACGTTTCCGGAGATTGAGGTGATCTCAGAAATTGCCCAGAACGAGGGGGCCCCCGCAATTGAGGCATCAGCTATTTATAGAACAACTCTTGCTGAAGCTAAGTCCATAGTAGTGTTCGAAGGGCTACCGCACCAGACGTGGGACAAAGAACTACTCGCCGTAGAGAGCAAGCGTAAGGACACGCAGAAAATATGGGAGTATCAATTCTACATACCGGGTGTTGCTGCCACCAACTCTGACGACCTTCGCCAAGTGTTAACTAGTCCCGATTCCATTTCAGTCTGCGAAGGAGTAAAGCTATGTGGCGGTTATCACCCTGATTACTGCATTTCTTGGCAAATCGGTGAGAACACATATAACGCACTTGTGTGCTTCGGATGTCATGAGATCGTTTTTTATGATGGGAAGCAATCTTTGCTCTACGACTTGAACCAAAAGGCCTATGAGCAACTTAAGAAGCTGCTTGCCAGATACGAGGCCAAACGTCCAAAAAAAGCCAAGGATTGAGCAGCCACAAACAATTACAGGCGAACAAGCCATGCATTGCGACGCGATTAACGCCCATGTCCGCTTTTGGACTTGCCCCTCGCGCGCCATTACTCTTTCGTTCTGCAAGAAATGATTACACTCCAAGCCAAATCGTGGCTCCGATTCATGCGATTGTCGCAGATGTTCTCCATCCCAGTTGTCGGTTATCTGTTCTGGCAGCCAAATTGGCTACTGGGCGGATTAGCGACGGTTCTCTGCTATTGCGTGATCGTTGGTATCGGGCTTTCAGGTGCGATTTTTGCGATTGCTAGCCGTCTAGGGTTTATCGAACTTCAGTGGGATGACGAATCAAAGAAAAGCATGATCTACAAGATGAATCGCCTTCACGGGGTAATGAATCCAAGAGCCAAAAGGACATCAAAAAATGGGCAGAACCCCAAAGATAGGTTTGAGCGATAGCCGCAAACCTATCGGTTGTTGATCGCAAATCACAATATCCTGCGGAATTTGAGACTCGGCGGCGGGACTCGATTTCTCTTCTTCCTTGACACCTAGATCCCGCCGTGGCTCTTTGCAATCGTTCCAAGAATAACACCCTAACCAAAATCATCAAATGAGCATCACCAAGACAATCCATGCCTACGCCGCGAAGGACGTCGGCTCACGACTCGAACCTTACACCTACGAGGTGGCTGAGCTTCTCCCCAATGAAGTGGAGATCGATGTGCTTTACTGCGGCATCTGTCATAGCGACTTGAGCATGCTGGACAACGAGTGGGGGATGTCGATGTTTCCTTTCGTTGGTGGCCATGAGGTGATTGGTAAGGTGGCTGCCACTGGTGCCAACGTCCACCACCTCAAGGTCGGCACAGCAGTCGGGCTGGGTTGGCATTCGGGCTACTGCGGGCACTGCGCAGCATGCCATTCTGGGGACGGAAACCTATGCGCTAGCGCGGAAGGCACCATCGTCGGTCGGCACGGTGGCTTTGCGGAGAAAGTCCGTGCCGATGCTGCCAGCGTGGTCGTCGTGCCAGAGGGCATCGACCTAAAATCTGCGGGGCCACTTCTATGTGGTGGCATCACGGTGTTTAACCCGCTGATCCAGTTCGATGTGAAGTCCACCGATAAGGTAGCGGTCATTGGCATCGGTGGGCTGGGTCACATCGCGCTCAAGTTCCTCAAGGCATGGGGTTGTGAAGTCACGGCTTTCACTTCGAGCGAATCCAAGCGCGATGAAGCTCTTGGCATGGGTGCGGATAAGACGCTGAATTCGACGGATCTAGCAGAAATTACTGCGGCGGCGGGCAGTTTCGATTTCATCATTTCAACCGTCAATGTGAAGCTCGATTGGAATCTCTACCTCAACACGCTTCGCCCCAAAGGCCGTCTGCACTTTGTTGGTGCCACGCTTGAACCTTTGGACATTGGTGCAATGTCGCTAATTATGGGGCAGAAATCTGTGTCAGGCTCTCCTGTCGGCAGTCCCGCAACCATCGAGAAGATGTTTGATTTTGCCAACCGCCATCAGATTCAACCTCAGGTAGAAATGTTTCCGATGAGCGAAATCAACAAGGCATTGGACCATCTCAGGTCGGGCAAAGCGAGGTATCGCATCGTGCTGACGAATGAATAGATGAAGCAGGGCGAAGGCGCTGCGCAATGCCATGCAGATTTGCGATGGGACGCAATTTTTGATTGCCACGGCTGAATGAAGCGATAAATCTTCGCCATGTTTCACGCGACATCGAAGTTGGTTGGTTTTTCTGGGGCTTTTTTGGCCGTTTCTCTGCTCTCATCAGCGCAGGAGGGTGGGAAATTTGATGTAGCGAGTTTGAAGGGACTCGCGAAAGAGTTGGCTGCCAAGCCGTATGAGGCTCCTTCAGATCAGTTGCCAGAATGGATGAACTCATTCGATTATGATGCCTATCAATCGATCAAATTCAAAAAAGATCAGGCCTTATGGAAAGGTCAAGGCGGTCAGATGGAGGCGCGTTTGTTTCACTTAGGTTTGTTTTTCCGTAAGCCGGTGGAGATGTATGAAGTCAGTGAGGGAAAAGCGGTGAAGATCGATTATTCCAAGGATCTGTTCACCTATGGACCGCGGGTGAATGTGCCAGAGAAAGTCGAGAATTTAGGCTTTGCGGGCTTCCGTGTGGGCGTGTCACCGGATGTGGATGCGGATATGTTTGCGTTTTTAGGGGCAAGTTACTTCCGCGCCGTGGGTAGTAGCAAACAGTATGGTCTATCGGCTCGTGGCTTAGCAGTCGATACGGCATTGCCTCGCGCTGAGGAGTTTCCTGACTTCCGTCGTTTTTGGTTAGAGAAGCCTGCTAAAAATTCGAAAACTCTTACCGCACATGCGCTGTTGGATAGTCCATCGATCTCGGGAGCTTACAGCTTCCAGATCACTCCCGGTGATGTGACCATCATGGAGGTGAGCGCCACGCTCTATCCTCGCAAGGCCATCGAGCGAGTCGGCCTCGCACCGCTGACATCGATGTTTCAGTGTGGAGAAAACGACCGCCGCGTTGCCGATGACTGGCGGCCAGAAATCCATGATTCCGATGGTTTATCGATGTGGACTGGCGCGGGCGAGTGGATTTGGCGGCCTTTGTTGAATCCTACGACACTGCGTTTTAACTCGTTTACCGATGAAAACCCCAAGGGCTTTGGCTTGTTGCAACGGGATCAGGAATTTGGCCACTTCTTGGATGATGGTGCGATGTATCACAAGCGCCCATCCCTGTGGGTTGAGCCGCTCGATGGCTGGGGCAAAGGGCAAATCCAGTTGGTGGAAATTCCCACTCCTGACGAGACATTTGATAACATCGTAGCCTTCTGGAATCCGGCTGAACCTTTTGCGGCGGGGCAGGAACGCAGCTTCCGCTATCGCTTGCATTGGGGCTCCAATAAGCCCGTGGAATCACCGATGGCGCGTGTCGTATCGACGAGGATCGGCAGTGGCGGAGTTCCAGGGGAAAAAGTGCGTTCCGCCTCGCGGAAGTTCGTTTTAGACTTCAAGGGTGGTCGGTTTGAGAATTTGCCATGGGAAACGAAGGTGGAGGTTGTCATTTCCACCTCTCGCGGTCAGATCCTCCAACCTGCGGCTCGTCCGGTGGTAGGCGGCGATACCTGGCGCTGCAATTTTGATCTTGCCGTAGAAGGCAAAGAGCCTGTGGATTTGCGCCTGTTTTTAAAGGATGATCAAGGAGCCCTCACCGAGACGTGGATCTACCAACATTCGCCGTAATCTTAAGATTTTCCCCTGCCTAGGTCGGAAAAATGGTTCACCGCCAGCCAATGTAGGCCTTTGAGGGTAACTTGAGGATCCACAATGCTGATTTCTGGGACACCAGCGGCAATCAATCGGGCGTCGCCCCCCGTCGCGATAACCAACGGCTCGCCCTCCATTTCCTTTTTCAAGGAGTGGAGAATTTCTTTCACTAAGCCTCGATAGCCCAAAACAGCGCCAGAGCGCATCGCTTCTTCGGTGGATTTTCCGATGGCATGAGTCGGTTCTCGCAATTCGATCAACGGCAACAACGCTGTCTTGCGGTGCAGATAGTCATTCATCGACCCCAGCCCCGGGGCGATGACACCACCGCAGTAGGCCGGAGTTGCAGATATGACATCAAATGTCACCGCCGTGCCAAAATCGATTACGATGGCAGGTGCTTGGTAACACGCCACGACTCCAACAGCATTGGCCAAACGATCCGCGCCAATTTGATGCGGATGCGGGTAGTCGATGCTCAGTGGCATACGACTTTCATATCCACTTTGGTGAAACGCATGGTCACGGAAATAATGGCGGATGATTTCTGCTTTTTGTGGCACTACCGAGCACAGCAGAACCGCATCAAATGTTTGTCCTCGAAGAGCCCTGTCCAAGGTTTCTTCACGAACCTCAGCAGTAGAAATCCACGTTTTCCACTCCTGCAAGCCGGAGTCATCGGCGAAACGTAGCTTGGTTCGAGTGTTGGAGTTATCGATCAATAAATATCTCATCATTTCCAATTCGGTTGGCGAAACGCCTTTTCGCTACCCTCAGTTAGCTGAAATGCTCCGTCATTTTTGAGCAAATAACTTTTTCCGTTCAATTCGATCTCGCACTTGCCTTGCAGATCACTTTCTTCGACCCAAAAGCTGATGTGATCGATGTCATCCTTCATGCGAATGCAGTCGGCACTGCGAATGCGACGATTTTTCGTGAGTAGTAAGATGCTTTGGGGAAGCGGTTCAGCGGACAAGACTTTCAGTTTGCAGCGCACCCAGTAGTAGCTGTGATCGCGTTTTACTGATGCGGTCATCACCCTCCACGGGGCTTGAGCATCGGCTTGGGAGTCGTAGGGCCGTAAAAAAATCCACCCGCACCAGACGGATGTTAGCAACAAAATCAAAATCAACCAGCGAAGGCTACTGCGCATGCCCAAGCCATGTCGTTTTGTAAGCCAAATGAAAAGCATAAAAGACGGACCGCCGTTAAGCGATCCGCCTTTCATATATGCGCTACCAACCGAGAAAAATTTTGCCTGCTACTAGATGATTCAGAATTTCGAAGTAATCCGAACCAGCGTCAAAGCTTGCTAATCGTTAGTAAGCATAGAGCGTGCCAACATTAGATTTATTTTTTTAAATTAGTAAAACATTGAAAAATCAATGGTGATTTGTTAAGGGGTGCGTAACTTTTCCATTGCATCGTTAGGTAACCGTAGTAGTCTTAGCTCGATCTCGCGAGGGACTATCTCACGGTAAATCGCTCGCTAGAAGAGGCCTAGGGCCTATTTGTCAAAAGAACCCAAAGCCGCACTGAACAAACAACAAAAAAGAATATATATGCGCAACTACAACAAAACAATTGGTGCCATCGCAGCGATCACAGCACTTTCCGCTGGTGTTGCTTCGGCAGAAATCGAAGGTGAAGTGATTGCTGGCTATGCATCCAGCTACAACTTCCGCGGTGTCGAGCTTGGTGACAACCTAGCAGAAGCTGGCGTTAATCTCTCCATGGCGTGCCCCTTGACCCAAGGCGAATTTAGCGTTGGCGTTTGGTATGGTTCTACCAATGACAATCAAAGCTTGATTGATGATCAACTCCAAACCACCATCGGTTGGTCGAAAGATCTTGGTTTTGCGGATCTTGGCGTTGGCTTCATTCACTATGATTTCAAAGCTAATCCAGCAGCGACCGCGAATTTTAACACCAGCGAGTTCTACCTTTCTCTTAGCAAAGAGGTCTATCAAGGCATTCGTGCCAGCGTTACCGCTTTCTACGACATCGACCTCGTTGATGGTTGGTATTTCGAAAGTGCTTTGTCGAAATCTTTCGAAATCACTTCTTGTGCAAAACTCGACCTCTCTGCCGGAGCGAGTATGTATCAGAGCTACAATTCGCCACTTCCAGGCTTTGCTTCGGATGGTTTCAACCATTGGTTCCTATCAGCAGCAGTGCCGATTCAAGCCCGTGAAAACCTTGTGATTACTCCTTATGTCCGCTACGTGGACGTGAAAAGCGATCAGTTTTCTGGTGGAGTTCCACTAAGCGGTGGCGACAACGAATTCATCGGTGGCCTCCGTGCTAGCGTGAGCTTCTAAGCCATCTTCATCGATCCTATTTTTTCAACATGGCGACCAACTGGTCGCCATGTTTTTTTTGGATCTTGTTTAACACGAGATCCGAAGTAGAGCGCCAGACAGTCGCTACCAGGCTTTGCTCGGCAAATGATGGCCGCGAATGGCGGCGTTATACTTCAGATTTCGGGTTTAAGAAAGAAGGTTTTCGATCCATGCCTCCAGAGCGGTGTGATCTCGCCAATCGTAGCAATGGCAATGAAAGCCCGCAGCTAAACCAGCTTCGATGTTCGCGGGCAAATCATCAATGTAAAGTGTCTCTGCGGGAACCAAATTCCAGTCTTTTTGGGCAATTTCATAAAACTGCTGGTGTGGTTTCATGTAGCCGATTTCAAAGGACATCACCGCTCCGTGGAAGAGGCGGAAGATTTCATACTCCTCATAAATCCAAGGGCTGTGAATGGCGTTGATGTTCGAGAAAAGGATCAGGCGATGACCCTGCTTTTCGAGCTTGCGGGCAAGTTCCCATGTCGCATCAATAGGCGAAAAAATCGAGCGCCAAGCGGCAATGAACTCTTCCTTCGTTGCCTTACTTCCTAGCGTATTCAAGGCCCAAGCAACAAACTCGTCCACGCTGATTCTTCCACACTCCAATTCATCGCGTTTTTCATCTAAATGTTTCAATCGCTCTGAGCCATTGACGCAATCATCAGGTAACAATTGGCAGAGTTTTTCTTTGTAATCAAAGCGCAACAACACATTGCCGATATCGAATAAAATGGTCATGCAGAGATCATCAATGAAAATCGAAAGTGGGCAAGCATTCCCTTGATGAATTTTATTAGTTTAGCCAAAGGTAAAAAAATCCCCGCTCTTTATTGAGGAGCGGGGATCGCCATTTGCGGGATGTTAGAAAATGGAAATGTGATAGAGCCTAGCTAATCCAAGAAAATACTTTATCGAATGGAGGATTATTGTCTTAGCTATTCGCTACTACAGAAGAATGCAAATGCATCGCATTCTTTAGCGGCGGCGGCGGATCAAAAGCAACGTGCTTGACAATGCCAACAAAGCAGAAGATGGCTCAGGTATTGGCAGCAAAGTAGAAAACTCCGACCCACGAGGTGCCGCAAACACGAGATCCTGATAACCTCTTCCGTCAGTATTTCCCGTCACGCTTGTTAGGGCAAAGACATCGTAGGTGGTGCTCTGGTAGCTTTCGTCAATTCCCGCAGCGTTGACATTCGTCAGCCAAGACTGAGCAAGTGCAATGGAATTATTGCGCTGTGTGAAGTTGCCAGCGGTTGTTTGGCTGCCAATGTAAAGGGATCCGCTTGTGTTCGACAAACTAAAATCATTATCGTGAGAGAGTTCCCACAAGGCGAGCTGAAATGCGTGAACGTTCGAGCTAGTGCTATTCTCCGTCCATGATGCAAGATTGCTAGATTGGTAAAAATTGTCGAACAAGTAGCGAACGCGAGCAGCGCGAAGTTGGCCAATGCCACCTGGCGATATAGCTAAGCTAGAAGTTCCCGCTTCGCCAGCACGACCAGCGGACGCTTGATATAAATAACTTGAATCGTAAGTATATGAGCTTTCGCCTACACTTTCTGAAAGCTCGATGCAAAATGCAGCCATTGGTGAGGCTGAAATCGGATTACCACCAATTCCGGCGACATCTACGGTGAAACCAACGACACCAATATTTCCAGATGGGGCTCCCCCAACTTTGAAATTTCTGTAATTCTGACCGCCAGCGCCAATATCCAATGTGAAATTTACATCAGGAGTCGTTTGTCCGAACAAGGTGTTGCTAGGCGCAAGCGCCAAAACAGAGAGAAGGCCAAGGAGGCTTTTTTTCATTAAGGGAGATAGATTCTTCATGCGTTTCTAATAGTAATACGCGCGGATACAATCTTACTCCCCAAAGCCAAGCAAGAAAAATTTCATCTTTTTTTTAAAAAAAATTTGGATCCGCGTTTGGCAGGGGGATGTGGAAAAGATATGCGACCTAGCTCGTGAGCGAAGAATCAAACTCGAATCATCTGATAGATTCTCGTGAAGGTCTGCCTAAAGACTCCAATGATAAAGACGTTTCACGGAGCATTGACTCAGTGTTGCCTTTACTATTCGATATGCCTAGTGAAGCACGTTGGCTATTTATAAAATAGACTAGAGCAACAACAGGAATTTTTTCTCAACGACGCCGACGTAGAACAAGCAAAGAAGCTGTAAGTGCCAGCAATGACGATGATGGCTCGGGTATGGGCAGCAAAGTAGAAAACGTTTTGTGATCGGTGGTGCCTTTCAACGAACCCATTACGATATCCTGATAACCTTTTCCGTCAGTGTTTCCGGTATCGCTCATCAGTGATATAACATCGTATTTTGTACTTTCGTAGCTATCAGTAATTCCTGCACCGGAAATTCGCGTAAGCCAAGACTGCGCGAGTGAGATGGCATTATTCCGCATTGTCGTCGTATCGGAGATACTCTGTCTGTTAATGTAGAGAGATCCATTTCGATTTGAAAGGCTAAAGTCCTCATCGTGAGTGAGTTCCCACAAAGAGAGCTGAAATGCGTGGACGTTCGGAGTCGTGGATGTTTGCGTCCATGATGACAGGGTGCTGGATTCGTAGAAGTTGTCAAATAAGTAGCGCACGCGTGCAGCACGTAGCTGGCCAATACCGCCTGGTTGGATATTCAGGCTGGCTGTGCCAGCCTCACCTGCGCGTCCGGCGGCGGCTTCATACAAAAACCCTGCATCAAATTCGTAGGATCCATTTCCAATTGTTTCAGCAATTTCTATGCAAAATGCGGCCATGGGCGAAGCGTCCACTGCTAAACCTCCGATCGAAGTGATATCAACCTCAAAACCGACCACAGGTTGATTTTTACTGGGTGCTCCGCCAGCTTTGAATTGTGAATAATTTGCCGAACTGGTTCCCTGCGTCAACGAGAAATCAACTGCGTTGGTTTGTCCAAAAACATAGCCCGTCGGAAAAAATGCCAGAACACTGAGCAGGCTTATAAAGACGATTTTCGTAAATGGATGGCTATTCTTCATGGAAAATGTGATTGGGTAGCAGTAATCAAGTCTAGATGCTGAGTCATAGCAAGGACTAATTTCAGTAAAACATCATTTCGATCATCTTGGGAACATAGCAGGAACTAGATCGTCTAGATTTTCGCAGGGAAGAAATAGGAACTCAGATTTATTCCTCCAATAATCAAGGGTTTTCGATGATGGATTCGCTGTTGTGGCGTTCGCTTTTTGATTCAATGATCAAATGCAAAGATCGAGTAATGTTGTTTGCGCTGATCCAACCTAAATATGGATTGTGATTCTCTAAGCGTGATCGCTGTGCCACTCCCCATCTCTGCTTGACCAAGAATTAGCCAAATGACGGTCGAGCGGCAATCAAGGCCAAGGGAAATTTGATGCAGCATTCGCAGTTCGAACGACGTCCAAATGGAAGCTGAAAGGAACGATATTCTGCTACTTTGAGGAGAATTTATGTAGTTCCGTTTTCTATATCTGCGAGTGAAAAATCTTTGCATACGTTATATCGGTCACAAACATTCCCCCCTCAATTGGGGGGATTGATTCATAGTGATTTATTACATAGGAAAATTGCTTCGCGTGTTCTGAGCTTTATCTCAGCCCCATCCATTTATCATTTATCATCAATTAGCTCATGGTTTTTCCTTTGTTTTCCTCCTCTTTGAAATTATCTCGTAGTGTGTTTTTTCTCCACGGTAGTGCCCTGTTTCTAGGTATGTCTCGCGTTGATGGCGCCAACGGCGATTGGATCACCAATGCCAATGGCAACTGGAACACTGTTACCAATTGGTCTTCCAATCCTACCATCCCCGGCACAGTTGCGGGTGATATGATTAACTTCACCAATGACATCACAGGCAACCGCACCGTCACCGTTAACAACGTCTCTCGGACGATTGGAGTTTTGAACATCGGAGATCTCAACAATACTCACCGTTTTACGCTTCAAGCCAGTGGCGGTGCTTCGCTAATATTCTCGAACCAAGGTCTAGGTGCGATGTTGAATGAAACGGGATCGATTGCTGATGTGATATCGGCGCCCATCGTTCTTGCAGATCATTTGAATGTCAATGTTGCAGGTTCGTTGACCATGTCTGGAAGCATTAGCCAGTCTGGGACGAGCTCATTTACGAAAAGTGGTGCTGGGCTCCTGATTCTGAGCGGAAATAACTCATTTTCCGGCGGGTTGACTCTTGCAAGTGGACATTTGCGAGTAGGAAATCATGCAAACGTCTTTGGCACGGGAGTCGTTACTATCCAGACCGGCACGATTCTCAGTTCTCTCAACAGCAATCAGGCATCAGTAACGTCGAACGATCATATTTGGAACGGTGCATTCCAGCTCACACGAGGGAGTGGAACTACGGCCTCATGGACTTTTAATGGTGGCGTGACCTTGGGTTCCAACACGACCATCACTCATCCGAGTTCTAATGTGCATACGATTCTCAACGGTGTGATATCCGATGGTATTGCAACCCGTTCATTGACTCTTGCAGCAGGCAGCACTGGGTCTGTGACTCTCGCTGGTGCAAATACCTATGATGGCGGCACGACATTGCAGTCTGGCAGGTTGAATATCAAAAATGCTTCGGCGATCGGAACCGGAATGTTTACATTCGGTATTGCAGGTACAAGTATCGACAATACATCCGGCAGTGCCCTGTCCTTGAGTAACAACAATCCGTTGTCCGTACGTAGCTTTACCTTCCTCGGATCAAACGAACTCAACCTAGGCACAGGCAATATGACACTGAATAGCAACTCGCAGATCACCGTCAGTGCTAGCAAATTGGTCTTCGAAGGTGATGTGCAAGCTGCGATATATGGCATCGATAAACGCGGATCTGGAACATTTACCCTCAGCGGTGGAAATAGTGCTTACACCGGCACTACAACAATCACTGCGGGGGTTCTTGAAGTAGTCAAAATGTCGAATGGTGGGGTGAATAGCAGCATTGGTGCGGCAAGCAGCGGAGCGGGTAACCTGCGATTCGGTTCCGCTACTGGTGTATTGCGTTATCTAGGGGCGACGGATTCTTCGACGAATCGCAGCTTTACCCTGAGCGCTGGAATAGGTGGCGGTGCAACAATCGAATCTTCGGGTATTGGCTCCTTAACCTTTACTACGGGAACTCTGGGGTACGGCACCACCAATCAGACGCGTATCTTGACATTGGGAGGAACGAACACCGGCAACAATCGATTTGGCCGTGCGATTTCTAACAACGGCAGTGGTGCAACGACATTTGTGAAAGAAGGCGCGGGCACGTGGGTGCTCTCTGCTACCAACACTTATACGGGACCGACGAGTATCAATGCTGGTACGCTTTTCATCAATGGTAGCACAGCGGTTGGCAGCGTGGTAAATGTTGCCAGCGGTGCGACAGTTGGTGGTTCTGGCACGATTGGAGGCACTACGACCATCCAGTCGGGTGCTTCACATGCTCCGGGAAACGGAATTGGAACACAAACGTTTACCGGGAATCTTAGCTATGCGAGCGGCTCGATTTTCCGCTGGGAAATCCAAACGAGTCCGCTGTCTTACGATAAAGTTCGCGTTGGCGGTGCGCTCTCTGGTTCGGGAGCGATGTTTCACATCACCTCGAGTACTGCCTTTACTGACCCGTTCTGGAGTAGCGACAGAACGTGGACGGACGTTTTTACAACGGGAGGAAGCCCTATCAGTTACAGTGCGGTTTTTACAAGTATCAGTGGAGCAAATTTGACTTGGGATGGCACAAAGGCTGTGGCTGCGACAGGTTCGTTTGTGATCTCTGGCAGTGACTTGAAGTGGACGGCAGTTCCTGAGGTTTCGAACATCTGGTCCTTGGGTCTGCTGGCCTTTGCTTCGCTGCGTAGGAGAAGGTGAGTTTATGTGGGTATGCTTGTCCGAAGACCGTTTCTATGTATTTCGACTCGCACGCCGTGGCAAATTTTTCTCGTTTGCCATTGAGTTTGCAGGGAAGTCGTATATGGTGCGCTCGTCCATGCACTGCCCTCGCTTCACTTACGCCATCGTTGCTTTATTCTTCGCGGTTTTCAAGCTTTCTGCTCAAGAGGCCTTTATGGTGGTGGAAGCGCATTCCGGGAAAGTTTTGCAAGCGCAGAATTCATCCGTGAAGCGACCAGTGGCGAGCTTGACGAAGATTTGCACGGGCGTGATTGCTACCGATTGGGCCTTGGCAACGGGGCAAGATTTGAAAAAAATTACCGCGATCGTTCCGGAGAGTGTCACCCGCATCGGTGGGCCGAATCCCCTCAACTTGCAGCCTGGACAAACCATTTCTTTGTCGGATGCTCTCTACGCTGCTTTGCTGAGTTCGGACAACCTTGCGGCGATGACCGTTGCCGATCACATCGGCCGCGACATGAACAATCGTCGTGGAAAATCGGAAGACCCCGTATGGACTTTCGTGAAGGAGATGAACGAATTGGCACGAGTGTTGCAAATGCGTAATACGCGCTTCCTCAACCCGCATGGCTTGGAATTGCCAAAGCAACAGGGCTACTCCACAGCAGCGGATCTCTCCAAGCTCGCGATTTACGCCATGCGCCGTGCTCCATTTGCCTTCTTTGTTCGTCAAAAAACACGCGACATTACAGTCTCTGGCAAATCCTTTACCCTTCATAATACTCACAAACTACTCGGTGGAGCGGGAATTTTAGGGATCAAAACGGGGCAAACCACTCCCGCAGGCCCCTGCCTCGCCACATCGATGGATAAAGACCCTTTGCAACGCATCAAAGCTGATGGCACCAAGGGCGTCACACCAAGACGACTCATCGTCATTTTGCTCAACAGCTCAGATGATCGATTTGCCCGCACCACACAACTCCTGAATGACGGCTGGAATATTTACGACGGCTGGATCGCCAACGGTGCTATGGTAAAAGATCGTGAACGGGAAATCCTACAAATTCCAAAATTCTAATTCATCTTGAAACAATAATCGTTGATAAAAACACATGAAAATCGGTATATTAAATAGTGGTGGTGATTGCCCTGGGCTTAATGCAGTCATTCACGGAGTCGTCGGAGCAGCGGCTGAGTTGGGTTGGGAAGTGATTGGATTCCGCGATGGCTTTGAAGGTTTGCTACCTCCAGGAGATTTCATGACCTTGCAGGCTGAGGATACCGTAGGGATTCTTAAATTGGGTGGCACGATCTTGGGCACGACCAACAAAGGTCACTTTGCTGCGAAAATTGGCGAAGGCGAAGTCAGCGGCGTGCCTCGCGAGATTGTGGCAAAAGCCAAACGCACCATGGATCAAATGGGCATTGGCGCTTTGATCGTTGTCGGTGGCGATGGCTCTCTGACCACCGGGATGCAGTTGTATCAAGAAGGTTGGCCGATCATCGGCGTGCCTAAAACGATCGATAACGACTTGCGTGCCACGGCGATGACATTCGGCTTCGATAGCGCGGTTTCGACCGTGGTCGATGGACTTGATCGTTTGCACACCACAGCAGCCAGTCACAAGCGAGTCATGGTGCTCGAAGTGATGGGGCGCCATGCAGGCTGGATCGCTCTCTGGGGCGGCATGGCAGGTGGTGCAAATGTGGTGTTGCTCCCGGAAATTCCTTTCGATATGGAAAAAGTCGCAGAATTTATCCGCCAGCGCGAAGCCATGGGGCATCACAGCACATTGGTGGTCGTCGCAGAAGGCGCACGCCTGCCTGATGGCCAAATCATGCGCATCGCCGATAATGCAGGCGGTGAAGTTCGCCTTGGCGGTATGGGTGACTACGTGGCGCATCAAATCGAAAGATTGACGGGAAAAGAGACTCGTTCTTGCACCTTAGGACACCTCCAACGCGGTGGTGCACCTACAGCGCTCGACCGAATTCTAGGCATCCGCTTCGGTGTGATGGCGGTAAAACTTGCTGCCGAAGGTCGTTTCGGACGCATGGTCAGCTATCAATCGTATCACGTTGACTCGGTGCCGATCGCGGATGCTGTGGATCAGCTTCGCTTGGTAGAAAGTGGCGGCGAAATGGTCAATGCAGCTCGAGCGATAGGCATTTGTTTTGGTGACTGATTTCATCGCTTCTGGGTTCTAGGAGAGGGCTATATTCCAAAAGGACTTTGGGCTGTCGCCACAGCCTTGGAGTGCGGCGACATGTCGCCGCTTTCCCCCCAGCGCGACATGTCGCGCCGTTCCAAAGCGGAGACATGTCTCCGCACTCCAAGTGCTGTCGCGATTCGCAATGTGGCTGACTAGATTTCCCCTTGAATTCTTTTGCCTATCGTCCCAACGGGACGTTTCATTATAGCCCACGATGCAATCGTGGGTTCTGCATCCCCGTAACTCCATCGCGTCCTAATGGGACGCCTCATCGTGGGGCGCGCTTTATTCCCCAGAGATCGATTTCCTATCAAAAGCTCAAGCGCTATCCGATGGTAATGTGGCTGACGAATTTTATCCCATTTTTCCCGCACGGACTTTGGGGAAACACCTCAACTTCTCGCGAGTCACTAGAAATCATTCACGGGACACAAAAGATAATTCGTGTAACCCTAAATTTTCTTCGTGGTAGACAAACGATTATTTTTCGTAAAATAATTATCATTGAGGAACAACAAGTTATTATTCGTGTGCATGAAGGAATAATCAGTGAACATAAAAATTTTATTGGTGCTCCACAAAGAATTCTTTAGGATAACCAAGATTTTCATGAACGACACATCCATTTCTTTAGCAAACCTGGCACTCGGCATGGGCAATGAGGTGCGCTTGCAGGTGTTGCGCGAGCTTGCGGCGGGGGAAGCACTCATGACGGTGGAGCTTGCCGAGCGCGGCGGCACATCGGCGAGCAATCTCTTTCATCACATGAAGAAGCTGCTGGACGCCGGCATGGTGCAGCAAAATCGCGCTGGGCTCTATTCCATTCCACCTCAGTACATTGCCTCCACAGAGGAAAGGCTGTTAGACTACGGCACATGCCTGCTGCGCCTCAAGCCCTAGCCACCTGCCGACACATGATCAAAACTGCGCATCGTGTAACGAAAAAATATCTGCTAGTTGCCCCTCAAAATCATTGGCCAATGCAAACATTTTCATTGCCAGCGCAGAGGCACTAGGCATAGTCTTATCTCATCACAATGAAAGTAAGTTGTGATACTAACTCCCACATCAAAAAGCCATGAACAATGAAATGATCCGCAATCATTATGATGCGTTCAAACGCATCGACTCCATCGGTACGCAGCTCGCCAGTCATTTTGCTGCCACCTCCCGCGCCACCGCGCAATTCGCCATCATCAACGCCGAAGTAGCGGTAATGGAAAAAGAAGGAGTCGCCCAGCTTTCCGGTTCCACGGAATTCCACGGCAGTTCCACCTCGAAACAAATAGCCGCCAAAACCCTCCGCGCCCAATTGGCGAAAATCCGCGAAACCGCAGATGCCATCGCCGAAACGGCAGGTCTTCCCGACTTCGATGACCAATTCATCGCCCCCCGCTCCCGCTCCTACACCAGCCTCATCATCACCGCCCGCGAGAACCACGCCGAAGCCACCAAGCATAAAGCGCTCTTCCTCGAATTCGAGATGGAGGAAGACTTCCTCGACGACCTAGAAGACGCCATTGACGACCTAGAAAAAGAAGAAACCGCACAAAACTCCGGCATTTCTGAGCAAGTAGGAGCCACTGCCGCGCTACGAGCGGCCCTAGAACGCGGCATCGCGGCTCGCACCCAGCTCCTGCCCATCGTGCGCAATAAATTTTCCAACAACCCCGCGATCCTCGCTCAATGGGAAAGTGCCGCCCGCATCGAGCGCCCCCGCCGCAAGCCCAAGAAAAAGCCAACGGATGAGCCGTAAGGCCAGCGCATAGGCTTGGGGAGACTCTCCATGCACATTGCAAAGAGACTGTCACTTTGCAACGGTTCCCTTGCATAAATTTGCGCAATAAATCAATGTCAAAATACTAACTAGAGACCCGCAATCTACTACTCATCATCCGAAACAAACTTGAAAACATTACTAACAATAATTGCGACTCTGAGGGAAGTTTTTTCAGCCAATAAAACAATAGATCAACACACTGCAATGTTACCTAGGGTGGCGCGCATAAGTGGAGTTTCTGCTGCGGAAGCAGCTTCGCATACAAAACTCTTCGCCGGTATTGCACCCTTTAAGGATGGGATGTATGTTCGCAATTGCCTCTTCGGGAATTGTCTTGATT
>JAIYDP010000052.1 GCA_027487435.1 Verrucomicrobiaceae bacterium | reverse complement strand
GAGAAGAACCTCGCAGCCTAAGCAATTTTCAATCAGAGTCTGAACACTCTAAAGGTACGCCTTGCCCGCCTCCCCTAGGACAAGGAGGCGATTTGGCCGACGACCTCGCAGAGGCATATGACGACCTCAGATAGACCATCGTACCGACTTCAAGCGCTTCCCTCAGCTGCATTTCGGCGACCGCTTGAGGAGGATGAGACTGTGTAAAGGACATCGGACTTCTTTTGGAAAGCCTTGACAAGTGAGTTGGAATGACGTCAAGGCGGTCGAGTTGGACTTCGCACATTGCACGCACGACAAGAGCGGCGTTGTGGACGAGGTACTTCTCGTTTCCATGCACGTTGACCTCAATATCAGAATGCAGCCTCGCAAAAAGTGCCGCAACTTCGGTAGCTTAGCCGTCCAGTTAAATTGAAATGAGAGGAAACATTGAAAAGGAAGAATGCGACGGTGAAGGTGTCGCTGCCCCATGGCAACGGAGACGAGCTGCTGCATGGGCGTGAGGCTTGCAACGACGTAGCACTGTAGGCGGTGAAGCAGAAGCACGCACAGGACATCCAGGCCTGCGCTTGCTGGGTTTTGGGTACAACTCGAGAGCGTAATGTCTCCTAATTACGACGTATGAATGTTGATGGTGATGTACGACACCCGCGCCTCAGCAACGCACCCAGATTCCTTGAAAACGCTCCAGTGGTATTTCAAGCTGCGACGTGAGGACAACAATACACAATATGTCAGTCAATCAATAATGTCCAGAGATGCATCAGTGACTGGGCGAACAACGCGATCTACTCGACGCGCATCGATTCATCAGCATACATCTGTTCCACAGAAGAGAATAATATGATATCATGATCACCATGGCAAAGGATGGACTGGTTTTGAGTATCGCATTTTGCATTCTGTCCCAGCCAATGACATAAAAGGCGACCTGTAAGATTCTTGAGGCTTGAAACTCCTATCAGGACACACCATCGACAAATGTCTACGCAATAAGTGACGACAATGGAATGAGTGCCTGTAAAGAGCTGCTGTGAGAATGAACGTGGTAATCCTTGGTTCAGCACGAGATTCGGACTTGAGAGGAATTTGATAACTTCCTTGAGGACTTTGCGACCCTTTCATCCTTCTGGACACTTGCATGTAGGAGAGCAAGCTGTTAACGACAAGAGCACAATCATTAAGCCATGGGCCATGTAGACAAGAACAGTGGCACCGTCAGCAAGTGGGGACAACCCGAATGCAATTGAGAGAAAATCTTGTAGCCGAGCTTGATTCGGCCTTCAGTGACAAGCAGTAGGTCGTCGTCTGCGAAGAAAAGGTTAAAAAGTTGCGATACGAATGCCTCAATAGCTTTGTACATTCTGTACAATTGGTCTCCGAAAGTGCCCCAAAGCCGATGACAGGGAAATGCAGCTCACAGAGGGAGCACCAAACGAAGTCGTTTCATGGAAAAGAGAAACCGGGAAATCACATCATTGGGAGGCGTCAAACATGGCACTGCGTTGGAGAAAACAGGCACAAACTAACAAATCAAAGCGACGTTCCACAATTCGCTTCGCTTATGGCACGCACACGAGAAACCCCCAGTCCCCGTCATCCCCATGTTGGCAAAGAGAGTGAGAAACAATTGTGTCAGCGAATTAACAAGGAAAGGACTCATTTCAATAAAGAGGCCCGATGAATAAGGAGTCACCCTCAGCAGAAAAAAGTTCAAATTGACACAAGGAAGTGTTTGTTCACATTCAGACGGGCTCTAGAGCCACTCGGTTACTCGAAACATTGTGCCTGCAAAAAGTAGAAGGGTACATCTGAATGGGATTTCGAAAGGCAGTCTACAATTACCTCGCGTCTTACACAAGTGCAATTGGAGACGGCAGCTTCGGGATTGTAGACACTGACTGCACTTGAGCAATTCGGATTGGTGCTAACCTTACTCCGCGCTATTTTGGAGTAATGCGCTATTTTGGTCACCAACTTGTGGTCCATTTTCTTTTCTGTCCTTTCGCCTGACTGAGTAGATGCTTCCTCGCTCAAGCTCCTTCCGTTCGATTCGTTCTCGTATCTATGAGGGAACTGGATGGATAGAACATTCCCAGTTCTTTCGATTGCTTCTTCTGATTGTAACTTGCGGAACAGTTGCCTCAAAACTCTCCGTGAATTCCCCATGTCCTGGCAAAGATAGCAGAGAAGACTCTTTTGTTCCAGTTCCTGGGGGAGACACTAGACACGTCACAGAGTTGAAGAGACAGTCTCGTGAGGATTCTCTAGTTCATGCGATTCTGACGCAGAAAACTGGCCAAACATCGGAATGGAACCCGAACGCAGAGAAGTCCAGCCACCTTCCGCATTCAAAGACTCCAAAAAAAAACAAAGATTCGTCGAAATCTTTCGGATCAAGATCTCTCCTCGTTGCAAATTTAACTCAACCGATAATCGTTGTCAGCATCGACCACAGCGAACAAATGAATCACAACAACTCCACACCTCTTCAATCCATCGGATATACAGGCCGACACCCAATCCAAATCATCTTGAGCGCAGGTTCGCTTGGTGTCGAAGACAACAGCGTTCGTGTGCGGATTGGATTTAGTGCGTGTGAGGCGAGTGTGTGGGTGTCTGACAGTGTTGTTGTGTGTCGGGTGTCGAGTGGAGTTGGGGTGTCGTTTGGAGTTGTTGTGAGTGGGGGAGGGCG
>JAIYDP010000117.1 GCA_027487435.1 Verrucomicrobiaceae bacterium | reverse complement strand
TTCTTCGATTGAGTACTACAAGGCGTGCAGGCCCAAGACGGTCGTTGCGAACTTGCCGTCGCCGTCGACGCAGACGTTCCGCGAGAAGCACATTATTGTCCCTCATCCCTAGGGTGACGTAAATTAACCGCCATCATGTTAGAGTAAACTCTTCTCTCTGCACCCTGCCCTCATCGCCCCATCGCGACGCGATCCAGCACCGTCACCGCCGCAGTGACGGTTGTCCAACAGCACCCGCTCTGGCTCATGAAGAACCCGTCCGGCGCAAATTTGTCCACCGCCTCGACGTGCGTCAGCAGCTCCTCGACGTGCGCCTGCAGCAGCACGACACACGTCACGGGGATCTCAACGCGTCAGCCGACCCCCCCCCCCCAAACGAGATCGTCGGCCTCGACGAACTTGACGTCGGCAAGGCGTGTCATTTCGGCGTTGAGGGCGTCGAACGTCTCAACAAGCGCCGCGGCTTTAAGAGACATCGCGGGGGAGGTGAGGGTCTTTCGAAACATTTCAGCAACTTAAAAGTCAAACAAATGGGTCTTTAAGCACTTGGGAGGTACGAGATGGGCGGTCCCGAGCCTTTGGAATAGCCTTCGACGAAGTAGTCCTTTGAGACAGTAAAAAACGAGCTCCCACAGCGAGCGCAGTCAAAGAGGTACGACCCTGACGTGGCGCAAGGGTCGCCACAATCGGGGCACTTGACCGCGCCGCCATCGGCTGCCAACAAATGAATTCGTTTCCGCTCGGACAACAGCGACAACGCGGCGGCGCGGTGGCTGCACGAGGACTTAAATAAAAAGTGCAGCGCTGACGCAACTTTGGTTAAGACGGCGTCCAAAACGAGCGCCTCGCACTCCCCCCTGAGAAGTTAACTAACAAAATCTTTTAGCGCACCCGTCGTCGCTGAGGACGTTCTTGGTCAAGAATTTGACAAACGTCTTGACGTCGCTAACAGCGTCGCCAATTCTTTTAGACAACACCTCATGTTGTGCAGCCCTCCGCGCCGTAACAAAAAAGTCCGAGAATTTAGAGATCAGCGACCCCACCGCCGACCCCGACGAAATCAAACTCTCCCGTAGCGCCACAACGTCGCGCAATTCCCCCCCCCCCCCGTCCAGCGACCCGGTGCTCTTCTCCAGCCGTCCGCTCGTTGCTCGCGCGAGGCCCTTCCGCGGCGTCCCGACCCCCCCCCCCTCGACGAGTATGCTCCACTTCTCCTTCTCGCGCTCGTCGTTGGCGCGCAGGTAAGTCACATCCGACGCAGTCAGCGCGCCGGAGAACGACCCCCCCCACGTCCCGACGATGACGTCGCGGTTGGACAACACGAGGGCCCCCCTCCCCGAGACGGAGTCATCGCGCCAATAGCCGTGGAAGTAGGCGCCGCCAAGAGATATCGTGCCGACACTGCAGGGGGGGGGGGGGTGAGACGACGGGGTGCCGGCAAATGGGGGATACCCGTTTCTTCGATTTCGGACCCACCCCCCGACGTGCGTGGCGCCGCCGTCGGACGAACACGCGGCGGGGTCGTGGCGGTGCCCACTTTCCCACCGCCCCTCGTACCTTCTGTTTGTTAGCCGAAAAAATTAACCAATAACTCACTTTTCGCCTTTTAAATTCAGCCGCCCTTCGCCGTGCATCTCCCCGCGCACAAAGTCGCCAAAATATTCCGACGCCTCCCGCTCGCTCCGCAAGTGGCCCCTCAAACCGTGCCGTTGACCTAGGGGGGGGTCACAACTCGTTGACGAGGGGGGGTACCGCTTTTCCAGGGCCCCTCGTACACTTCGCCCGACGCGTAGACGCACCGCCCCCAGCCGTTGGGGACGGACGAGGACATTTCGCCGCTGAAAGTGCAGTCCTTACTTTTGACTCTAGCCACCCCCTCCACGACGCCGTCAACCCACGTCCCCACGCAGCTGTAGTCTTTCTCGGCCGAGAGCACCCCCCCCCCATGCCTGCGCGCGTTTCGGAAGAGTCCCTCGTAGACGACGCCGTCGCCGTACGCAAACCGATTCGTCCGCCACGTGGCGCACACCCCCGCCCCATCGTCTGGAGCCTCAAGCCGCAGCAACCGCTTTGAAATCGACGCCGCCCATTTCTCAGCGCTTGCACGAGACGACATTTGGATCAGCGTGAGGAACCCTGGCGTGACGAGCCACAGCCGTGACGCGTCGGTCGGGTCCAGGGCGGCCCAGAGGGCGCGCACGGGGAGGAAGACGCAGGCGGCCTCGTCGATGAGGAGGAGGGCCTCCGACGTGAGGACGAGCGTCGAGACGGTCACCTCCGCGTTGACAAACCGCGCGACAGCGCCGTGCCAATGCGCGGGGTCAAACTTGTAGTCGAGGAGGTCCGTCACGGCGTGGAAGGCCGTCTCTTCGAAGCCGATGGAAGCGGGGGCGTCTGCAAGCGGGGGGTGGGTTGGTTTTTGGATGATTGGGGAGACGCGATGGACTTGGGCCTCTTTGTAAATCGCCACCGACGGCTCGCTCTGGAGCTTGGACGACACTTTGGGGAAGCGAAGCGCCAAATTGGCGAATAAAGACCGCCTGTGGAGAGATTTTAAAGCACCCGCACAGCTCCCAACCGCCACCGCAACCTCAGGCGGAAATACGCTGCGCGAGTCTGCGACGAACTCAAACAGCGCCGAGGCGACGCTAAAGACGTGCAGGAGGCTCGTCGTCGCGGCCGTCAGGCCGTCGACTCGCGGCTCGGGGGGGGGGGTGGAAAGGGATGTCCAAAACGTGCGTGTGTCCGAACGTGGCCGCGCGTCGCTTCGGGAGTTTGCCGCGTCAACCATCACCGCGGCAGCATGTGCGAGTGCGCTGAGGGTCTCTGCGGCTGCGAAGAGGGCCGCGGCGAGGGGGTCAGCGTTGAGGGGGGGGTTGAAATCGAAGGCGCAGCGCGAGACGACGGCGAAGATGGCGCTGAGGCGCACCTCCAGCGTGCGGACGGTGGCGTGGGCGGAGGAGATGGACGACGCGGTCTGTGGGGGAGGTCAGCGGCGCCATTTGCATGGGGGGGGTGGTGAACCTGCTCGTCGACGGGGGTGTCGAGTTCAAGCAGAGAAGATTTTAACTCGACGATCTTTTGCGCAGCGACGCGAAAGCGCGGGAAAAGCGCGCCAAAGAGGGAGCGGAGGGAGCGCTTGCCTAACAGCTGTCAAAATTTGAATTCGCCAAAATACTCGATTCTTTTGTCGCGAGAGAAACCGCGGCGCACTTGGCGTTTGTGGCGAGCGACGCGACGGTGGCGGAGGGGGGGAGGGTGACGGCGACGGCTTTGGCGAATTCAGTTGGTCCGCGCTAAAGGATTTGAGCGGTCCATTTATTTTTTGTTACGAGGAAGTAGAGGTCACCGACGTAGGAGACCATGAGGAGGAGGGACCCCCCTGCGTCGAAAGAAATGATGGGGGGGGCTGAAATATGTGTCATTACGTCCGCCGCGACCACGAGCCCCCCCCCAAATGAAAACACCTCCCCCGTTGTCGCGAGCGCGGCGGAGAAGTTAAGGCCCGCTGCTACGCGGAAATAGAGGGCAGCCGAACTTCGGGGGGGCGGGACCGCGCAGGGGGTGGACCGGCTTTTCAAATCTGCAAATCCGAGTTGACCTTTCGCGTTCTGGCCCCAGCTAACACAGTCAGGCGCCGCTGTAACGGGGGAGACCTGAAGACTCCCCCCTCGCACAGCGCGAGGGTGTGCGCGGCGCCGCACGCAACGTCATCGACGCGGCGCCCCGCGAAAAAATCGACGCGACGCGGCGTTGCGACGACGTCGACGTCATCGAAGCCAAGAGCTGCCTTGAGGTTGGAGCCGAACATAAGGCTGGGGGGGGGGGGGGTCAAAAGAGGATGGGGGGGGGGACAGGTCGCCCGCGGAGGTGAGGACGGCGGAGAAATTTGAGCCGCACGAGATTTTGACGACGAGGGTGGGGGAGGGAAATTCAAAGCACGGCGCCATTGCACACTCCCCCTCCTCCGTCCGACCGTTGCCCAACCGACCTCCCCCCATCACGCCGCCGCTAGGACATCAGGAAATGCACCCACCGCCCCAGCCGCACCCATACACGACTCTTCCGTCCGAAAAGAGTGAGTGCTGCGTCCCGAGCCCCGCCAGCCGCACGGAGGAGGGGGCGTCGGCGGGGACGGCCTCAACCGCATCGGCGGAGGGGCGCCACGCGAAAGCACCGACAGGTGCGCCGCCGATGGCAACGAAGCTGATGGACGTGGCGCCGCCAAAGAGGGCGACGTTGGCGAGAGGCTGCGCGACAACGACATCAACGGGGGCGCAGGTGAGCGACGACATCTCCTCGGAGAAATGGAGGCTAAAAATAGCCATCATGTCGAGCGAAGGGTTGCGCGAAACAGGGGGAGGCACAGCCGCTTCGGTGGGGCAAGACGGCGTCAAACTGAGAGAAAAGACACTTTCGGAGAGAAGGAGGGAGTTTTTCAGCGGGAGGGGGGGGGTCGGGAGAGGTGGGGGGCGGAAACTGTGTGGGAAGAGGAGGTGAGATTTTGAAACTCGATGAGGGGCGAAAATGAAGAGGTCGCACTCGGTTGCCGTGCGCGGAGTCACCGCGGCATCAAGGGCTGCATCCGCTCCTTCAATTTCTATTTTTAGGATTTCATGGGGGTGGTAAGGATCGAGAACGTGCGCGACGTCAACGTCGGCGTCAACAACGATGAGGGCGCCCCCCAGAAAGCAGAGGGCGGACGCAAATATTGGGACGCTTTTCAAAAACATCAGATCGGAGCTAAAAATAGAAACGGAGCCATCAGGTGCGAGAACGGCAACAGTGTGTCCGTTCGATTGGACAGCCTTCGACGGCACGTCAACGCGAGCTATCAGAGCGATGGCATGGGGGGGGGGAGGGTCGTCGCCAGCATCAGCCGCTGCGATGCCGCAAAGAGCGAATCGAAGGATGCGATCAGGCGCAAACGCGAGGAGCGAAACCTCGTCAAAGGGAAGCGAACGCAGCGGACCGTCGCCGTTAGGGCCGTCGAGGGCAGCGCAGGGCGTGGTGCCGACGAGGGCGCCGGAACTGGCAGCGAGCACGTCAAGGGCGCCCCTGCGCAGGACGACGACGAACCCCGACGACAAGGAGCAGAGGGCGCGCGTCGGCGCCGCACACTTGGGCTCGTATGCCCACTGAAGGGCCATGGCGGGGAGGGAAAATGACGCAACTGCCTCTCGGGGGGCCTGCGAGAAGGGGGGGTTGAAATCGATGACGGCAAAGAGGGCGGTGGAGGAGAGCGCGACCACTTGCTCGGCGCGGGCGGACGCGCGGGGCTGGAGGCAGGCGACGCTCTCAAGGCGGGAAGAAGAAAGCACGCTAAAGACCCGAAGGGGCCCGGAATTAGAGGCGACGACGGCATGCGACGCGGTCGACGTGACGCTGTTAATCGAAGCACCGTACCTACAAGAGGATCAGAGTGCTTTGGGCAGAAGATATCGAACAGATGACATGGACGCAAAGGGGGGTCTCACTTTTGAGCAAATTCCGAGACAATCTTTGATGCGACGACAACATCTCGACTACTTCGTGCAGCAGCGACATGTTCATAAATGCAGTCAGCCCAAGTGGAAACATAGGTTGAAAGAACAGCAAAGCTCAAGGAGAGGGACGGATTGGAAACGGTGAGGTCAAAAGAATCGAGTTGCGCATCGCCTCGGGTTTGCTTCCAAGATGAGTTGCACGAGATAGTAATCTCGTTCTTGTGGAAGAAAATCGAATACAGAAGTGAGAAGGGCTCTTCATCGTTGGCGATTCTTTGGGCAACAATGAAGGCGTTGTCGATGAGAAACAGATGAACGAAACGGGGAGCTACGCCTGCGGACGCGTCGGTCATTACAGCGACGCCTTGACGTAGAATACGATGCGGACTCGAGATCTACACAATGAGGACACAAAGCTCACTGCTACTCCAAGTCTTAACCATCCTCGTGCACTGACGGAGTCTGTCCACTCGGACATGCGATTAACTAATAATTACTATCTGTTAGGGGAATCCAACCTGTCATTTTACTTTCAAAATCTACCTCTTTTTTTTCTTTTACAAACGCTCGCTCATAGCAGCACACTGGACACTCGACTTTGAAGAAGGCGAATGTGTTCATCAAGGAGATCATGATCATGATCTCGGCCCAAGCTGTCGTCCTCACCAACAATGTAGACATCCCCATCTTCTTCGCCTAACACGTCGCTGGGTCGTTCGTGTCCAAGATATTTGTCCTTGTAGATGGTGAGGAACTTTGGCAGTGTCTGGGCTTGCGTCGTCGACGAAACGACCAGTTGATACATGGGCCGCAGCACAGTGAATCCTTCAAGCACGACATGGAGGTCGGAATCAAAATCAAGAAACTCATCTTGAAGTACTTGAGATGAAAGACAGCGCTTGAATCCATAGCAATCATTCTCATTGTCAAAGCCAACGTGACCATGGTCATCACTGGATCCTTGAATGTCTGATTACATCAGTAGCAGCCGTGTCTGGTCCAAACCAATCAACTTCCGCACACTTCCAGAGCTTGGTGATCGAATACAAACTCTGCCTTTCACATAAACTTCATCATCGTCGGGGAGTTCTTTTAAAAATATGATGAATGAAGCGAAGCCCTCGTTCGGAGCGTCACAACCATGGGGATAGAACTAAATGAGTCAGCATCATCCAAAACCAGAGTACTCTGAAGTTCCTGAGCGATAAGCATTCAAACTTTCGCCTGTTACCATGTCGCACCGAAAGCGCTGAAGACAGGAGATACATGTATGCTGCGATCCTTTACGTTTGCAATGTGCCATGTCACTGTGACCATTGTGAAGTTGATTTAGGGTTTGTTAGTTAATGGATCGAACCAGGAATCGAGTCCTTTGTTGGGGTTCTTCCATTGAATGCATGAATCGTATCTGGGACCGTGGTGACATCTACTGTCACCGCTAACGATACTAGAGCTATGTATTGCGTCAGTTCGGGGATGCAAATACCAGAAACGAGATGATGGATCCATTTCTTTGGACACGAAGTATTACAGCGCTTCTATGGATGTTCTCTTCTACGATTTTCAAAGATTGCCACCCGATGAGGAATGCAATGCGTTTGACGTTGTCGTTTGCTTTGCTGATGGGGCTGAAGTCCTTGAGCATGTTCACATCTTACCTTTGTAGCAAGATGTCACTTCGCGATGGAGATCTCGCCTGGACGGTCTGCTGGCGATATGCGAGCCGAGATTGAGAATATTTACTTTTTGGGAACTTTTTGCTGAAAGTCCGTTGCAGAGAATGGAGAACGTGGATGAGTTGATTGCCGTCGCGAGCGACATTCAATTCGATTTAATCGTCGATAATGACGATGAGCCCGGTATTTCGATTCAAAGCTGTTTGACAGCACAGATTGCGACTCATTGAGCCAGCTCGCGCAGTTGCTGAGTTGCTTCTCGTGGAGAAATCAACAAGGTCATTCTTTTGCATTTTTTGCCCTATGACTCACCAGCTCCCAACGCTATTTGCCGAGGCGATCAAAGCGCGGAGTCTTCTTCCGAAAAAGAGCTCCATGACTTTGAGGTCCTGATGAGAGAGCTGTCAGGGGTGCGCACGGTGCTCCAAGGCGCGTCAGACGCAGAGAGGAGAGCTACCGCTCTGTCAATGACCATGCGGCTGATGAAGTCGCTGGATTTTTGTGAAGGATCTGATTCAGATGATGGTGAGAGTGAAGATGAATGTGTAAATTAAATATCTGTCGATGCTGTGGAAGCAGCGAGTGGTGTACCAATGCGACCCATGTTGCCGGCGTCTGATGAAAATCGTGGCGGGAATTTTTGGCGGGAGATGGAATCTGCTTCAGTCCTCTACACGGTCACTCAAGAGGAAGAGGAATCGGCACTTACGAAGGCCAATGAGCTTCTTCATCTAAAGCAATACGAGGAAGCTGCCGCATGTTTTGCGGTCGTTCTTCAAGCTAGGTAAATTTGAGTACGATGCAAGCAACAGCGTAGGAATGACAGGCAGGAAGAGCTGTCGAGAGATAGTTGTGAAATGCTGTACAACTATGCGTTTTGCATCACAATGTACGCTCCTCGGAGCAAGGCTGATGACGACGTGTTTGGAGAGAGTTTACAAGACAAAGTACAGGATCGGGACGACGGAGAAGACGTCGATGCAGTCGCGGATATGACTCGCGATGATGACGCGGAGCCATCTGCAGCGAGCGGGATTGCTGAGCAAGAAGACGACGGTGGCAACGAAACTTTGAACACGACGTTTGATGACGAGGATCCGATGACCGTAGCTTGGGAGTGCTTGGAAGCCGCTCGTTGTATTCTTGAGAAAGAGGATGCCGCGTCAGAGTTGCTAGCGAAGGTTCACAGGCTTCTTGCTGATTGCAGTTACGACGAAGGTTCCTTTTTTCGGTTTGACCCTCACCAAAGCAGAGCAATTCGCCCAAGCTGCCATCGACTACACGAAGTCGTTGCAGATTCTTGTCGCAGTCCGTCCTCCAGACCACAGGGACCTTCTTGATTTGTTTGTGAAAAAAGTCATTGCTGAAGCTGCAGGAACTATCGGCTTGCAATCTGCTTTCTTGCCCTAGCCAAGAACGTTCCTTCGTTGCACTACTATCGCCAAGCGCATAAGGTTGTGACAGAGCGAGTCGTGAGATTGAGAGCGCTTGAAGAAATCTTGAGAAACGGTGGATGCTCAAACTTCCCTCTTTACAATTCAGCCGAGGCATCTGCAGCCGACGCCCAAGACTACCCTTCCAAGTACGACGATGTCATTTCTGAGATTGAGGATATGGAAGCATTCGCTGAAGAAATGAAAAACAAGGTTCCTCAGCGTCGCCCTATTGCTGACCCCTCAGATAGACGAGATTGAGCTTTGCGAGGAAGAGAACTCAATAATCGCAAAAGAAGAGCGACAAAAGGCTTCTCATGCGGCAGAGACTACTCACGACAACGTTTCGACCAAAGCGCCTGCGTCTGATGGCAAGGTAAACGATCTCGGTATGTTCTCCAGGAAGAGAAAGAAGACTGCACCCTAACTTCATGGAGATTGTAAACGTACATCATGATACAAGATACTGACCGCATCAACTACTCTTCAACACTCTCAGACAACTTGTCAAGAGAGTGCCCAGGGACTTGCAGATTCTTTTGGCTGCGCTGGCTGCTGAGCGAGTCGTTTCGCTTAATTCTCCCAGCCCAAGCGGTCTCGCTCATCACCTTGGGTTCGTCACATTGATCTACAGGACACAGCTGTAGACTTTCAACGGGTTTACCCTTGTCATCACTGCAGCAATCAGAAACTCACATACAATCGCAAACGTTTCTTCTTTTGCCTGCTCATCCTCTTCTTCGACTGTGCCCGACGCAAATCTCCCCGATGATAGATGTTTCTGAGAGGAGCGGAAAGGAGACAGCGAGTCTGCTCGCTTAATTCGTTGAGTCCATTCATCGTCTGTGGTCTGGAGAAGGTCACCCATTGAAAAGTAGTTTAAATATTAATATTACCAAGTAATTTAGAGCACAACATGAAGCCCCAAGTCGTCTTCGTCCTCGGAGGACCCGGAGCGGGGAAAGGCACTCAATGCGGGAAAATAGTTGAAGAATTTGGATGGATTCATCTTTCTGCTGGGGATTTGCTTCGTAGCGAATGTGAGTCGCATAGCGAAGTGGGCGAGCTCATTAGTAGGCATTTGAAGGAGGGAACAGTGAGTATTGCCATTCTAGTCTAATTATGTAGATTGTACCAGTCGAAATCACTGTTGGCCTCCTCAAGAAGGCGATGGATTCATCTGGGTCCTCTAGATTTCTGATTGACGGATTTCCAAGAAATTTAAACAACTTGGAGGGATGGGAAAGGGTCATCGGAGACAGCTCTGACGTTTTGTTTGTTTTATTTTTCGATTGTCCTGAAGATTGCATGGAGAGTCGTCTTGTGGAGAGAGGCAAAACGTCTGGGAGGACGGACGACAACATTGAAACCATCAAGCGGAGGTTACTCTTTTGTTTCCCGACAATGAAATGTTAGGTTTAACGTGTACATGAGCCAGACCCTACCCATCATTGAGAAGTTTGCAGAAGTCGGCAAAGTACGCAAAATTGACTCGACTGCGGATGTGGACTCTGTCTACAAATCCGTTCAAGAAGTTTTCAAGGCCTTGTAGCTCCGGTTGTTACCCCAGCTCCGATTGTTTCCCTTGGTTACTCTTGTGGCCTTTCGTACGAGTGTAGCGAAGTAGCTCCGATTGTCGCACCGTTCTCGTTGGAGGTGCTCGACGTTCGCTTCGCTTCATGGCCTGCTTTCACGGCCCATCGGGCCCTCTCGGTACCCAGCCAATCCTCCCCTCATTGTTTTGGCGCCGATGTGGCCCAAGACAATGCCTATGCCTTCAGCGTTTTGACGTTGCGGCGCAGCTCGCAGTCCGTCTCCCCGTTGCGGGAGAGGCCCTGAGCACGACTCTGTTCAGCCGGCGGCTGAGAGGGGAGGGTGTTTTGAAAGCCCTGCATGTCGTCGTCGCGCTTCCTCGCCCCACCCTCTTTCGAGATTGCACGGCACGCGTATTTGTTGAGTTGCAGGCGTATCCTTCTGCAGCTGCTGTGGACGTTGACCGGATACGTACAACGCGTTGCGCGCTGTTCCATCCCACCCCCTAGCCGCCCTTAACTACGACGCTTGCTCTCCACAGTGCCCTCGAGTTCCTCCAAAACGCCGCTCTTGAGGCCGCCCCAGACGAATTGGCCGGCTTCGGCCCGGCCCCCTCCCACAAGAACCGGGACCCCCCGCGTCGGCACTTCTCGTTTCCTGACCCATTGACTTGTCACTCCTCCTCACATCAGTCCCCAGCGGCCACCGATCCACACCTCCCTTGTCCCCATTCCGCTGCCCCTCCGGCAAGCCAGCAGCCTAGCCCCTCTACCTCCTTGTGTGCGCATGTGAGTCGGCGCCATACGGGCCGTCGGCCACCTCTCCACTCGGACGTGGGCACGTCGGACCCCTTCCGAACGTTCAGACACGCGTTCTCTGACGATGCTTCATTTTCTGTTGACAAACAAACAACTCGAATAAGAGTAAGTTAGTTATCGACATGAAAGGAATCTTAGTTTCGATTGCAATTCTCGTTGTTGCTACCTCGGAGCCTTTAAGAGTGCCACCTGTGCTGATCTTCTCACGAGCTAGATCGGATGCTTCAACATTGATTGTCCAGTTTGCGACTTATTCAAGAAAGAGGTAGACCCGTGGCGTACACGTCTCCAAGGTTTGCTCCTAATCTCGATGTTATGCCTTTTGTTCGAGCTGAAAGATTCATCGCCAATTCTTGACAATTTCAAGACTTCGCGGACATATTCCAGCGCCATGATCCCGATTTGATCGGCGTTCAAGAGCTTCTCGTGGCCTCCAATGTGGATGAATTCCTCAAGCTGCTCCCAAATCATTCAGCTGTTTGCGTTTATTGGCGACTTAATGCAGCAGATCTTCTATCACCACTCGCTCTCTTCTGATCCTGACGCATGCATTTTGTACCGGAGGGACCGTCTCTCTGTCGCTGACAGCGGATACTATTGGCTCTCACCGACTCCAGAGAAACGTGTCGCCAGTTTGATCTCGCTGATAAGCCAGCTTGGTCCAAAGGATTCGCTCCACATCATCAGGTCATGCCCCGACTTGTTCAGTGGGCGATCTTCGACGATGTTGCGTCCAATGCGTCGTTCTACTTCTCCACAACTCACTATGACAACAATTACCCCTTCCAAAAGGCGGCGTCGCCGCTTTTTTTAAACAAGACTGCGGAGCTTTCAAAGCGACTGCCAGCCATTGTGACTGGCGATTTCAACTCGAATTACGATTCTGAAGCGTTCGCCATCCTCAAAGCAGGGGGCCTTGAAGAAACTTGCGACCTAGCCGAGTCCGTGAAGGTCGTCTCAAACCAAGTTTTAGCGCTCGCAGCCGTTTCTCATTTCGAAGACTCCGGCACCTGAGTTCGACAAAACGAAGCAAATTGACCACATCTTTGTGACAAACGCCCGCCAATGGAGGGTTTCTGATTGGGAGGTGACAGGTTGTTGTCTCTGGTTTCATAATCTCAGATTGACGAATTCAAGTACGGATCGACATTGAGATATCCCAGCGACCACAGAGCGATCTTCGCAACTGTGGAGCTTCTGACTGTATTCTGAAATGAAGCCGCAACATCGTTGTTGACATTACGATATTTCTTACAGAGTCAACTGGCTTCAACCATCGACGTCAATCATAGTCATTGTCAAGTCAACAGACTCCACAAAACGGACATGGAAAAAATTTTGCAGCCAACGGAGTGGATGTGTTCAGTTCTCCGAGATTCTTCAACTGCCATCGTTCGCATTCCTTCCACTGCGTTTTGCGAGAAAGGGGTCCCCCAAACGTGTGCATGACTAGAACCAACCTCATGTTCCAGTTGGTACTACTTCTCCGAGAAGGAGCAGCGAGTGCTCCGGAAGAAGAAAGACAATACCGACCTGTTGCACATTGAAGAGCATCTACTGCAGGATTGTCGAGCTGGAGCCGTTCGGCCCTCCCTTTCCGCTTCGCGAAGACGCCGAGATAGTGAACTTCAAACGTTTGCAGTTGTTCGACGAAGGGCTTTGGATGGAGGGCATTCAACCGTGAAGACTGATCAGTTGTCTCTGATGGAGTATCGTGATCTATTTTCAAACCGAGCGGGAGTCTGCCCTCGATTGTTTTTGTGACCCTCTAGAACGACGACATGTGGGCCGTTTTGCAAATTCAGTCCGTCGTCAGGTCCGCCGCCTCAAATACGTTCTACCGCGTTCAGTTTTGTGCGTCCAAAATCTGTTTGAAGAACGAAGCGGAACCATACTACGCATTGAGCAACTCTCCCATGTCCGTTATGATTTGTTTCAAGTCCGTCCACACCCACCCTCGCACTGGCACCATCATCCGCCTCCGTCATGAGGAGGTGATGTGCCGCAACTCCAACCTTACCAACACCCTCCTTCGTGCCGCTCGAGAGATCCTTGCGGCTGCCATCAGGTTGAGGAGGGGATTCTGCGCTGAGGCCACGCTCGACTTCATGGTTGACAATCCTGTCGCTGAAAGAATTGAGCCAACGCTCGTTAGCGTTGCGTCGCTTGTGTTCCGCCGGATGGAGCATTTCTCGCCAAAGACGTCGCTGTTGGATGAGCGCTCTGAAGAAGCGGGGATCCCACCTTCCGCCAAATTTGCGCGAAATTGTCATGGCGACTATTGCTCTTCTTGTTCCGCGTTCCTGATTTTTGTTTTACACCTCAGTGCCCGTTGACTTGGCGCTTTCTGGCAGCGATGAGATTCTCCAAGTGTTGCGCCTAGATCCAGCGGCACCATTGGCATCCGACGCCGACTCGTTTCTCCCCCTTGCCACAGTCATGGCTGACAGACGTGCCCAAGAGCGTGGGGTGATGGTCGAAGTTGTGAAGTTGTTCTGTCATGGACTGACATGCTGACACCGTCAGGAGGTCCTACGTGAACGCAGTCCTGCCAAAGAATGAAGACACGACAGTGGTGCGCCTTCTTGTGTTACTTCCTTAAAGTATTCTGCAGGATGCGACCGTTGTGGTGACACAACGCGGTCGCATTCACAACGGCATGCGAGTGTTTTTGAAGCTTCGCGGCAGGACATCCTCCGCTCTCACAGCAGTCGTGGTAGCCCCCACGGGCGTATCATCGGAACTTTTTTCTGCCCGCGAAGCTGTAGATGATGTGGAGTCTGACCTTGAGCTTGATGTGGTCATGCACGCGTTCGATGAGGTTGAGGGTTATGGCGTTTGGCTGTTGTCAGTTTGGGACGACGGGCGCAACGTCAATCATACGGCCGTTGATGTCCTCGAATGGGGATTTAGGTACTCTTGCCTTGACGGTGCTGTCCCCTCGGTCTCAAAGTTTTGATCTCGCAGCATCGAAAGTGCCGCCCAGGAATCCCCTCCTGCGCGTTGGATGCAAGATGTCTGGAGGGGCCAGGACGTTATTTGAGCAGCAAAAGCGGCAAGTGCGGGTTTGTGGCCGGTGCTACAAGATTTACATGGGCATGGCGGAGCGAAGGAAGGAGCAGCGGAGGCGCGACCAAGCGGAACTGGCAGTCGAGTTAAACCATTTGAAAGAGGCGATCAAAGATACGCCCCCGCCGGATGCGGACACGAATATATCCTACTTCGTGAGCCTCACTCTTTTGCCTAATTACTTCAAAGAGTCTTGGCAGTGCGGCACCGTCGGTAAAAGATTCGTGTCCATGCTTTTTTGACAGTCTTGCAGCGTGCAGGGAGCCGTCCGTCGACGGCAATGTCGCACGGCACTGTCACGTCATCGCGTAGTCGTGTACCCCCCCCCCCCTTATGTCTGTGTTGTATTCTGATTTCTTGCAGTCGCGTCCCTCTACGGCCATGTCAGCCCTTCGAAGCGAGTCCTCGTCCGCAAGCTCCCTCCCTCATGACCCTTCCTGCGCGGGGGGGGTTCAATCGGCTCCCGCACCACTTCCGCTCAGTTCGCTTATCTGAGAATTGAAGCTTCTCACTCTCTCAGGGTCACGATCTCCACAATCGGCAGCATTTAGGGCGCGTGCTGAGCAGCTGTCAACGTCGTTTCAAAGCCGTCAAGCTCTGGCTGCGCAAGCGGCGTCTTCAACCACCGCCATTCTGAGTGAACCGACCTCAGGCGAAATTGCGCCTGTGCGGCGGCTTCCGTACTCGAAGCGCATCAATTTCAATCCAGGGGGCAGGGGTTTTCTGCTCTATCTTCTTTCATTTGATCGTTTCAGTAATGTTTGTTTGGTCTGCGTTGCCGTCTTGCACCGATGATGTGTTTCGCTCGTTCTGCGTTGTCGAGGATCCGTCAATCCTAAACATCATTTACGGTCGTGCTGTGTTCTGGCTTCGCTAATCCCACGCAGACCGCCCAACAACCCCAAAGTCGCCCTCATTGCTGCGGAGGCAATCAACGATGCGCTTTCTTGGCTGGGCGGCGAAGAAGCGTGGCTCCACTCTCACGGACGGCTCGGAGGACGATTTGATCATTGGTAGCGACTACCAAAAGGAAATTCTTGAGGCTGCGGGGTACTACTCGAGCAAAACTCCGAAGGAGCCACCTGCGCACGTGCCTCTCAGCAAGACTTGGGCCGGGGTTTCTCTCAGCCTCTCCGACGTTTTCAAATTGAAGAAGGACCCCAGCAAAGTGAATTTGTAATCGAACCACTGCACTCGTGCACGCAACTCCAAGTTCAATTCATATCTTAATGAGGCTTGGCATTCTGACGAACGAGGAAGGCGCTGGCTAGGGCAGCAAATTTTCGAAGGTCTGGTTCTCCTTTCTTGTTTCCTTCAATCGCCTTGGGTTTCGTCGTATGCGTTATCTTGATAAAATGGACAGGATTTACTTTCCTCTCCTCAACACTCAAACCCAGATTGAATCATATCCTTGTTGTTCTTGGCAGAATAAAATTCTTTGCTCGCTTCGCCCCACTTTTCAGCCAAAGACTTTCTTTTCTCCACAAGTCGTGAAAATATCGTCTTCATAGCCACTCGACACAATCCTAAGCAATATCCTGCTCTAAACCCAACATTCAACATCTTTTTCCAGTTCTTTCTGGCGTCCCAATAGCTTTTCAACTGAGCGCGATATGCTTGCCCCCGTTCCTTTCTCTGTTTGTCCGTGACAGAGTTTGCAAACTTCTGTTTGTCAAGGTTTGCCTTCTGTATCATTTTCAGAAGCTCGCGAGTGTCAACACAAACGCCTCTCCTCCACACCTTCTCTGCACTCGTGATGACCGCATCTATCCCAACAGCCACCCCTTTACCACCACATTCCACTTTCCCCTCCCCTTTTCCGCCATCTCCCTTTCCTCCGACTCCTTTTCCGTCGTCTGCGTCATCCCAACTCTCGTCTTCTTCACCATCCTCGCCCCCACTTCCGCCCGTGCTTTCCGCCCCGCTACCACCCGCATCACCCCCACTCTTTCCATCACCTGTGTCTTTCTTTTGTGCGCCCTCATTCTGTCCTGTCGCCAACGATGTCATCCCAAATCTACTCCAAAACGTCTTCCTGTCCCTTACATTCAACCTGCTACTTTCTTCCCTCCCTTTGGATTTCCGGCACTCCCCAACCTCCAAAATCATTGCAATTGCGCAAACCAAAAGCACAACACACGACGCTGCTGTTGCCATTCCTATCAATAGAACGGAACCGTTCGGGAAAGGTCGTGCTCTATTGATGGGCAAGCTCGCGTGGTGTCCAATTTGGTAGAGGAGCTAATCTTCCTTGGTGATAGAAAAACTTGCAACAGCGTGCGCTGCACATCCTTTTTAATGGCTTCAAGCGAAAAGGGACGTATTTGCAACTCTAGCGAAGACGAACAATGCAGTTGAAAATAGAGAACGAGTGTTGCAATTGAATCGTTGCGTTCGGCCTTGTTGCGTCTTGAGCGCAACCGGGACTCAGTTTCTTGTGTAAGTCCCAACTCCCTTTAGAATTCGATTTGGGATGGCAACGGTCCTATCTCAGAGCTTCAAAGGTTGTAACGCAACCTTCATCTTGAATACAGAAGGCAAGAGGCACAGGCAAATGTGCGCAAATGTTGCAAAGGCAACGAAGCGGTGCGGAGTCGAATGAACTCGGGGTTAGGGAAGGGAGATGTTAACTCACATGCCAATGTCTACACGGCGCTCACGCTACAAATTTTTCGAAAAATATCTCCGTCTTCAAAACATTTTCTAAAAATATTTCCACGTGTCAATTCGCTCAAGGGACTCATGGCGGGTCAGGCGGGACGGGTGGAGGCGGGACGGGGGGCGCTTCATGCGGAGTCGCGTCGTCGTCGTCGTCGGCGTTGTGCTGTTGGAGCCGGCGCTGTTTGTAGATTTCGCCTATGATGTTCCACTGGATTTCGTGTGCCGCGGGGTCGTTCAACATTCGGAATATCCTGGGGTTGTCGAAGACTTCGTTTCGGGCGAAGTCGGAACGG
>JAIYDP010000310.1 GCA_027487435.1 Verrucomicrobiaceae bacterium | reverse complement strand
CGGTCGCGGTGGAGGGACTGCGTGTGAGGCGAGTGTGTGGATGTCAGATTCGGTCATGAGATGCAAAGTGTCTAGTGGAATCGGCCGTTCTTTTGGGGCAGAAGTTAGCGTTGTTGAGTCTAGCATTCTGTTTTTTTCATTGACTTACCCGTCTGTCAAGATTTCTTCCATTGTTCCAGTCAACATTGCTACAACAGGAAGCTCTGTGTTGACATTATTCGGTAGCTCGTTTGCTGTCTTTGACATCAGTGTTCAAGTGAGAGTTGGCCAAACTAGTTGTGAAAGTAGCAAATGGGTTTCGGATTCAGCCTTGTTTTGTAAATCGTCAGCCGGGTCAGGGCCTTTTTCATCTGTTATTGCGACGATTTTCAACATGCAGTCATCTTTGCTTGACGTTATCTCGTATTGCGCTCCTTCTATTGCAAAAGCAAGTAGTATGGCTCCTTCTACTGGATCTACGCTTGTGTCGATTTATGGTACAGGATTTAGTGTGTCCGACGGTACGATTAGATTCAGAGTTGGTGGGACCGCTTGCGAATTTACCTCCTGGACTTCTGATTCGTCGACTCTTTGCAAGGTTTTCTCCGGGCTGTTGAGGTCCCGTTCAATGGTGGCCACACTTTCAATGTTTCTTGGTACCCACACTTCAGCGTTTTCTTATTTCGATTGTTTTTTCACGAGCGTGCATCCGTTGAATCTTCCCACCACCGGGGGAATTGCGATTACTTTGTTTGGACTCGGCTTCGGCGTCGTCGATTACTCTTCCGTCGTTAGAATCGGAGAAACTGTAGCGGCACAATCGATTTGGACATCTGATAGTTGCATTTCTTCACGTCTTCCGATTGGTGTCGGCGTCTCTCAAAATGTCGTCGTAACTTCGGGTGGTCAGCTGACAACTGTGTCACAAGCGTTTTCGTACAGTCCACCTCGGTATCTTCGTGCCAAACCCCCGAGCCCACCGCTACAGGAACCAGCTCCATTTCGAATGATTACTATCCTTGGCTTTAGTGGATTCTCCCCTTTTGACTCATCCCCTGTTGTACGGTTTGGACGAACAGCATCGGAATCAACGACTTGGACGTCTGACACATCGCTCACCACTCGTGTTCCTCTTGGTTTTCCCATTTTCGGCTCCAATGAGATGAAGGTCGTAGCCATCACAGCGGCTGGTAATGTAGGCACGTTTTCAAGGTCTTACATATTTCTCTCGCTGAATGCAACTTCAATATTCCCGGCAGTGGGTCCAACAACTGGAGGCTACTCTCTTACAGTCAATGGTAATGGTTTTGGTACATTTGATTTCACGGTCATGGCCTGGATGGGACCGACTTCATGTTCAGCGACCATATGGACATCAGATTCTGGCATTCTTTGCCGGGTGTTGCCTGGTGTTCAAGTTCGGCGAGATATTTACTTCCTCTCGCCGGAGGGATACAATACAGCCACTCGCATATTCAGTTACTCGCTGCCTGTTGTCTCTTCTGTGCAAGGCAGTTCTCCTTTCTCGACAACTGGAGCTGTCGTGGTGACCCAGTTCGGCAGTCACTTTGGGGTTCACGATTATTCCATGAGAATACGAGTTGGCTCAACTGGATGTCACAACTCTCACTGGCTTTCGGACACTGCTGCCACATGTCGTGTTGCTCGAGGTGTCTCAGCTTCGCTTCCGATTATTATTTCGTTGGCTAATTCTCTGGTTTTTATTCCTGCGTCCGTTTCATACCTTCCTCCGCTTGTTTCCTCTCTATTGATTGCACATGGTCCAAGCGTTGGAGTTTTGACTACTCTGTTTGGAGATAACTTTGGTTCTTTTGATTCTACTGTGCGTGTTCGTGTCAGAACAACTGCATGTGCATCGTCGCATTGGGTCTCACAAACATCCATCGTGTGCAGAGCGTCTGCAGGAAGGGGCATATCAAATACCATTTTTGTGTCTGTTGGGCGAGCTGTTGCGGTTTCGGGACTTCTTTTCAGCTACGACCAGCCGCTTATTATCCGAGTTGCACCCCCTCTATCAGAACCTGGCACAACTTTAACCGTCATTGGCAATAATTTTGGAAGGGCCAACCTGTCTCCAACTTTGCGTTTGATGGGCACAAGCTGCGAATCCTCTGTTTGGTTGTCTGATTCTAGTGCGAAGTGCAAGTTGGCTTCAGGCATCGGAAAGGGACTCACCGTTGTGCTCTCTGTCCATCGTGATATCGCAACAGGTATCAATTTATTCATGTACAGGCCTCCTATCGTCTCATCGGCGAGTATCACAAATTCTCCGCCAGAGTCAAAAGCCACTAGGGTAACCCTGTTTGGAAGGTTTTTTGGAGCAACTGGAAACTCACAAACTGCAAGGATCGGAATGACTGCATGCCGCTCATCGTCCTGGACGTCCGACTCTTCGTTGATGTGCAGAATGGCCTCTGGTGTGTCGAGAAATCTGGACGCTTTCGTCTCAGCAGGAATTCAAGTTGGAAAATTAAGTCGTGCTGCGAACTATATGGCCCCGACTATTTCAAGCGGCATGCCCTCCAACGGGCCATCAGAGGGTGGCAATAGATTCACCATATTCGGCGGCAATTTCGGCTCCATCAACAACAGCGTAATGGCGACTTTGGGCCGGACAGCTTGCGCGTCAGTGGCATGGACCTCGGACTCGTCTGTTGTATGCCGGCCGCACCGAAGCGTTCCAGGATCTGTCGGTGTGATTGTGTCGGTGGGAAGTCAGAATTCTCCCTCCAATAGTGTTTCATATCTCTTCGACCAACCGGCACCTCGTACGCCATCGCGTGTCATTCTTACTGTGTAGCTGCAGTGCAAACGAATCTATCTTTCATTCTCAGTGGCGGAGGTATGATGCAGGTCGGGCTATGGTCTCCGACGCATGGTGCGTGTTTTTGATGCTATCCCATGATTCAATAGGATTCACGTATGAAATTCGCCAGCCCCTTTTCACTCTGTCGGAAAATCTCGCAGGTAGCCTAGTTGATAATTTAACTCACATTTCAGTTTACAGGAGTTCTTTCGGAGACATAGTTGCAATTCGCAACGATTTCTCATCAGCAAGTGCTTACGCCGTCGTCAGCGTCTCAATCGCTTCCGGAATAGTCACAACACAACCATTGGTGATGAGACCTAACCGAGGACCCCATCATGTTACAAAGCTCGTCGACGTCGATGATGGCTCCGGCAGGCTTTTCTTTGTTTCGACCAACGGTTCCGACATCATATTGCACGAGCTGAGTGCTGCAACCGCAGTCGCGAAAGAAGTTGTTACGTTCAACAGTCGCACAGTAGCTGGACCGTCCACAGTGTACTCGAGCAAGGGACTCTTCTTCACGATTCTTGATCAAGATCTAGTCGGCGTCAATGTCTTCAATGGCAGCGTGATACAATCTTTCTCTAATGATTTGTTTGCGATGACGCTCTCGTTAACTCTTGATGACCGCACATTCGGCTTAACAACAGAATTGTGGGGTCTTGCTCTGCCGTCAGTGGGGATCGAAATCGTATTCAAGGTCAATACCCGCTCGAACGAAATCAGAATCATCGGTCAGGCTGGATGCTCATCGTCACTCTACTCTTTGTTGTTCGATCCATCAAACAACATTCTGGTTGCATCAACTGCAAATGCACTCAAGCTGATCACAGTGAATGGAACTGTGACCTGCAAAGAGTACGCAGGGTTCGAAGGAGTTGTTTGGTTGAGGAGTAAGAACATCGCCAATGCATCTCACAGTGTTAGTGCCTTCGAAGTTTGAGATTCAGTCCGTCACTCCATCTCGAGTTCCTCTCTCTGGCGGCGCAACTATCACCATCAATGGTTGGGCTTTTGGCTTCACTGATCCGTCACCATCTGCAAGCGTTGGGGCTACGCAGTGTTCTTCATCCACCTGGCTCTCAAACGCTGCCATTGCCTGCCGCATCGAGTCGATGCCATCATCGACTGCGGCGTATGGAGAAACCGTCAGCGTTGCCCTTGGTGACTATTCGGCGTCGTTGGATTCAGCGGTCGTTTTCCAAGGTACGAATATGTCGTCGGTTCTCATGCTCATCCGCGCAGAAGTTTTGACAAGCGTCTCCCCAACCTCAGCTCTGTCGTCCGGCCAAACTGTCACGGTGACAGGTATCGCCTTCTCCG
>JAIYDP010000225.1 GCA_027487435.1 Verrucomicrobiaceae bacterium | reverse complement strand
GGGGGGGGGGGGGGGGGGGGGGGGGGGATTCATTTCCGCAGAGAGGGCGCAGCTTGTGGAGGAGGGGGTGGCGCTCCGGCGCGCAGTTGAACGCGCAGAGGCCGACGTCTTGAGAGGTAGGGGGGGGGGGCGGATTCAAATTTTGACACCGCAGCGGCCGAAGCTGCGGAGCGCGAGCGCGCACAGGTCGCCTTTGCGCGGCGGCACATTGCGCGCCTAAGGACGTCCCAGTTTGTTATTTTTAATGCGCTGATGGACGCTCGGCGGGAAGTTGACGTCACCCTCGTCTTTTATCGCTGGTCTGTTAGTCCTGTCTCCGCCACTGACTTAACAAGGGCGCAAAAGACGTTCTTAAGGCGGCTGGGCGAAGCGCGCGCAGTAGCCGCCGCCTCCGCGACGAAGGCCACCGCAGCCTTCGCTTCGCTTCAGCGCGCCCGCCGTAGCGTCGCGCGGCGGGTGCTCTTCTCGTGGCAGTTCCAAGGTCACGTGACCCTAGTCACGTTTTTCTATTTTTGGAAAGCGTACGGCGCTGATGGATGCACCCTGACCCCCCCCCCCGACAAGCTCCGTCGCAACCCTTCGCTCGCGCAGCCGCCACGTCGCCTCCACAACCGGCGCGCTGGTCGCACGGCGCAAGCTCCGAAGCGTCGGGGGGGGCTTCTGTTTTTGGCGCGAGCAGGTTTTGGAGCGCCGCTCGAAGCGAATCGAAGGGAGATTGGCCGCATATGCGCGCGACCGCAACGAAGTGACTCTTCGGGCCGCGAGGGAGGGGATTGCGGCGTTTGTAGCAGCGCGCCTTCGCGGGCGGATGTGTCGCGGCTTGTGGCTGGCGATTGTTGGCGCCAAGGCTCGGGTCATGAAGCGAAGCGAAGCGAAGCGAATAGCCCTTGAGCACTCTAACAAACTTCGGTTTGGGTCCTTTGCCCCCCTCCTCACCCGCCCCAAGCTCTTCCACCGCGTCGCAGTCCTTCGCTTCGCTTCGCGCCTCACTTCACACCCCCGCCGCTTCGCTTCGCTTCGCAAAGCACCCGCAACCTACCCCCTCTACCCTCCAACTGGAGGGCCACTCCAACCGCAGCCTGCGCCGCCCGTCGGAGGACTCACTCGACGCGGCGGAGGGGGGGGGGTACCCCCACGCAGGAATTAACCCCTCGTAAGAAAATTGAGAATATCCATTAACTGCAGTGCCTTCTATTTTTGGCGTCGTTTGACCTGCCCAGCCGTGCGTCCTCAGGAGACACGTCAAATTTGACAAGTGACTACTTTGACAAGCTGTCAAGTTCGTCCGCGGGGTTGGAAGATCCGCCGCCCCCATTTAAAACAGACCCCCCCCATGAGATTCGTTTAAGGCCTATACCGTCGACAATTTCGGACCGATCGTCTCTAAATTCCACCCTAAATGTCTTTTAGCTGTTGTTTTCATGTCCTCTGACGGCTCAGAGCTCGAACCAACGTCGGCGGATATCTGCGGTGAGCGGGGGGGGGGGGATTTGGGAGAGGAGAACGGGGGGGAGGGGGGGTCACTGCTAACAAACAAGTCGTCGCGGCTGTCTTTAATTAGACGCATCGTCGCGCTCGTCGCGCAGAGCACCCCGCTTGACTCGCAAGTGCAAGGGGGGGGGGCTGTTTCTTTAGCGTCTTGCTGATTGACCCTCACTCGCGGACCGTCAGCTAACAAACAAAGAGGCGGCTGGAATTTGGGGACGCCCTGCGCCGCACGCTCGTGGGTGTGGCCGACGTCATCGGCCTCGACGTCCAGCGCCAAAGTGACCCCCCCCCCTTCCAACCTCTGAACTAAGCTGAGCTCCTTTTTCCATGATCCCCATTCTTTATGACGTACTTCTGACTGACAGTGCTGCGCGAACGCATTCGGCAGTTGGAGGGTTAACGAACAAACCCTTTTTTCCTTTTATTACTTATTTAAAGAGACAGTAAAGCTGCAATCAAACCCAATCGTCATGAACTAGCGGCTGGCGCACTCATCCAAAACCTCGAGAAGACGATCGCGCACCTCTCGCTTCGCTTCGCTTCGGATAGCTTCGCTTCGCTTCGAAAATTCCTCCTGAAGCGCTGCTGCCACCTCGCGCCGAATCGAAGCCTTCAGCCCCTCAACCTCTTCCTCCTCCATTCGCTTCGCTTCGCTTCGCCCCATCAGCTCAGCCGCAAGTTCGTCCATCGCCGCGTCGAAGAGGCGCGTTTTGAACGCCCCCTCCATCGCCGCCGCGCCGATGGCGGCGTCGGTGACGTCGGCGATGACTTGATTTGAAAAATCGTCTAAACGGGACTTAAATGTCAGCCGCATCGTCGCCCCCCCCCTCCCACCACCGACGCCTCCGTTTCGGCGCGCCACCTCACGTGCGCGTTCGAAACTTGGCCCCCCTCCCCCTCGAGCCGATCGCCGATGCGGAGCAAGCGAAGCGTTGCGGTTGAGCCCTCCAAAACGCAACGCTTCGCTTCGACGGCCGCGCGGGAGAGGTCTTCCAGCCGTGGGGTCACGGCAGCCACAATCTTCTTTCGAAGCGTCACTTCGTCGTCCTTTCGAAAAGCCAGCGCGGCGCGCACTTCTTTTAGAAGCCCCTCATCGGATTTAACAGAGTCCTTAACTTTCTATTTCGTCAACAAATTTTCTAAAAAAAGAACGATTTTTTTTTTTATCTTCGCTATCTCGCCGTCTCTTCGCGCGAGCTCTTACTCCAGCGCCGCCACGTCTGCCTGCAGCTCTAACAAATCTTCCCTAAGTTCTTTAACTTGGACTTTAAGGGACGCTTCGCGCGAGTCTTGGGAGCTTCTTGCCCCTAAAATCGCTTCTGTTAGCTCCTCTGTTAGCGACGAGACCGCCGCACGTAAATGCCTTAAAGAGTAAAACGATGGGAAATTGAGTTTCAACAGAAACAAGACAGAAGAGCCAATTTGCGGGGGGGGGGGGTCATACTCAATCTCGTCTGCCGCATCTTGGCTATTTTTAGCCAGCGCTGCGCGCTCGTTGCCCCACGCCTCTTCGCGCCGCCAAATCTCCTCCCGCCACTCGTTCGCCTCCTCTTCGGCGGCGCGCAGCTGCCGCTCTTTCTCCGCCACAAGCTCGGCGTCTCTTCGGACCCGCTCGCGAAGCGTTGCGAGGTCGTCGCGCAAAAAGATCTTGGCTTCCATTCCCTTCGCTTCGTCACCGCCGCGAAAAGGGCTGCAATCTCCCGCAATGCTTAAATTAACAGAAGCAGGAGAATCTGTTATGTGCGCGCTGTACCGCGAAGGCGTGTCGTGGGTTGTCAATTTTGACAACCTGTCATCCGCCAAGTCAAATATGATTGACAGGACGTCACAAAGCTCCTCCACAGGGTCCCCAGCGACGCTGGCGCTCACTTCGTTTCCTTCGCTTCGCTTCGGCAGCACCGCCCGCAATTCCTCCGACAGCGCCGCGTACCCGCTTAAATCTAACAAAGACTCCGTCAGCTCTGTTAACTTCGCGTCCGCACGCTGCCGAGCCATGTCCAGCAAATTCCTTTGTACTTCTGACTCTTTTATCCAACTTAAGGGCCTCCCCCCCCCTTACCCGTTTTTCCAAGCATCCCATCATGTTGGCTTGTCACAGTCAAAATCAAATCATGACATGCCGTTGCGTTGCGCACGCGGGTCAAACGCTCCGCTACGTCCGACCCCACCCCCCGCGCGCGACGGCGCACAGACGCGGAGAGCGCGGAGACGGCGCCGATCGTGACCCCGCTGCGACCTTGCGGGGGGGGGGGTTAAAAAAGAAATAGAAATTTGGGGTTGATGCGCACCGTCGGACTGATCCTCTAACAGAAGGGACGATGTCCATTCTTTAAGTCGAGACGCATCATCCTGTGGGAGAGGGGGGGGGGTGAGAGCTAACGGAGGGAGGAGTTCACGTTTAAATCTAACAAACGCTGCGCAATGACTTTGTTAACGGACCGCACGGCCCCATCCTCCGCATCAAAAATTCTCTCCGCAAACTCAACGACCTAAAAGACGGATTTAGAGCAGCTCATTACAACCCCCCCAACCAACCCCTACAACCCCACGCTAAAAAGCGCACCTCCACAATCTTTAAAAGCTCTTCATCTTCAGAAATGTCGCCCGCAATCGCCGCCGCATCGCGCACCACGTCGGCTATTTTTAGCCCATCAAAGTCCCGCTGCAGGGTCAACCGCAACGTACGCGCGCGCGTCTCCGTCTCAACCCGCGCGCGCTCCCTCTCCATTTCGCCCCTTAACTCCTCGTATTTATTTACGAGCACGCGCAGGTCGCGCTGGAGGCGCTGCTTCTCCGCCGTCTCCTGCGCGAGCTTCCGCTGGATTTCCGCAGACTGCGCGCTGATGGCGTCCATTTGAATTTGGAGGGCGCCCATGCGCGCGGCGTCGACGGACGTTGAATTGAGGGTGGGAAGAGTTTTGACGCGGCGCGCAAGTGAGGCGAAATCGAGGGTTGACAACGTCTCTGATTTATTTATATCTGAGTGATGTGAGAGATAAAGGGGACATAGCTGTCAAATATTTAGGCCTGGTTGTGAGGTACATAATAGAGGAAAATAATTAAATGCAACTTGGAATGGGCTGCCGATATCTGCATATTCAACGCGTTATATGCTGATATGACAAAAATAATAATTGTAATAATAATAATATACGTACGTGATGGAGTTTCGTAGAGTAATTTGTTCCATTCCACATTCGCTCGCTCGAAAGGCGAGGTGAATTTATTTCATTCGTTTAGATAAATATCAAATTAAACATAAAAAAATACCTCAATAAAAATGACAAAAAAGGAATCACAAGGGCACACTAACAAATATTTTACAGAAATAAAAGAGGCTGAGATATATTTTTACGGCATTATTTGAATAAATCACTCCTACCCTACCCAGAGGAGAAATCGTAGCGATGATTGACGTTTTTGAATTTCCCGTTAAGCTGTCGCGCAGCACGGCCGTTAATTTTGAATTTCGGTAGGGGAGCGGAGACGCGCTCCCCCTGCGGTCGCACAGCGCGCGCACAATCTGCGCGAGGTGGAAGAGGCTGCGGCGGGATCAGCGGCGCAAAAAATAAAAAGACTCTGAGTTAATTTGTTTCGCCTCGTCGAGCCGCACTCCGACGGCGCCAGTCCTTGAGACGCGCTCGGAACCTTCTCGCGTTGGGGGGGGGGAGGGGGGTAATTGAATCTAGAAGCGCCCCGAAAATAACAAACGCACCGGCAAGGTCGATTAAATTCATTTTCGCCGCGGACGCAACGCGCGACGCCCCCACCCACCGCGTCACGACGACGCTAACAGAAAATATGACATGCGATCTGTTACCCATCACGACTTCCCCCCCAACCCCCCCCACCTCGACGACACTTCGTTCATGTTGTGCTCCGCCGTGCGCCGAAGGGAGTCGCCGTGGCGCTTCAGCCCCAGCGTCTGCGCGGCGCTCTCAACCACCGCCGCGCTGCCGTCGCGGCGGTGGGGGGCGCGGGCTAACAGATCTGTGAATTTGTTGTTGTAAAGCTCCCGGTAGGAGACAGAAATGGCGACCTCGGCTTGGGAGGTCCGCTTTAAGACCTCCAAGCGCTCGAAGAGGCGGTTGATGACCTGACGGAGGTGAGGAGGGGGGGGGGGGGGGGGGGGGGGGGGGGTGATGCCCGCCCGTGCTGGCCGTGACGG
>JAIYDP010000467.1 GCA_027487435.1 Verrucomicrobiaceae bacterium | reverse complement strand
CAGTTCTTCCAACGACAAGGTCAAGGAGCGGCGGGCGGGGGTGACAAAGCGGCGAGAGGAAGGGGTGTCGGCCTCAGCGTTGCGGGGAGCGGTGGTTGGGGGAGCGTCAACGGATGCGTCAACGGATGCGCGCGGGGCCGACTGCAAGACGGGGGTAGCGGCAGCGGGGGCCGCGTTCTGAGAGGTGGAAGGGGCAGATGCGGTCGGCCTTGGAGGGGCTGGGGCTGTTGGAGGGGGGGCTTGGTTGGTTTGAGGGGGATTGGGGGGGCGGTTGGCGTCCTTGGCGCCCTTGGCGGCGTCGAGGTAGGAAACACTACATTTTATCTTGAAACACTACATTTTATCTTGAATATTGAAAGCAAGGGTCACAGCACAGCGAGAGCATGGACACAACCACTCGAAAAATTGCTCCAGTACACTGGCAGACCTCTAATAAGAAAGAGTCACTCGAATGTTGTAGAGAGTCTGACTCTTTGTCCTCTTTGCACCCCCCCCCTCTCCTTCGCTTCTCCGCTAAAGAAGATAAAGAAGCACCCTCTTCTTTCAAGAAAACTCACACGCGCGCACCCTCTTTGCGCTCCACCGCTTCCGCTTACAGACGCTCGAGCGAACGGCGTACGGGGCGGCTTTGAAGCACAATTTCAGCCATCTGTCGAATGGAAAAGCATCCTTCGGTCACCCTTCGACTTGTGGCGCGGGACGCTTGCGGCGGAGTCGACCCTTCGTGGCGGATGTTTTCCAACCCAACATGCAAGTTCCTCCAGACGTCCCACGTGGCCTCGTTCACATCAAGCAAGAGCGCGGGCACGGCCCAACGCGGTCAAGGTCACCCCTGCGGATGAAGACGGAGCACTCTTCGGTGTCGAAGGCGCCTGGGCGACGTCGTCCGCGGAAGCGGCTTGCGTGCATGGAGTGCAGAGCCAAGAAGATGCGGTGCACCGACGCCTTCCCTTCCCGTCCGTCGTCGCCGTGCACTTTCTGCGTCGCACACGGCCTGGAGTGCACCAACTCTTCCCTTTCGCTGCCACGGGGGGGGAGCTTGGCGCAACCTCCACTGCGCCTCTCGACCGCCGCCATCAACGTGCCGTCGCTCGGCCCCCCGAGCGGTGAGGCTTGCGCTGGGGCGTTGCGCTCGTCGAAAGTCCCCCAAGGTGGGGGCTGCTGCATGAAGCGAGAGCCGTTGGGGAGATGTTGGGTTGGCGCCGCTGGAGCGCCAGCGTTTGGGTCCCTCTCTTCGATCCCCTATTTGATGGGGCCCATCAGCACGCCCTTGCCGTCCATCAAATCTGTTCTTGGGCTTTGGGATGCCGTCCCGGCTGCGCTCACCGACACCCCCTGGTCGCCCCTGGCCCCCCTCGACGACGTGGCGTGCGCGCCCGTGGCGGCCCCTCCGTTTTCTCGACCCCTGCCAGTTTCCGACAGTTTCCGATTCAGCGACCTCACCCTGCCCTCCTTTCACAACCTCTTCCCGACGTCGAGCGCCCTTGCGCCTCCATCGTCTTGTCGCAGCGTCTTCAATTTTTCCATCGGGTTTTCGTAACGACGTCTCAGCAACGACCCCTCGCGGAGGGACTGTAACGGTACCAACGTGTCCTCAAGTAAATGTTTTGTAGCTTCGTGGCTTGATCTCTTCTGTTTTGAGTCGAACCGTTTGATTTTTTGTTGGACCTAGTGCAGGTGGAAGTTCGGGCTCTTGTCGGGCAGTGTGCCTGTGGCGCCGGAGGCGCAGGCGTCGTATGACAACCCCGTGGAGTGGAAGCTGGCGCTGGGGTGGGATGGACTCGCGCACGACCTTGCGTCCTCCTCCGCTCCACTTGCTTTCCTCGTCGCCGTCGTTCGCACCCTGCACGTGTGGGCGGCCACAACCACGTTGGTCGCGAGCCCCCCGTCACCACTCGATTCTTCAACCCCCCCTTAGTACGTGTTGGACAAACGTTTAACCGACAATGCCCCCTTCCATCCTCACGCCAACTCCTTGGTCCCCCCCTTTCTCCATCGCCTTCCGCCCTCTTCTCTTGCAAGAGGCAATGCACCCTGCGCCATGCACTTGGCCGTGCGCGCGTCGGAGAGGTCGCCCACGTCACCGCACACGTTGGCGAACTGGGGGCCACGTCCTGCCCCGCGGGAGTTGCCGGCTCTGCGCGCGCTCGTGTGAAAATTGCATCTCCCCACGTTGTATCCGCCGCAGCGTCCCACACGTTTTTTGATGGGTGTCCGCCTTGCTGTCGCTGCACCATCCACCGCCGAACTTGTCGTCGACTTCACACTCAACCCCTTGCCGTTGCGGCCTTTCTCCGCCTCAAACACTTTGGCTTGGTGTCGCTGCAGTGGAGGCAAGGAGAAAAATGCAAGTGACGGCGAGTGTGTGGATGTTTTCCACGCACACGGCGACTGCTTTCGAGAGGGCGTGCGATGGCGACGGTGTCCCGCCCTGACGCGGCGACTGGAGCCCCTTCACTCAGACAAGAGCTCGAGACGTGAGAATTGGAAACCGTCATCGGGCCCCCCCATCCATCAATTTTGCGCCAGCTCTTCCGCCCTACAATCGAACCCTCCCCCTCCCCCAACGAGATCCTGCAAGCCGTCACAAGGACACCCTCCGGTTTTGGCCTCTCCAACTTAGCTCTCTTCCCGCACGCGCGCGCTCCCCTACTCCAAACTTTGAATTGAACTTCCGCCCACATCAACTCCCACACGCCGCATCGTGGTTGTGGCACTCTCCCGCTGCACCCCGCGTTGTCTCTGCGACCCCTCGATCGGAAGAGGGCAGGCGTCGACAAACCAGCGCCGTGTCCAGCGCCACAGCTGTCATCTTCACGTCGTGGACAGGGCAGAGTCATGTAGTGTGTTGAGATCGTCCTCACGCATGGACGGCCGCTTCTGCTCATCAAAAGATGCGCACTACACTCGAATCCAGACGCGTCCACACCTTGCGACCTCTCCGCCCACCCGTTGAAGCCGCCGCATCAAACCCTCCTCTTGCGCCCACGCGATCAGCCCGCGCTGAGCAACACGTTGCGGCCTCAGTGGCTCCTTAAACGGGGCCGTGGCCGTTACCCGATGCGCTCCCATCGACGGCATCCACCCGCGTCGCTCGCATACTCGCCGTCACAAAATCCTCCCTCCACTCCTCGACAGCGGCGCGCAACGCCCACTGGCGAGCCATGCGAGGGGAGCCACCCCCTTATGTGCCCCCCTTGACTTCCAGCCATCCAATCCTGTCACGCCCCCTGCCCCCTTACTGTGTCCCGCCCGTGAGGCGAGATTCTCCTTTTCTTGAGGGAAGGGCCTCGAACACGCAGTCATGCGCCCATCATCTGGCAGTTCCAACACTCTTGTCGTTTTTGAGGCAGCGGTTGGATACCCCCAAGGAGCCGTCCCTCCGCCTACCTCTCGCGCTGCCGTGCGGTCGTGTGACGCCACCCTGTTCTGGGTTACACGGCGGGAGCACCACCTCTTTCCGGATGAATTTTACGCCTTTGTCCCGAAGTCGGCGCGCGCTCCCCTCATCACAACGTTTCACGCTCCCCCCCCCCCCCATCCGCCCTTGCGGCCGCACCACTTCCGCAGCACCACTTCGAAGGCGACGACGTCCTGGCGGCGGTATCGAGGCGGTGTCATCATCGCAAACATCTGCAGCGCTAGTCCCAGCGGGCACCCCCTTGGGTCTTGGACCCCATCGCCACTCACGCGGCCACCTCGCGCTCCAGCGTCCATCCACTGGCGCGCAGCCGCCTCCTTTTCGTCCCCAAGCCCAACGGCTCCCTCCCTCCGTCCGATCGCCATATCGTCGGTACAGCTCCTCCCCCCTTCCGCTCCCAATCGGCCCTCTCCTCTCGGACGGTGCGCCACGGCTGCATCGTCCGCATGGCCACCACGCCAGTCGATGAGGTCGCCCGCCTCAGCGCTCACGGAGGCGACGCGGGGGCCCCATTCTGTCCATCGCAGTGCGTCGTCTTCACGCCTCCGCATGTTTGGCTCAATCACGCGCGTTGTCAGCTCCACGTCAGGAATAAAATTAAAAACGACGTTTGTTTACGCCCCGTTTTTGAAGTCGCAGCGCTCTTATAAAACAAGGATGAAAACGATGTAAAAGCGCAGTCTGCGTCCAGGTACAGCACACATAGTCCCCCCCCTTCTTCCTCCCCCACGGACTCCCTCCCTCTCTTCTCGCCCATCCAATCTCAGCTCCTACGGCTGCGGCTGTTTTCCCGCGCCGTTGCAGGAGTCTGCAGGCCTCTGCGGTGTCGCCGTGTAGAAGAACCTCACGCAGCGGTTCCAGCCGCCATTTGTGGTCGACGTGAGAGAACGCACGGTGACGGCCTTCGTTCGTGCGGAACTCTTGAGAATCGTTTCAGGACGAGGACATCTCTCCTTTGATAAAGAATCACTCGAAAAGCTCGCTCCCCCGAGAAACCGTTCCTTGCCTTCGCTTCGCTGTGAGGAAGCTGCTGCGCCCCCTCAAGCCCAACGCACTTTACTCTCGACACGGTGCCCTGACGCAAGCTCCCACCCACGTCGTGCGGGGCGGCTTTCAAGGGTTACTGAGGACACCTGTCGCCTGGAAAAGGTCGCTCAGTCAACGCCTGCGGCGGCTCGACTTGTGGCGCAGGGCGCTTGCGGCGGAGTCGACCCTTCGTGGCGGATGTTTTCCAACCCAACATGCAAGTTCCTCCAGACGCCCCACGTGGCCTCGTTCGCATCAAGCAAGAGCGCGGGCACGGCCCAACGCGGTCAAGGTCACCCCTGCGGGTGAAGACGGAGCACTCTTCGGTGTCGAAGGCGCCTGGGCGACGTCGTCCGCGGAAGCGGCTTGCGTGCATGGAGTGCAGAGCCAAGAAGATGCGGTGCACCGACGCCTTCCCTT
>JAIYDP010000335.1 GCA_027487435.1 Verrucomicrobiaceae bacterium | reverse complement strand
GGGGGGGGGGGACCATCATGCAGAGGCTGTTTCCGCCTAAAGAGTCCATTAAAAGTCTTGTTAATTTAGAGTCGCGGTAGGGGACGAATGTGTCCCCCTTCTCCAGCGCCGCGATGACCTTCCCTGTCAAGGTCAAATTTGAATTTGAAATGGGGCGACCCAACGTAAAAGGCGACTTGTTTATGTTGCCCGTTTCTTTTAGCGCGTCACCAGAGGATTTTGAGTCTTTTAAGCGCTCGCTGCCTACTTTCGTCACACGCCCAGCGCGCGCAATGATTATTGAATATTCGGTATTTATTTGCCTGATGGCGGCGCGACGAATATTTGATTGCGATTAGATAATCAATAACCACCAAATAATTACAAAAAAAAATAGCGGGGCCGCAACCCTTTAAGACATGATTTTATAGTCTCAAGAAATATTCAGCCATGTGTAAAATATATCTCTTTATCAAAAGAAAACGGACTTCAAATCCCCCCCCCCCCTCAACCTGCGAGGTCGACGATGGAGAGCTTGCCGAATCTGGTGACGGGGGTGCCCGTGTCCTCGTCCGTCTCCTGCCGCATGAGCCGCCGCTAACAAACAGACGCACCGTCGTTGTTAACACAAGCGTCATCAACGAGTGGCTGCGCGAAGAGTCGCGATTCAACTCGTGGCTTCCAACGCGCCGGTTCCGCGCGCCCTCCGCAAACACTGACGTCATGTCCTCCTCCGTCTCACATTCCTTCGCATTTGTTAGTTAAGTGGCAAAACATTCCCCCCCCCCCCCTGACCACGACGACGACGCTCTCCACAAACACGCCCGTCTCTTGGCTCTCCCGGATAATTAAATTCCCCGACGACGGGTTCAGCAGGTCAATCACCTTGACATGTCACACGACCCCCCCTCCCCTCTCTATTGTCAACCCTCACCTGCTCATTGTAAATCTCGACGCACGACGCCCGCACCCGCAGGTTGCTCCTCTTCGCCCTCTCATCAATCAAATATCGGAACGTCCGCGGGATAATGCCGTCGTTCGCATCCTGGCGGTACCCTGCGGACACTGCACATGTCACTGATGCGCGTATTTGGACGACGGATGCGGTCCTCCGCGCCGAAAATGGAGAAGGTCTTGCCGCTGCCCGTCTGGCCGTACGCGAAAATGGTTGCGGAGTATCTGGTGGGGGCGTTAGGGTGTTTGAGATAGCGAGGGGGGGGGGTACCCTTCTATTGCGGAGTTGATGAGGTCTTTGCAGCCAAACTCTTCAAAGAGGCGCCGCTGGTCCACTTGCTCGCCGAGCACCGCGTCGAAGGTGAACGTCTTGGACCCCGCCTTGGACTCTACTCCATACGGTGTGACCTTCACACTTAAGCATGGACAAGAGAGCGACAGACCATGACCGAGCGCATCTCCTTGTCGACTCGAGCCGCAACTTTGTCACCACGCGCCCTCTCCGTCTCGTTCATGGGCCGAAATCGAGCAATCACGCGGATGTTCTTCGCCATTAGACGGGCTTCAGCCCAACACCGATGGGGATGGAACTCAAGATGTGGGACGCACCTGTGAGTACGAACTGTCCATGACACAACTGCATGCAGAAATAAAGATTAAATATTGAGTCTGTTAGAGATGAGCCACGGGCCAGCTCCGGCAGTGCCTCTGAATGCCCTCGTTACGCAGCTCAAAGATTCGACGACAGAAAGTGCTCAGAAAGGGGTCTCTAACGTCCGCAGAACGCGGTCTCTGCGTTTGCGAAGCTCCTCGAGACGTCCGATTTGCAGAGGTAGCCCTGCCGACGTGCGCGTCCTAACGTTCGCGGGTACGACGAGACCATGCTCGCCGTGACGAGAGGCTACTTCAACGACGCGATCATGATATGCGACACCATTGTCTCGGAGGCGGTGGACCCGTCATGGCTCCCCTCACACGGCAGGAGGCGTTTCGACAAATCTCAGAGGCCGACGTCCTCATCGGCGATGCCGTCGACGGGCCCTCCCTCGCGGCGGCGGCGTCAGCGGCGGCGCACCTGCAGCAAAAGGTGGCTGAGGGGTCGCGTCGTGAGACGGGGTGAGGCGTCTGCGCTGTACCCGCACATTTGTTAAATTATCCTCGTTGTCCGCGCGCGCTGCTCCTGACGTCCCCGTCGTCTCGAGGCTCGTTGCGGTCTGCACGTCGCCGTGGCTCCTCGTCGCTGGGGCTGTCGAGAATTTATTTCCGCCTGCCGCAGCTGCGAGAAAATGCAAGATTGGCCCTCTCTGGCCAAAAACTTCGCCGCCGCTACGCTCGCGCGGCCTGCCGCCGGTGCTTGGGGCGGTCGCCGAAGACGGCCGCAGCACACGACGACTTTGGTCGCTTCGCCTCTCATGCCGGCCCCGTTCAAATTCAAGAAGGCCCTGTGTACTGAAAGTGGAGCAAAATGAGTCCCTGCAACCCGTTGTGCTCTATTTTCTTTATTCATTAAACTGGGTTATGGCATCGGTCTTAGGAAGTGGCCGTCGCAGTGGCCATCTTCTCTCGATTTCTACGGTTGGCATGATTCCGAAAGAGATAGAAGATGCCTCAAACGCTGCTCGCAGCGCAAACAAGCACGTCTGTTGCGGCATGGCGGGGCGGTCCCTGTGGCTGCACGACAGCTCCAAGTTGTTTCGCTGGGAAAAAGTGCGTCCCTCCCATCGCTGCTCTTCCCTCCTTCCGTCTCTTACTTCGCCAGAACAGCGGGCGGTGCGTCTCAACAGACTGCAGTGCCGCCGTCCTTCACGTCGCCATCGTCGACCGCTACCCCATCGTCGCCACCCCCGCCTCCCTCGTCCATTTCTTCCCCTCCGGCTCAGAAGTGTTCCCCTGGCCCTCCCCCACATCCTCCGCCACAATCACCACCCTCCCCTCCTCCCGCGTCCTCGCAGCCTTCGACGCCGACGCAATCCTCCTCCTCGACCCCTCCTCCCACACCCACCGCTATTTCGAAAAGCCGTCCGCAGGGTGGGGGTCCCGCCTGCTCCGCCTTGTCCGCAGCTCCGACCGCCCCGACGACCGGGTTGTTGTTGACGCGCTGTGGTTGGAAATGTGAGTAATTTCTTTTAATTTCAGGGGGGGGGTTGAGCCGGCAGCTCACATTCGAAGGGCCAATGCGTTTGTGGTTGTGCGCACGAGGTCCATTGACGTTTGGGCGTTTTCCGAAGACCCTTCCACTTCTACCCCTCCCCCCCAGTTCGCTTCGTTTCGCGCCGCGGACCTCTTCGGCGGCGACCCCTCCCTCTCCTCCGTCGCCCGCGCCCACGACAACGGGTCCCCCCCCCTCCTTCGCGCTAACAGGCTAGTTTAGCAATCATGACCTACAGCATCGACGGCACCGCGTCCCTTCGCTTCGCTTCGCTCAACGCCCTCTCGCTCACAGCCTCCAATTTTGAATTCGCGGCCGTAGGGGGCAGCTGCGCGCGCGTGCGGTCGTTTGGCCGATTCGTCGTCGCGCACGCGGTCGAATTTGAAAACAGCCCCCTCGACGTGTTTGAAGGTCGGGTCGCTGACAGAGTTGAATAATGAGTTAGTTAGCGACGAGGGCGGCCTCGCGTTTGTCGACCATGCGGCCACGACCCTCTGCTTCGCGCACCCGCTGGTGGAGGAGGGCCACCTTGCGGCGGCTGCGATAACAAGAGGCTTGGTCAAGTCTGTTAAGTTTGACAAGCTGGCGGAGGAGGGGTCGCTGGCGCAGATGTTTCGACTATTCAAATTGTTAAAAGACGACGACTCCTACGGACAGGTTATTTTTAGATAATTATGACATTATTCTGTCCGACGTTTTTCCGTTTATTTATTTTTTTTTGCGCGACGTATTTCGAGTGTATTTTCTGGGCTGCGCCGATTGTCGTCCATGATTTTTACATTTGTTTGTTTTGATTTGAAAATGTGCGCTTCACTGCAAATAAATCCTTATTTGGCGTCTTCATATTGGTGGACTCTTCTAAATATATCATCCGATATTTGTCCATTATTTCTCTATTTTCGCTCTCTTTATTTGGCGT
>JAIYDP010000431.1 GCA_027487435.1 Verrucomicrobiaceae bacterium | reverse complement strand
CCCCGTCCGCGGCCTCGTCTCCACCCTTGGGCGTTGCGCTCCCCCCGGTGGGGGGGGGGGGGGGGGGGGGGGGGGGGGGGGGGCTTACTGCTCCACGTTGAAAGCGGAGAAGTTGATAAACCCGCACTGCACGGCCTTTTGAATTCCGCGGAAGCAGTCGAGGAGGGTGATGCCGAACGTGCAGAGGCCGTACGAGGCGTCGCGAAATGGCGGAAACGCGGGGTAGAGATTGCGCAGGGGCTTCCACGCGTCGTCGGCGGAGAAGCCCAGCTCGAGGATCTGCAGGAGTGAGTGCGGGATGGAGTGGGGAGTGTACGGCGAAGGCACCCATCAAATAGGCGGCGTTAGCGCGCTTGTGAGGGTCGAGAGAGGAGTAGTGAACGACTTTCTTCCGAGTTGTTTCAGATTCCTGAAAGGATTAGTTCGGAAGAGATTATATGGTACCCGAAGCTTTTCTTTGACTAGTTTCCAATAAGTATACACATGACCTAGGTTGAGAGGTCCAAAATCAGCGTAGAAAGGCTCGTAGACGTATTCGTTGTCGATGCAGAAAAAGGTCAACGAATTGGAATGGGAGGGTGGCTGACGCACACTAGTAAAGTACAGTTTGTCTAAAGAAGTCAATGGTTCAGAAGATACCTCGAAAAGAGGAGAGCAAGCACGCACCTCGGACAAATTCAGCTGCACCTTGTAATTCTGGTTCCATTCTGGTTCAAAGGAACAATGACAGACAAAATTGCTGCAGCAGAGATCAGATCCAATTTGGGCTCTGCAGTAGCTCTCTGGCGAGTCAGCACGATCCTATCCACATCAACAAACTGAAACCGACCACACCTCGGACGAGGAGGTTTTCAACTTTGTTAGTTAACTTTGATTAGAGACCATTATCTGAATATGCGCCTCATTAAAGCTGACTATGGCTGTGCCGCAAAGGTGAGGAAGTTCGCTGTTATTTTTTGCCTCATTAAAGCTGAATAGAACAGCTACTGGTTTTTCAACGATCACTTTCTTTCGACCGTGGTCGCCGCTAGAAGCTTTTCTACACATCTCTCCAGCTTATTTATGTTTGCTTGAGGCGTTCATTTTTGTTGATTTTCGAAATTTGTCTTTGGGAGCCGAATGGTGACACATTCAGCTTGTTCTACATCATTACCTTCAGCTGTGTAACGCTACTCTAGTAGCAGTTGATCAGACTTGCGTCTTTTTCAAGAGAAGATTCATTAGCGTTCTTCCGCACTGTAAGCGCAAATTATGAAGCCAAGGTCGCTTTTTGACTTTATCCGCTCACTCTGCGATCCGGTTCACCACCACCTGCGCGCTTGTAGGCTCTGTCGGTGCCTCTCTCTGCTCTTTTACCAAAACGTGCACGCACTGGGTGTTTCTCCAACATACACATAGCGCGTCCCCACGATCTCGACGTCATTGCTCGGGGCCTCCTCGCCACTGACCCCGAAAGCGATACCAAACCTTGACTTGGCCCTCAATCAAATGATTTCTTCAAAGGATGCCATGTGGGGCCGCTCGCCCTTTTGCTCAATGGGGTCGACAGAGAATCACGCAGGCATTGTCGCACCCAAGATCTGGAGGCCCGCTTTGAAGAAACTCAGTCTCTCAGCTGCTACCGATAGCAAGGCGGTCAACTCACGCGATATGACGGAGGCCTTTCAAATCAAATCGAGACATGAGTGCAGATTGCATTAAGGACAGAGTTCCCCACCGCTGGATGGCACCAGTGCGACGCTCTATCCAAACAAATGGTCTACGAGCTGCTCGTTGAAGAGAGAAACTACCCGAACTCAAGAATCGTTTCTCAAAGGTGCAGTGTTTTATTTGTTATGTTAAGTACCCAGTTCAAGAACGCTATTGTCCCCGCTCGCCTCATGTCGTCAAACTTTTCTGATTTTGGTCCTCCTTCAAAGAGCGGCGAATGCTCCGCGCACAGACACCAAATTGGTCAGGAAAATGGTCGACGGGAAGCTCAGCGGCAGGTAGTGTGCTGCGCGCTCCCCGGCTTGGACGGTACAGCAACTCTGTTTGAGAGCTTCTCGAGCGCTGCGGAGCGAATGAAAGTGCTTACTGTGCAATCGATTGCATACCCATGCATCGCGTCCACGATTACTCCGCTCTGGAGCTGCACGCACGGGCTGCCCTGCCTTCTCATGTGCCCTTTGTTTTGCTCGGTGAATCTTTTTCGGGGCCGATCGCCTTGGCCATCGCAGCGAGTCCACCGCCCAACTTACGCGCGTTGGTGCTCTCGACAACCTTCGCAAGGACCCCGCTCATGTGGGCCGCTCCATTGGCGCCACTTGCTCGCTTTGCTCCTGCGCACGCTCTGCCGATGCGGTTGTTGTCGTGGGCTCTCCTGGGGCGATGGGGTAGCGATCCGTTGTTGGCCAAATTGCGCAACGCGTTGCTCAGCGTCGACGCCAACGTCCTCCGCGCACGCGCTGCAGCGGCTCTTCGCGTTGACGTCGCACCGCTGCTGTCGCGCGTTGTCGTCCCAACGCTCATTCTACAGGCCCGCCAAGACAGACTCTTGTCGGCGCGATGTAGCCTCGAACTTGCGGCTATCAAGGGCGCGCGGCTCGACGTTGTCGACAGCCCGCACCTGCTGCTGCAGGCGCAACCCACGGCCTGCGCTGAGCTCATTGCCAACTTTGCGGTTGATGTGTGATGGAATGCGCGGAGCTGGCGCTGTGGTTTACATTGATATGATACACTTAGGCTACGACATGCGGAGCTGATAATCCCCGTTCTGAGTAATGTAACGGACCCACGGAAGAGCCTTGGAGGTCAAACAACAAAAGTCAGCGCCGACCTGATAACCGCTCTTCTCCACAATCTTGAGGTAGCGAACCTGAATGCCCGACACGGTAAAGTACGGGATCTCAAATTTGACTTGGATCGGCGGCTTGTGCGTCGGAATCCCACTTTCGATCGACGGCAACCCAAAATGGGCGCGAAGGAGCAGCTCCTTCTGCCCGGGGAATTGTTTCACCGTCCAAATGATGCAATCGCGTTCGGGGGCGTACCTCACGGTGCCAACGCTCGTCTGCGCTTGTTTAGATCAGCCCACATAAGACAGACCTTGAAGCTGGGAGTGTCGACGTCTGGAGGCACCGGGATTGCGATTTCGACGTTATTGGCGATGGACCGCTGCTTGAACTGGGACTTGGCTTTGACAAGGTACTCAATGCGGCTGTGCTGGTACGGCTCCACAACGGCCTCAATCCAAATCAAAGGCCGGACCTGTCCGTCAGAACTGCGGTGGGGCCGATTCACTTGCGTGCTGAGTCTGTAAGACATCAATTCAAACTCGCCGTCGGGGGGGATGAAAGAAATTGTACGGTCGTTCTCAAATCGTGCGAGGCGGACGCATTGATGGAATTTGATGTCCTCCATCTCAACCGCCTTCCCCTTGGAGACGTCTAATGCTTAAGATAAATAAAATAACCCAATACGCTTGCCAGAGGCTTCAAATAGCAACTTGTCATTCAACCCCTCAAGGATGAGTGAACGTGTGAGCGGAACAAACCAATTTGAGCTCCGGCATGCCGCTCAGGTACGACCGCATCTTCAGCGCGCCGAGCTGCTGGCGTCAGCCTGCGGCAAGGCTGTGCGCGGGCACGATCTCAGATCGCAGCAGCGTCCCGTTGCTAGCGACCAGAAGGTTGACGCTCTCGACAACGTCCAAGAAGATCTCGTTTTTCCGGTACTTGATGCCTTCACTTCGCCAAGACACCTTGAATGTGAGGGGGGCAGGTGGGCAGGTCCCCACAGCGCCAGTGACTGCAACAGGAGGCTTCGGAGCAAGCTCCATCTTGTGGCTCTCCTGCATGATGTACTCTTGAAGGATTCGATAGTCAGTCGTTTGAGGGTACCCAAAGTCCATCATCTCGTCCAAAAGCTCGTAAATAACAACAAAATTGTCCCCTGTGGGGTCACGAGGGTGGGGAGCGAATGGATGACGGATGCTCTCTTCTTCCAGTTCCCTGAAGTACTCCTTAAACACCTGACGCCGTTATGACGATAGGGGCGAGAGGAAGACCCCTAATAAATGATACAGTACGAGAAGAAGCACTGACGCGTTCGAGTTCCTCGTTGTGACAGCTACCACTGGGAAATTAGCAGAAGGATAAAGCGGGTCCTACGATAGAAATTGCTCTGCTTGATGAACCCGTACGAGACGCCATTGTCATGCACGACTGGACTCTGCATGGCGTCCTCGTCATCAATTACAAGTTGTGCGAATCGTTCAGCGCACGTTCTAGCACCGTCAAACGCTATTCACACATTCCAACAAGGGGACATCTCCTCTGTAGTTCCTAGAAATCACGATCTTGCCTTTCAAGTCTAAGATGAAGATCGCAGAGATCATGAAATAAAAGTGGGCCCCACGTATTTGGGCCCAGACCTTTTTTTGACGTTTTTGGTCCTGGGCCCACGTGCGCTGCTATCGCGGGTCCATCAGTATGAGCCACACTGAGGACGAGTACTTCGCTATGTACAGCGAGATCGATGTACATGAGGTGCCCCTGCTTTGAGGAAAGTGCTCATGTTAGTCCATGATCAAGGATGTCGTTCGTACGGAACTGTACAAGGCCGCGATCAGCCAGTTGGACATCAAGGGCAAGGTTGTCCTTGACGTCGGCTGTGGCTCAGGTAACACTGCCTTGACATCTTCTTGCAATCGATAACATGCGTAGGCATTCTCTCCTTGTTTTGTGCTCAGGCTGGAGCTGCTCGAGGTTATCATATCATTCTGAACTTATATTTAGTTTACGGCGTTGATGGTAGCGAAATGGGGCAAGTCGCTGCACAAGTCGCCAAAGACAGCGGATTCGAAGGTGTTGTCCATATCTTTCACGGAAGAGTTGAGGAAGTTGAACTCCCTGAGAAAGTTGACATCATCGTGTCCGAATGGATGGGCTACAGTCTGTTGTTTGTCCCGCGTTACCTCTGCTAGCCTGACCGCACAGGAAACAATGTTCCCCTCGGTTGTTGTCGCACGCGACAAGTGGCTTAAACCTGTTCATGCTCACAATGTTTTCTGTTTTTTACAGCGCAGGGGGGTGTCATGATGCCTGAGGCTGCGGCGATGTACATTGTCCCCGTAGCAGACCACAAGATCATGAAGGACCGCGTTGAGTTCTGGAAGGATGTGCATGGCTTTAACATGTCTGCAATCAAGTGATCGCTTGTGCACACAAAATGACCGCGCTCAGGACAAGAGCATTCCAAGCGCTTGTGGACAGGCCCGAAGTGACAACGGTCGCGCAGGAGCAGTGCCTCTCGTATTGCTGCTTGTGTTTACTTTGTAACTGTTCATAGCATCCCGCATAAGGTCGTCGACTTTGACTGTCGCACCGTCACGGAGACTGACCTCATTGTGAGGTCCTTTCGGATCTTCTCACTGTGAAGGCCTTTGAGAGCGACTTCTCATGCCCCATTATCCTCAACGAGGTTCTCCATGGCTTCGGCATATTCTTTGATGTCACTTTGGGCCCCACCGGCACCAACGTCCTCTCGACGTCACCCGACAGCGAGTCAGACCACACATGCGGATCACTGACGGTGCAGATGGACGCACTGGATGCAGACTGTGTACTACGTCCCTGAGCATTTCGATGTGTTGCAAGACGACATCGTAAAGCCGGAGCTGTTGCGCTGACATTGGCAGGTTGAGGGCCACGTGAAGCTCTCGCAGTCGACCATTCACTACCGCATGCTCGACGTGCACGTCACGTTCAGAATCCTCCGCAAGGGTGCTGTCGTTGCTGATGGGGAGAAGTTGTGGAATCTCACCCACAACCATATCCCCACTAAGTGAGCGTACCATTAAAATGATTAGATGCGGGGCAAACGGTTGAGGATAGAGAGGGGGGATTTATTCCTGAGGTTGGCCAGGCTGTTGCAACTTGAGTTTGGCAATGCGCTCCTGCAGCACGTTTTCGACGGTGTCGAGATGCTTCTTTCGCTGTACAATTTGCTTCGACAGGTCGTCCATCGTGCCTCGCAGCCACTCGAGCTTTCGGTTGAAGTACATTCCGGCAGCTGGAACATACTTCTAAACCACTCAACAAAGGCAAAACCTGTTACCGACCTCAACAAAGTATCCAGTACCGACATCCACGATCACTTTCTCGTTGTTCCCAAGCCTACCTTTGACGTAGAGCGAACTTGTGATGGGAACAAGGACAGGATTCCCTGCATGTCAGCAGCGATGACAACATCACACCTTTAGTCTCAGGCTTGATGGCCTCGAGCGCGGCCTTTGACTCCAAGAATCGGTTGGAAGCCACCTAAACAGTCAACGTCCGTTCACGTGAATTTGTACCCTCAGCTGCTGATAGGAGGACGTCAGAATCTGCATTTCCTCCTCGAGAGATTGGCGCATAGAGTCGAGTTCCTCCAGAGAGATCTTGTAGACATCGACGAGCCGATTTTGCTCCCCTTGCCCCAGTTGCGCCAAGGCTGACATTGCTAACAAATATTATTTGTGGAATCAGAGGATTTTTAAAGGAGATCCATTGTGAAATTCCCTTTCGATGGACGACTCCACCCGAGTACGGCTACTTTGCGGCCAACTGAGAATTCAGGATATCTACGATCAGGACAATCCATTCTCTGCTCCAGCTGAATTGTAGCATGTTGGGAAGGTTGGCCTCATCCCTCAGCGTATATGTAAATCCCGAAAACCTCGACTCCATCGTTGGCCCGTTGAACGATGCTCTCCAAGAAAAAGGTCAGCCAACACATAGTGACATGTTGAGGCCCCAGGCCTTCCTCGAGCTTTGAGGGCAGAGTACCGTTCGGCAGCCGATGCGGCCGAGGTTGCAAACCTTGTGTACCTTCTTCTCAGACAGCGCCAAGTCGTTCCTTCTGCTCGCATGTTCACTCAACAGGAGGACATTGCATACAAGAACGACACCATCGTCTCAATGCGAAGGCTAGATTTCGACAAGTCGCGCCTGCAGACGCGACTTGAGAAGGAGCAAGAGCGTCTCGAAAGCGCCTTGAAGGACGTCGCCCGACTCGAAGCGAAAATAAAGTCAAGGGTGTGCGTTTGCTTATCAACTCGGCAGATCCGATAACGAGGCTGCGAAGAGAGACCGCGATCGGATTGCCCACGAGAAGAACGAGGTCGAGCGCCAGAATGCGCAGCTGGTGCAACGCGACGCGCAGTATCAAGTGGGGATTTGAATGCGGGAGGGGTGATGACGCAGCACAACATCAAAAAGCTCGAACAGGAACGCGACAAGATGCAGACTCATCTTCGCGTCAGGACGCCGTTTGGTCGCGCTGATGGCGCAGACGGCGCTGGACAGCAGAGACCGCACGGCGAAGGTTGGGATGGAGATCTCAAGGACGCTGCAGAGGGACGGCGTGCGCGGCAGCTGGAAGACGACGGCGGGTGCGAAGAGGGTCAGGGTTGCGCTGCGGAGAGGCTGACTGCTGCAGGAGGAGGAGTTGCTTCAAAAAGCGCTGGGTGCTTACGAGGCGCAAGTGCAGGAGTTGATGGTTTGCTCTGCGCCCCCTCCCCTGACGCAGAGGCGGAGAACGACACAGCGAGGCACCTGCTGCAGACGATCCTAGCGGAGTTGAACAAGTCATTTTCCTTCATGTTGGGCCCAGACGTTGCCCCACCTCCCGCTCGGCTCAGAGTCGCAGGGAGGAGTCGACGTCCGACAGACGCAGCAGCCGCTTGCGTCGGGAGCCGCCGCCACAGGTCGCTGGACGGGGTTGATGTCTAACGAGAACAGCGCTCAACGCGGATATCAAGCACCGGCTGCACATTGCACAGGACCGCATCAGAGTTGTCAAGTCGTTACGCGGCTAAATGCGACAGGAGCTGACGGCCAAGAGGGTCGACTCGTCCAAAATTGAAGAGTTGGAGGAAGAGAAGCGGAGACTGGAGGAAAGGATGGGGGAGTTGGAGGAGCAATTCGCACACCAGGAGAGGTTGCTGAGGATTTACGTCGACGATGACAGGCCTGACGCTCAAATGCTCTCATTTTTGGATTCGCGGTCACGGTTAGGGTGATTTGGAAGTTTTTGACGCTGAGCAGTCTTGAGGGCGAGAAGGACCAGATGGAGGAGGAAGCGATGCGGTTGAGGGGGGGGTCTGATCTAAATTTAATGGCGCAGGCTAACACGCGGGAAGGAGCAGCTCGAGCGGGATCGAAATGTTTGCAAGCGCTGTGACGAGTAATTTGGCAGGACCTCCTCCGCGAAATGGCAAGATTCGACAAAGAGAGAGCCGATTTTGAGGTCTGAAGACACCTTTCAATTCAATGCATGTGATTCTTAAGGTCGCGAGGGCACAAATGTTGCTGGCAGCTTCAAAAGAAGGGAATTCTCTGTTTTCTCCACAAAATGCCTCTCGGGCAAACATTTCTGGAGTGCATTGCATCTGACGAGCTTCTTCTGACTCTGGCACAGTTCTTTTCGCCTGATGATGCGAAGAGGCTAAGAGAGAGACTTGACGCCGACAAAGGCGACAAATGATTCCTTGCTTGCTTATTTTAGCCTCTTGCCTGGCTGTAGTGGTAGCTCGTGTAAAAACAACACATCCTCGTCACGTGTAGGTCTCTTTGTCATCACTGCTGGGGCAACACGTGTGTTGTCGTTTGGCACCCGCAAATTGGTAACAATCAAATATTACAACTATTGAGCTTTTTACTAAAATTGACGTGGCTCTTCGAGAACCACAAGTTGACATGGAGGGCAATTGTGAATTGTGTGACGAGACTGCGGCTTCCACTCATTGCAAGGAATGCGATCAGCGCTTCTGTGACGAGGTTCTATCATGTCCTTTCATGGTTCTCATCTTTCTCAGTGCAATGAAGCGTTGCACTGGAGCGCGGAGCGGTCTTCGCATCAGCGAACAGCTTTGACAGGTTCAAATTCAAAACCTGCAGCTACTGCGGACACCAAAACTATGAGTTCTGTCTTTGGAGAGATATTTACATCTAACATGGGTGCCGACAGCCAACAAATCAAGCAGAACTCGGCGTCATTAAATTCCATTGAAACACAATACTTGGCGCAGCACTCCAGCAGCCACCCCTCTCCCCAGGGAGCCCGTCCAGCTGGATACTCGGCCTCCCCCCTTGCTCCTCCGTCTGTTGGTGTGAAGAATGACTCCATGTCGTCCAACATTGTGCCGATTTCTCCTACAAAGATCGACACTGCGCCCATAACGAAGCAAGCTTCCCCTCTTCTTACTCCAGCGGCTCCATCTGCTTCCGTGAGTGCTCCGCCTGTGAGCCTTCTTAATGGGAGCCCGTCAGTGCCGCCTATGCCTTTGCAAGTTCCTCCAGTCCCGATGGTGCAGCTGCCTCAGCCCCACTTGGCACAACCCATTGCGGCTTCTCAGCCTGTTGCTGCTCAACAGCATGTGGTCACCCAAGGTGTCAGGCCAGTGCCTTTGCTTCCTGTGCAAGACGCTAGTCAACCTTCTGTGGCGGCTCCTGCGGTCGTGGCCCCTGCAGTGAAGCCTGCTGCGATGACGCCCCCCTCAGTGTCTCAGCCTCTTGCAAGCACAGCAGCTTCCTCTACCCTACCCATGCGTACGTCTTTGTGGACGTGCGATCCGCGCGACGAGCTCTCGCGTCGTGGAACCCCCAGCGGAATCGGGTCGGAGTTGGCCACGATTGTGCCCCGAGTGATGCGCAATACAGCGGCCAAGCACCCTGAAGGAGTACTTACGACATTTCGTTGAGTTTGACTCCTTAGCACGCTTTATCTTGGAAACACGTGGACGGACAACACTGGATGACGATGTCGTGGTCGGTTTATCTGAAGGAAGTCGAAACTTGCGCCCGCGCCTTGATCTCTGTCGGTCTTCAGCGCTTCCAATGCACCAACATCATGGGTTTTAACTCTGCTGAGTGGTTTGTTGCCGACGTCGCAACAATCTTCGCAGGTGGCATTGCTGCTGGCGTCTACACGACCAATCAAACCGAGTCTTGTCTCTATCAAGCTCAGCATAGCGAGGCCGCTGTTATCTTTGTTGATAATGCTACTCAACTCTCCAAGTACCTCCCCATAATGAAGAACCTCCCTTCTCTTCTAGCAATCGTGCAGTGGTCCGGACCCTTGCCGACGTCTGAGCTCGATAAGTTTGGCGTCAAGCGTGGGACTTCCGTCCTCGGCCCCGTCGGCACGTTCCAAGGGGTATACGAATGGCGCGAGTTTCTTCGCCTTGGTGGACTATTTAGTTTATTGTCTGATAGCCGTAGGGGAGAAAGTGCAGCCAGCTATCCTGGAGGAGCGCATATCACAACAGAAGCCTGGCCATTGTTGCACTCTCATTTACACCTCGGGGACAACAGGTCCTCCCAAAGCTGTCATGATCAGCCATGACAACGTCACGTGGACGGCTGCAAACATCTGTCGCTTGCTCTCCATCACAGCAGAGGACGAGATTATATCGTACCTACCGCTCAGCCACATCGCAGCGCAGCTCGTGGACATGCACGGCCCTATGGCTTGTGGTGCGCAGGTTTACTTCGCGCAGCCCGACGCGTTGAGAGGTTCATTGCCCGTCACTCTGTTGGAGGTTCGACCGACGATCTTCCTTGGCGTTCCCCGAGTTGTAAGAACACAAGAGATACGCGTTTTGATTTTTCAGTGGGAGAAGTTTGTTGAGAAGATGCAAGCGAGGTTTCAACTTACGTCCGGCATGAAGAAGAAGATCCTCGACTGGGCGCGTGGCAAGGGCGTCAGCGGCAACGTGGCCGTTCAAAAGGGCCAGAGCAAGCCGAGAGGTTTTGGCACTGCTCGACGGATGGTTTTCAATGACATCCGCGTTGCCCTTGGCCTCGACAGATGCCGATACTGCGTATTCTTTGCTCGATCTTGTTTGACTCTGCGCTAGGCCACTGCGGCGGCACCCATTGGCAAGGAGGTGCTGGACTTCCTTCTGTCGGTCAACATCCCTGTGTTCGAGATTTATGGTATGAGCGAATCATCAGGACCGCAAACCGTGTCTCTCCCGGGCAAGCACATCACGGGAACTTGCGGCCCTGTCATGCCTGGCGCTGAAATCAAAATCGACCCACGCAACGGAGAGATATGTTTCCGAGGACGTCACGTGTTCATGGGGTACATGAAGAACCCCGAGGCGACTGCGTCAACAATTGACGACGAGGGTTGGCTGCATTCCGGAGATATTGGTCGAATCGACAACGGCTTTCTCACTATCACCGGCCGCATCAAAGAGCTCATCATCACAGCGGGGGGTGAAAATATTGCCCCTGTTCTGATTGAGGCCGTCATCAAAGACGAGCTTGCGCTTGTATCGCAGTGCGTCGTCATTGGGGACCGCCGCAAATTCTTGACATGCCTTCTTACTTTAAAAGCTGACCCGGGCACTGATCGTCTCAGTCCTGAGGCTGCAGATTTCCTTCGGAAGAACGACGTGTCTTGCTCCACTGTGAAGGAAGCCATCCGCAACCCTAAGGTCCACTCCATTCTGAACGACGGCATCAAGCGCGCTAACCAGCGCGCAACGTCGCAGGCGCAGACCGTCAAGAAGTTTGCTATTTTGCCTGAAGACTTCTCCATGGAGGGAGGTGAGCTGACGCCTACACTCAAGCTCAAGCGCGCATTCATCGCCTCCAAATACTCAAAAGCTATTGAAAATCTCTATGGCGAGGCAGATCCTTCCAAGCCTTCAACGGCCACGCGAACGCCTGCTCCTGCCCCGGCCCCTGCAACTGCGCCCGTCCCTACACCGGCCCCCGTCCCAGCCCCGACGTTGACCCCCGCGCCGCAGCCCCTTCAAGCGCCTCAAGTTATCGCGGCGCCTTCACCGGCACCTGCGCCTGCTGCATCTGCGATAGCAGGTGACCCTGACGCGATTATCAACTTGAAGAAAAACGATGGCTCGATCATCACTGTCAACACAGAGCCTGTCGAGGTGATCCTGAAGAACAAACTCAAGGCAGTGAAGGACGTCATCCTCGTTGGCGAGGGCCGCGAATATTTGGCTTGCCTGCTAACTCTCAAGACCCTCCCGCGCGGGCCCAACATGACGTCGGAGCCCCTCGACCCTGAGGCGCTCAGCGCGGGGGCTCAGTACGGCTCGCCTGCAACGACTGCCAAGGAGGCCAAGGACTGCTCACGGTTTCGACAATATTTGATTGACGGCATCATGAAGGCCAACAAGGAGTGCACGGCTCAGTCGCATTATGTTCGCAAGTTCGTCATCATTCCAACGGACTTATCCGTTATTCCAGATTTCCTTGTCAATGGAAAGTTGAGCCGGAAGCTCGTCAGCGCCAAGTACGCCGATGTCATCGAGGGCATGTACAACCCCGATAAAGCGGCTGCCGACAAGCGTGCGAAGGAGGCCGCTGCTGCGGACGCTACCGCAAAAGCGGATGCGGCTGCGAAGGTGGAGGCAGACCGTTTGACCGCTGAGGCTGCGGCGAACGCGGCTGCGGCTGCGGCTGCCAAGCTTGCTGCGGATGAGGCTGCTCGCGCCGAGGCTGCCCGCGCCGAGGCTGCCCGCGCCGAGGCTGCCCGCGCCGAGGCTGCCCGCGCCGAGGCTGTCCGTGCGGAAGCCTCTCGTTTGCAGGCTGAAGAAGCTGCGCGATTGGAAAAGGCTCGCCTTGCGACTGAACGTGCGGCTGAAGAGGAGCGGCAGCGCGCTGCTGCGGAGGCTGAGCGCGCACGTGCGGCGGCGGCGGCGGAGGAGGAGCGCGCTCGTGCGGCGGAGGAGCTGCGAGCAGCTGCAGCCTTGCGTGCGGCAGAGGCACAGCGCGCTGCGGAGCTGCGTGAAGCGGAGGCAGCGCATGCGGCTGAGGAGCGGCGGCGGGCTGAAGAGTTTGCTCGCACGCGCCTTGAGGAAGAGCGCCGAGCGGCGGAAGCGTCGCTGTTGAGGACCCCCTCGTCATCGCAGCAGCTTTGCGGCGTTGGAATCGCCATGCAGAGCAACTCCGACGGCCACATGTACGTGGCGCGCTTCGTGCAGGGCGGCGCTGCTGAGCGGTCGGGTGCGCTTGCGGTTGGGGATGTGATTGCGGAAGTGGACGGCAAGAATGTGCTGGGACTTAAGGGCCCCGACATCACTCAATCTATCCTCGGGCCCGAAGGGTCAACCGTCGTCTTCAAAGTCCTTCGCGGCGCAACCAGAGAGTTCATCGTCGCACCCGTCGTACGCGCCCCCAACCCGGCGTCTGCGACGAGCTCCACCCGCAGCGTGCGGTCCGGCGTCACGTCCACCCCTTTGTCGTCATCACACGCCGTTCCTGAGCGCGCGCTTCAAATCAAAAACCTCACGACGCGCACTCTTGCACTGACCGTCAAGATTGGGCAGAAGTCGACGAACACCGTCCTTGTCGCTTTGGTCAACCTCCCCCCCCCCCTGCAATTGTTGACGTGGGCAGGATGCGTACCCATCAGCGCAGGGCAGCATGGCGATTCCGATTGTCGAGCCCGTGTCCGTCACGCTGGAGTATTTGAGTGAGTGCCGCACCTGTCTGCTCATTATCCCGTATCATTTACTTGTTATCTCACGGCATGTAGGGGAGCCGCAGAGCCAACGCTCCATGACCCTCGCTGCAGGGGACTCTCGCTCGTTTTTGATTGAAATCCAGGAAGATACGGACGGGTCGATGGCATTTGCACCCACCGGCAAGGCCCCGAACAACGTGGACATGTACGGCCTGAAGGCCGCACTCATGGCGAGTGGCGAGGGGAAGTGGAACCCTCACTTGTATTGGGGCTTACTCTGCAGTCTCTATGGCGGTGAAGGTTTCATGTGAGCCGCCGATATAATGAAAATCCTAGTGCATTAATTTTACTTGGCGAGTGTGTTTTCAGTCAATCCGTTTATTGGAACTCAGTAAAAAGATTGATGATGGACGCACGCATTGCCACGCGTAGGCCCTTGTACGAATGACTTGTACTTCTGACTGGCTGCTTCACGAAGGCTTCTTCTTGGATTTCTTGACAATTCCGCAGACAGCATCCCACGCAGCACTTGGTGCGATCATTTCGTACCCCCCCATGCGAGGAGGCATCTCCCCATGACGCCTCTTTCGCCACCCCCCAAATATCTCCCTCAAATCAGCGCTCAAGTCGTCGTTCACCCGCCACTTCCCCTTGGGTTTGTCCACCAGCCGCCGCGACAAAATCTGGTACAGCGCGTCTCGATTAACGGGCGGTGGGTCCACCAGTACGATCGTGTCGCGCACAAGCGCGTCCTTCACAGCTTCGTCCAGCCGATTCTCCCTTGCCAGCGACGGACTTGAGTTGATCTCGATCAGCCACGGCCGCCCCGCGGCGTCGATGAGGACGTCGTAGCCGAAGAGCTCAAAGGCGTTTCGGCACGGGGGGATCGCCTCCTGCGCGCAAAAGAGGGACTTAAGGACCAGCTCGACGATGCTGCGCCAGATCGCGTCCGAATTGAACCCCATCTCGCCTATTTTTGTTCTGACGTACGACCAGAGGACTTTCGACCCGCCCGAAATGGACGCGTTTGACGCGGACGTGTTGAACTTGTTGATCGAGCTGTTTGTCAAATGGATGAATTTGTTCGCTATCCGCGCAGGGTCCGTCGAGTACGGCTCCGTCGACAGCCTGCCGAAGCCGTCGCGGTAGATGAACGCCTCCAGCGGCGCGAACGAGGTGACGAGGACGTAGAGCCTGAGGTCGAACTTGTAGCCGTCCAAAAGCATCGGCCGCTCGAGGTACCTCTGCACCACCGTCGCCTCGCTGTACGACACGCCAGACAGGTCATTCAGCACCCGAATGCCCCTCCCCCGGCTCAACCCCGCGGGCTTGACGATCCAAAAGTTGCGGTCCGCGCCAACCGCCTCGGCGCGGCGCTGGAATTCCGTCACGAACGCGACGTACTCGCCGGGGAGGTTGTACGTGGGGGGGATGATGTCAAATGCCTCGCCAATGCGGCCCGGGACGTTTCGGAATCTATTTATAGAGCGCTTGAGGTTGTCCTTTCGCGTGATCTCCTTCGCGTTGGGGAAGTGGTTGACAAGCTGCCACGTCAGCATGTCCCCCCACTCCAACTTAGGCCGCGACCACGTCCACAAAATCCCCCACGCCTCCGGCGCCGGCAGCTCCTCCGGCAGCTCCTCCCACCCCCCCCCCTCCGCTTCCTCCGCCGCCGAGAGCGCGTCGAATGCGTCCGCGACGATGTCGTACACCTCCATGCGCGTTGTATAAACGACTTTGAAAAGCTTCTTCCCCTCCACACCCCCCCCCTCGCGGTGCTCGTAGGGCCGGAGGGCCTTTAAGTGTCCGACGTACCCCTCGCACAGCCGCAGGAAGTCGCGCCGCACATCCTCCCGCCCCACCAGGCCGCTAAAAATATCCTCAAAGCGCGTTATGTCGAGGGGGAGGTCATGCGGCGCACCCCCCCCCCTTGCGCTGGTTGCGTCCGCTGAGGGAGTGGGCTTCATCGCGGAGGAGGGGGGGGGGGTGATTTTTGGAGCAGTCGATTGTCTTGGACCGGCAGATGGGGGCGGGGTGACGGGTTGGGGGGGGGGGGGG
>JAIYDP010000328.1 GCA_027487435.1 Verrucomicrobiaceae bacterium | reverse complement strand
GGATTGAATTTGCATCAATTTGATGCATCCGGGTGACTGGTGAGTCTCGATTTCAATGAATTTCATGCGTCCGGGTGACTGGTGAGTCTCGATTTCCATGAATTTTAGGCGTCCGAGTGACTGGTGAGTTTCGATTTCAATGAAATTTAGGCGTCCGGGTGACTGGTGGGTCTCGATTTCAATGAATTTTGGGCGTCCGGGTGAGCGTTTAAGGATGGAATGATCCATCGCTTGCCTTCCCCCAAAGGGCCGACTCATACCAGCACGGAGAAACCGTGGGTAACATCACCCAATATAGTGCCGCGCATCAAGTTTTGTGGTTTTTAACTAGCAGAAAAGATGGGGTTTTGTGGGGAGAAACATCTATAACGAAGGAAACAGGCGGGACGCCCGTTTGCCGAGACAGGCTGGAAGCACTGTCTTCCTATCACAAAACTTTATGACGCGAGGGGTTTTGGGGGATGTTGCTCAGAGACTGTGGAGCATGGCGAGCAACTCGGTGAGTTTGGCGTCGGGGGCGGTGGACTTGAGGCGGGGTAGGCGGTGGTCGATGGTGATGGCGGTGCCGTTGCGGGTGAGGGTGACTTTTTGCTCGGCGACTTCGATGTGGGTGATTTTTTTCGCGGCGGCGAGGATTTTCATTTTGCTGAGATCGAAGAGGCGTTGCATTTCGCGGGGCAATTTGCCGAAGCGGTCTGTCCAGGCACTTTGTAGCGTAGTGAGATCTTTTTCGGTGAGGCACTCGGCTAGCTCGCGCCAGGCGTTGACGCGGAGTTTGGTGTCGGGCAGGAAATCGTGCGGGATGCGGGCGGGCGCGACTTGGTCCTTGGCTTCTTTTGCGGAGCGCGATGGCGTTTCTTCGGTGCCGTGACTGGTGATGAAATCGAGGCGGAGGCTGCATTCGCTGCGTAAGGAAGTGGGGCGACCGCGTAGGCGATCGATGGATTGGCGGAGCAGTTTGCAGTAGAGGTCGAAGCCGACGGCGGCGATGTGGCCGCTTTGTTTGGTGCCGAGGAGGTTGCCAGCACCGCGGATTTCTAGGTCGCGCATGGCGATCTTGAAGCCGGATCCGAGGGCGGTGTATTGTTTGATGGCTTGGATGCGTTTGCGGGCATCGCCTTGGGCCATCATGTCGCGCGGGAGCAGGAGGATGGCGTAGGCTTGCTCGCCGGCGCGGCCTACGCGGCCGCGCAGTTGGTAGAGATCGGCGAGGCCAAAGCGGTCGGCGCGGTCGATGAGGATGGTGTTGGCGTTGGGGATATCGATGCCGGTTTCGATGATGGTGGTGGCGAGGAGGACGTCGGCTTCGTGGTGGACAAATTGTTTCATCACGGCTTCGAGTTCGTCTTGTTCCATTTGGCCGTGGCCGACGAGGATGCGGGCTTCGGGGACGAGGGCTTGGATTTTCCCGCGCATGTTTTCGATGGTTTTGACGCGGTTGTGGAGGAAGAAGACTTGGCCACCACGGCGCATTTCGCGGCGGATGGCATCGCGGATGACGCGCTCGTCGTAGCCGGCGATGGTGGTTTGCACGGGGATGCGGTTGGGGGGTGGGGTATCGATGGTGGACATGTCGCGGGTGCCCATGAGCGCCATGTAGAGGGTGCGGGGGATGGGGGTGGCGGAGAGGGTGAGGATGTCGATGTGGCGGAAGATTTCCTTGAATTTTTCTTTGTGTTTGACGCCGAAGCGCTGCTCTTCATCGATGACGACGAGGCCGAGGTTGTGGTAGGAGACATCGCCGGAGAGCAGGCGGTGGGTGCCGATGACGATATCGACGGAGCCGTTCGCGACGCCAGCGATGGTTTCGCGGATTTCGGCTGGGGTGCGGAAGCGGTTGAGGAGATCGACGCGGATGGGGTAGTCGCTCATGCGTTCGCGGAAGGTGCGGCAGTGTTGCTCGGCGAGCACGGTGGTGGGGCAGAGGATGGCGACTTGTTTGCCGCCGGTGACGCATTTGAACGCGGCGCGGATGGCTACCTCGGTCTTGCCGAAGCCGACGTCGCCGCAGATGAGGCGATCCATGGGCTCGGGGCGTTCCATATCGCGCTTGGTTTCCTCGATGGCACGTTTCTGGTCGATGGTTTCGGTGAAATGGAAGGAGTTTTCAAATTCCCACATCCATTTGGTATCGGGCGGGTGGGAGTATCCGGTTTTCGCTTGGCGCTCGGCTTGCACGCTGAGGATTTGCGCGGCGTAGTCGAGGATGGATTTTTCTGCGGTTTTGCGGGTATTTTTCCAGGAATTGCCGCCGAGTTTGGTGAGTTCGGGTGTTTTTCCGCCCATGCCGATGTATTTGGCGACGAGGTGCGCTTGATCGATGGGGACGGAAAGCAGGGAGCCGTCGAGGTATTCGATGAGGATTTCCTCGGAGAGGCCATCGTCGGTGGGCTGGATGCCGCGGAAGCGTCCGATGCCGTATTCGGCGTGGACGACGAGGTCGGCGAGGTGGATTTCTTCGAGGCTTTGGTGGGCGGTGTGATGGCGATCGAGCAGGGATTTGCGGACGGTATTGGCGGTGCGGTAGCGGCCAAAGAGTTCTGCGGAGGAGAGAATGGCGATGCGAAGGGATGGGATGGTGAAGCCTGCGTGAAGCTCTCCGCGCAGCGGGTGGATGTCGCAGGAGTCATCGACGAGTTCGCGGAAGCGGGTCTCTTCGCCTTTGTTGGCGAAAACGATGGCGATTTTCCATGAGGCGGTGCGCCATTCGTCGAGTTGTTGGAAAAACTGCTGGCGTTTGTTTTCTTGGAGGATGAAGTCACCCGCCTCGAAGCCGCCGAGGGGCTGGGCGTAGATGGGTAGGGAGAAATGGTGAGGTATTTCATCATCTGTGATGCCGGTGATGTCGGTGACATCGGGGCTGATCTGCACGGTGGCATGGAGTTGGGGCAACTCGTTTTCGCCAATGTGAATGACGATGTGATGGGGCGCGATCCAATCGCGGAGGAAGGAGTTTTTTTCTGGCTCGTTGAGCAGGATGTTGACGTGTTCGATTTTGCGGATGGAGAGCTGAGAATCGGCATCAAACTCGCGGATGGATTCGATTTCTTGGTCAAAAAACTCGATTCTCACGGGATGAGCCGCGTGCCATGGGTAGAGATCGATGATTCCGCCTCGCTGGCAGAATTGCCCCCGCGAATGCACCATGGGATGTCGCTCGATTCCTGCGGCGATGAGTTGGGCACTGAGTTCGCTGGGATCGATGGTGGAGCCGGAGCGCAGGGAGATGCGGCCGCTGTCGATCTCGTTTTTCGCAGGTACACGAGCTTCGAGGGTCGATTCGTGACAGAGCACGGTGCGAGATTTGCCGCTGGCGATGGCATCAAAAATCGCCATGCGTTCGGCTTCCGCTTCAGGTTCCGCGATGGAGGTTCCGTCGGCATCAGTAGCGATGTCTGGCAAAGATACGGCGGAGCATTTCCACGTCAAAAGCTCAGCGCTGAGGCGTTCTGCGAGACGAATCTGGTCGTAGATGATCCAGATGGTTTTGCCAGAGAATCGCTGACAAAAAGCAGCCAACAAAAACGCATGTCCGGCCTGATGTGCGTGGCGAATGACCGCAGTCTCCCCTGCCTTTTTCGCACCATACGATGGTATTGTCTCGGAAAGGCTTTCAATCAATTGTTCCGCAAATGTCCCATGGGTGGGCACGCACGAAACGTAGATGCTCGAAAGCCTTTTATGCGAGAAGAAAGCAGAATATTTACCAAAACGGCCAAGCCCGAGCTTTGATCGGCATACCCTATCAACGGTGCAAAGCTCCAGAAAAAAGCCTTGCCCCGGCTCTTTTCCTCCGCTACGTCCCTGCCTGCCGACGACCGGCAACAAACAACTATGGCCATCCATCGCGCTCTCCTTTCCGTATCTGATAAATCAGGTCTCGTTGACTTCGCACGCGGCTTGCACAATGCCGGAGTCGAACTTTTATCCACGGGTGGCACTGCCAAATCGCTACGGGAGGCAGGACTTCCCGTCATCGATGTAGCGGACTACACAGGCGCTCCCGAGCTTTTCGAAGGTCGCGTCAAAACATTGCATCCCAAAGTACATGGCGGGCTATTGCAGAAACGCGACGATGCAGAGCATCAACATCAAGCTCAAGAGCATAACATCCCTCCTATCGATCTGGTATGCGTCAATCTCTATCCCTTCGAGCAGACCATTGCCCGCAATGACGTCACTCTGGCAGATGCCATCGAAAATATCGACATCGGTGGCCCATCGATGCTGCGCTCTGCGTCGAAAAATTATTCCGCAGTTACCGTTGTCTGCGATCCCTCGGACTATCCCCGCATTCTTGAAGAAATGGCTGAAAACCAAGGCAACACGACTCTTAGCTTGCGCGAAGAGCTCGCGGTAAAAGTTTTCCTGCGCACCTCACAGTATGATGCCGCCATCGGCAACTACCTCGGCAAATGCAAAAACGGCACCCGCACGCATCTCACCATCAGCCTGCCGCTGGAACAAGAGCTCCGCTACGGTGATAATCCTCATCAGAAGGCAGCAGTTTACGGGGATTTTTCCTCTTGCTTCACGCAAATTCAGGGCAAGGAACTCTCTTACACCAACATTCTTGACATCGAAGCCGCAGCTGACCTGATTCTCGACTTCCGCCGCCCTACCGTAGGAATTCTCAAACACACCAACCCCTGTGGTGTCGGCCAAGATGATGAAGATCTCCGCGAGGCATGGCAAAAAGCTTTCGAAACCGACCGCCAAGCCCCGTTTGGTGGCGTAATCGTTTGCAATCGCCCGATCACCGAAGCTCTAGCGCGGGTGATTTCAGAAATTTTCACCGATGTGATCATTGCTCCTGACTACGAGTCCGAAGCTCGCGCTGTGCTGCAGAAAAAGAAAAACCTGAGGCTCATGAAACTCAATGAGGCTTACCTCAAAGCGAAAACGGAACCGCTCATCCGCTCCTGCCCCGGCGGCATTATGATCATGGAAAGAGACCACACCGCTCTAGGACTCGAAAACCTGGAATCCAAGGTAGTCACCAAGCGGCCCCCCACCCAAGAAGAGCTCCGTGCCATGCGTTTTGCATGGCGTGTGGTCAAGCATGTGAAATCGAACGCCATTGTCTATGCGAACGCCGACCGCACCCTCGGCATCGGCGCGGGACAAATGAGCCGCATCGATTCGTCACGTATCGCCGTTTGGAAAGCCAAAGAAGCGAACTTGAGTTTAGAAGGCAGCGTCATCGCCTCCGATGCCATGTTTCCTTTTGCCGACGGCTTACAAACCGCCATTGATGCAGGCGCGACTGCGTGCATTCAGCCCGGTGGCTCCGTGCGAGATGAAGAAGTCATCGCTGCCGCAGATGCAGCCGGCATTGCCATGGTATTCACCGGGCATCGGCACTTCCGACATTAATCCGCAATCCGCAGTATAACTCTGCGATTCGCCACCATCATTTGCTGCGCAAGGCATTTCCGACCTTTTGCCAGCATCGTTGGATGCTACCCACTGCTGCCATGAACCGCCATGCACATCAACGCCTAGCAGCACTGTCCGGCGCTGCGCGGGTGTATAGGAAGATGATGGGGTTAGCCTTGGAGCGTAAATCAGACAGGGCGGGAGAGAGTGTGCAGGCAGCGAAGAGAAAAGATGGAGCACAGGCGATGAAAGGCGACGCGCAAGCTGCATGGTGCATGTTGTGGAGTATGCGGAATTTGAGGTGCTAAGGATGGTCAACGAGATTCTTCCGATGCAGGAAAAAGCATTCGCATTTTGTCATGCTCATGCTAGCCTTCGCTGCCATGTGGACTACTGCTGCTACCTTTGAAGATATCCGATACGAAACTGCCGACTCGGGGCAAATTGCCAAAATTACCATCAATCGCCCTGAAGTGCGTAACGCATTCCGTCCGAAAACCGTAAGCGAGATGCTGCAAGCCTTCGAATTGGCGCACCAAGATCCTGATGTCGGGGTTGTCATTCTGTGTGGCGAGGGGCCTCTGGCCTTCTGTTCCGGTGGCGATCAAAAAGTGCGTGGTCATGCAGGTTACCTCGGCGATGACGGTGTTCCTCGGTTGAATGTTTTAGATTTGCAAAAAAAAATACGCTCCCTGCCCAAGCCGGTTGTCGCGATGGTGGCGGGCTATGCGATTGGAGGGGGGCACGTGCTTCACGTGGTCTGCGATTTGACGATTGCCGCTGACAATGCCCGATTCGGTCAGACGGGACCTAAGGTGGGATCTTTTGATGGCGGTCTAGGCTCCAGTTATCTCTCCCGCATTGTCGGGCAGAAAAAAGCACGTGAAATTTGGTATCTCTGTCGCCAATACGATGCTCAGCAGGCACTGGAAATGGGTCTCGTCAATACTGTGGTGCCGCTTGATCAACTCGAAACAGAAACCCTGAAATGGTGCCGTGAGATGCTTGAGCACTCGCCCATCGCTTTGCGTTGTCTAAAAGCCGCTCTCAATGCGGATTGCGATGGGCAAATGGGGTTGCTCGATCTCGCAGGCAACGCGACATTGCTCTATTATATGAGCGAAGAAGGTAAAGAAGGCAAACAGGCATTCTTGGAAAAGCGTAAACCAGATTTCAAAAAATTCCCGCGCGTTCCTTAGGGAATTTCACTCTGGAAATGAAAAATTGGTAAAATTCGCGAAGTACGCTATTTTCCTACGCGCATGTGCGTATGACAGCCTGCAAATGTTTACTCGAATCGTATTTCCTATCCTTCTTCTTGCCTGCGGTGTCGGCGCCTGGGTATGGCTGGGGCGTCCGGTTGAGAAGCCTAAGCCGGTCATCGCCAAAGAGCTTCCCATCAAAGCGGAAGTATTGGACTTAAAGCCGAGTGACTACCAAATTTGGATCGAGTCGCAAGGCATCGTGCGCGCTCATTATGAAACCACCGTGACCCCATTGGTGGCTGGTATGGTAGTGGCCATTCATCCTTGCTTTGAGGATGGTGCTTTTTTTGAAAAAGATCAGATCTTTGCCGAGTTGGATCCCGCAGATTTTTTAGCCTCCTTGGCTTCATCGGAAGCTCGTCTCGCTCGTGCCGAAGCACTATTGAGCCAAGAACAAGCCCGTGCCAAGCAGGCAAGGCTAAACTGGGAAGACATTGGTTATGAGGAAGAGCCTTCGGCTCTCGTCCTTCGTGTGCCGCAACTCAAGGAGGCCGAAGCTGCGGTAAAATCTGCCAACGCAGAAGTTGATCAAGCGCGCCGCAATCTCGAACGCACAAAAATTCGCGCGCCTTTTGCCGGTCGCGTTAAATCTCGCAACATTGGTCTCGGCCAATCCGTAGGACCAAACACCGCGCTTGGTTTGGTTTTTGCCACCGAGTTTGCGGAAGTGCGATTGCCCATTTCTCCTGCGCACCTCTCGCACGTTGTTCTGCCTTCACGTGAGGGCGACCCCAGCGTCGCAGTTCAGCTATCCGATGCTCTAGATCTTCAGTCTTCGACGACATGGAAGGCCCAAATCATTCGCACTGAGGGAACACTCGATAGCACAACTCGTGAGCTTTTTGCGATCGCTCGCATCGATGATCCATTTCGCCTGAAACAGCAAAATTCCTCTCCAGACCAAACTCTTGCTTCTTTGCGCATCGGCCAGCCTGTGAGGGCTCGCATTTGCGGAAATGTGCTCAACGACGTGTTCGTTTTGCCTCGTAATACCCTCCGGGGTATCAATCGCGTGTTGATGATCGAGGGATCTCCGCCCAAGCTGAAGCGTCGCGAAATCGAACCCGTTTGGTCCAATGCCGATGATTTTGTCGTGCGAGAAGGGTTGCGAGCTGGCGAGCTACTGTGCTTAACTTCTCTTACTTATGCGCCCGATGGTGCCTTGATCGAGATTGTCACTAAGGCTTCAGCTTCGGAAAATACGGCATCCGTAGAGCCACTTCCAACTCCAGAAAATACGACGCAAAAAAAACAAACGGAGAAGCCGATTATTGATTCTTCAAAAAAATCATGATATCTTAAATTTTTTTGTTTACATGCCTAAACAAAATGGCAAAAGTTTCTTCATGAAAAATCGCTCCATCCTATTCATGATTTCACTTCTTGGTGTTTTTCACGTGCAATCGGCTTCTCACGTTGTGAAGGCAGGTGAAAACATGTATCGCATTGCCTTGCACTACAAAGTGAGTGTTGCTGAGTTGCAGGCTGCCAATCCCAAAGCGCGCGTCGAAGCACTGCGTGTCGGTCAAAATTTGGTGATCCCAAAAAATGCACCAGGAGCGGTAGCATCAACTCCGGCTAGCGTTGCTCGGACTAAGGTTGCAGCCACTGGATCTCATTTCGTCGCAGCAGGTGAAACCTTGAGCAGCATTGCTCGCAGTCGCGGCATCGCCGTTGCAGATCTGCAAGCGATGAATCCAAATATCAATCCCACAGCTCTGCGTATCGGCCAATCGATTGCCGTCGGCGGTCGCCCCGTCGCTAAGCCTGCTGATACACAGATCGCTGCCAACTTACCGCGTTCACAACCTAAGAAGGAGGTTGTAGTCCAGCATAACTCGCAGAGATCACGCGTATCTGATGCTCCATCGGAAACGACAACGACTAAGACGCAGATGATCATCGCTGATTATACGCAACCTGCCCCCGTGCCGATCTTAGATCCAGTTATCGATTCTAGCGCAGCATCGGCATCAGGGAAGGCTCTGGTTTCCGATACCACAACTGCTGGAGGCGAAACTACGGTGAACGCTCCAGCTCCTGAAACGAATGCTCCACAAGAAACCTCGAGTCAAAGCAAAGAAGTTTCGTTGAAGATGATCAAAACAACTCGCGAAATGACCCTTGCAGATTTTGCTTCAGAGCATGGACTGACCACAACTCAATTGAATACCTTCAATGGTTGGAATTTTCCTCCCAATACCCTTCTTGCCGTTGATTCTGAACTTAACGTACCCGCCCAGCCATAAGCGAAGCTACGAGAACATCACGGCACCTTTGCCCGTTCAGAGTGATCCCTCTCTGAGCGGGCTATTTTTTTCATCTTTTAACCCGAAATCCGAAGTATAACGCCGCCATTCGCCGCCATCATTTGCCGCGCAAGGCATTTCAGACCTTGGGGCAGCATCATTGGATGCAGCCCACTGCGGCCATGAAACGCCTTGCACATCAAAGCTTTGCAGCGACTATCTGGCGCTCTACTTCAGATCTCGGGTTTAACAAATCACGAAATCCACAGAACAGCTTGGATTGCTCTGGCGGGACGTCGGTAAGTGGACAGGAATTATCCAAGGCGGACTCGCAAATCGCAAAAAAATCCACTTCCGTTGCCACTCTGCGCATGGCTTGCTCGGTCTCTTCCCCTAGTCCTTGCACGATGTATAGCATCGTTTTTTTCATCCTTTGCACATGAAGCTTCTCGTCAAAATCTCGCGTTTCTTTCGCAATTTCCTCATACAACTCTGAAATGTAAGACAAAAGATCGCGCCTTGTCAGCGCTTTCGGCGCAAGACCTTGGCCGACATGACGAATTTGCTCAAAAATCCATGGATTGCGAATCGCACCACGTCCAATCATCAAACCGGCAGCTTGCGTTTTGGCTAACAAATTCCACCCCGCTTGAGCGTTGACGACGTTGCCATTGGCCACCACTGGACAGTGCAGCACTTCCGCTGCGCGTCGCACCGCTACAGGCCTTACAGGTGTCTGATAGCGATCCACTACGGTGCGGGCATGAATGGTCAATCCATCGATGGCGTGCTTTTGGAAAATAGGCAATAACGAATCAAACTCCGCTTCATCGGCAAATCCAAGTCGTGTTTTTACCGTAAATTTCCCCGCAATCGCATCCCTTAATGCCCCGACCATCTCATCGACTGCAGGAGGGTTGCGCAATAGACCACCTCCGGCACTCTTGCCGCAAACAGTGGGACTCGGGCAGCCGAGGTTTAAGTCGATTCCTGCCACATCATAACGCTGCAACTCCCTCGCCATGCGGCACATTTCCGCCGCATCGGACCCAATGATTTGTGCAAATACTGGACGGCCAGTTTGGTTTTCCGTAATGGAACGCAGGATGTAGCGATCCGCGCGAGAATTCGCATGCACCCGAATAAATTCGGTGACAAACCAATCGGGGCCGCCGCGCCGCGCGATCACTCGCATGAACGGCAGATCCGTGACATGCTGCATCGGTGCCAAGACCAAAGCTGGCAAATTTTTCGGAAGAAAATCGCGCACAAGAAGATTAAAATGCCAGCCTCACACTGATTGTACCAAAGCCTGTTCCGTTTTCTTGCTCATCGTATTCACGCGAGCGCCATGTGTGAGCATAGGTCACTTCTGTAGCTTTGATGCGAAATCCTATACCCGCATAGACTTCTCCGACGAATGGTTCTCGCGTGTTTCCTGTTTCAAATTTTCTAAATAGCGGCCCATCTAGCGTAGCATCGTGCAGCACCGCAGAGCCGCGGAAGCCCCCAAGTAAAAAGAGCGACCAGTTGCTTTTTTCTATCTCACTCCCCGTGAAATACTTGTGCGCATAGGCGGTTTCCGAAAGCCGAGGATCACTGAAATCTGCGGGCAAGTACAAGCCCAAGCGCACCATGCCTCCTAAAATCGCGTTCGTGCGAAACGTACCAAGCCTTGCCCCCCACTCACCGATTCCATCCATACTCAGTGGGCCTTCGCTTTCAGTGAAATGCAGTCGTCGTTTCTGCAAAAAACTCAAATCTGCAGTGACTTCCGTGGGGATTTGATTGTCCCATCCTTGGAATTCATCGAACCCTCGCGCATCGTGAATGAAATTTTGAGCTTCTTCTGCAAGAGCAGGTTTGCCAGTAACGCCTACGATAAATTCTACCGAGTTCAAAATTTGGTCATCTTTCGCATGCAGGGAAAATCCTAAAGCAGACCAACCTGCATATCGTCGTTGCCCTTGGGGTTGAGTCACCGATGCAAAATCTTCTGGCGTAAACATCAACTGTGTCAGTGATACCCCAAAGTTGTAACGCACCGCATCGAGATCATCAAATCCGGTGATTGCACGAAAGAAACCCAGCGAATTGCCATCTCCGGTGAGAGGCTGGAGCCCCCTCTGGATGAAACCAATTTCGTGCAAATCGCGATTTTCTGAGATCCACGATAATCGCGCTCCATTCGTATAATCTTTGTCTGTATTGGCGAATAAGTCGTTGTCTAGATAGAATGTCAGATACCCTGGTCCAAAGTCTGGCATAGGATTATCCCGGTAGAGCAGTTCTTCTGCAAAAGCAGGAATGGCAGCGGCAAAGAGCAGGGGCACGTATTTCATGCATGTATACTATTCGTAGTTATTGAAATATTCCATGAAATTATCTTGGCGAGATCGAAAAAATTCGTAGCTTTCTCTCTGTGATATACGTTTTGCATCTCATCGCCATCGTCGCTCTGGTTTTTGGTTGGAAACAACAGGCTTACAACAAGTCGCTTGTGGCTGAGTCAAAAGCCCTAGCGAATGAGATCAGTAGCGACAATCTCATGAGCGATCAAATCCCTAACATGCTCAAGGAAGCCAAAGGCATTCGTGCCGAAGTTTTGCAAAAAATTTCCACCAATATCGGTGATAAACAAACCGATGCCGAAGAGACAATCGCGGTAGCAAATAAGATTGCCGATGGAATCGACAGTTCTTCGACGTTTATGGGAATTTTTATGGCCTTTATTTCCGCAGGATACGCCGGAATTATCTTCGTTGTTTACATTTTGCCCATGCTCGCACATCGCGCCACAGACACGGTCTTCGGTAGCGGGGAAGAAGTGGAGAAAGATCCGATGACCGATGCCCGCAGCAAAAACGCTCAAGGCGATTACGAAGGTGCCATCGAAGCCTACCGTCTCGCCGCAGAAAAAGATCCAGAAAATCGTATGCCATGGATCGAAATCATCAAAATCCAGCGCGAAATGCTGCAGCAACCGCAAGCTGCCATCGATAGCATTCGCGAGGCTCTTGCTAACCAAGTATGGCCAGAAAACGACGCTACCTTTTTCCTCTTCCGGTTAGCCGATCTCTACAAAAATGACATGCAAGATGTGGACACTGCTGCAGCCATCATGAGGCAGGTCATGGAGCAATTCCCTGAAACTCGTCACTCCGCGAATGCCCGCAACAAACTCCAAGAATGGGGCTTGGGCTAAACGATGGCGCGCTGCTTTCCTGGTTCTGCAACGCAATCGTTTGGTCGTCTTAGCTCTCTGCTGCCTCTCCGCAGTGTGGTGGGCAGACGTACCGTCGATTTCTGGGGCTTTCGTCTTTATCGTAAGCGTCGTTCTCGCCGCCTCGATATTTCGGTGGCGTTTTGTGTTCTTCGTGGCGCTGGCGATCCTTTGCGCCACCATGCACCATCGTCGTGTCGTGCGTGAGTCAAACCTTCACGAAGCTTTGTTGCAAAAAAGTAGCGTGGAGGGTGTTTTTCATATCCAGACTCCACCGCGAAAATCGTCCCAAACCTGGTCGGCATTTGCCTTCGTTGATGGGAAAAAATTCGAAGTCCAAGGCCGAAATCCCGCCCCTAGCATGGGAACCGCTCTCTATGGCAAAGGCTTTGTCGAACCGTGGCGAAAACCTCGCAACGAAGGGGAATTCGATCATCCCAATTGGCTGCGGCGCAACGGAGTGGTTGCGACAATTCGCTTGCAGCAAGTTGTAGAAGACCCTTCTCAAACCCACAAGCTGCTTCAATGGCTGGATGGTATGCGGTTGAAGTTGCGGCATTCGATTACCTCAGGCCTGGCGCCGGAGTCCAATGAGGCGAAAGTGATTCTTGCGATGGTGATAGGTGAGCAGCCAGGACAAGACGACGAGATTCTTAGTGCTTTTCGCTTGAGTGGCACGCTTCATCTTTTTTCTGTAAGTGGACAGCATGTCAACCTTGTCGCCATCATTCTTTGGCTGGTGCTACGCATTCTGCGTGTGCCGCGACGCTATGCGATCGGTCTTTTGATACCTTCGATTTTCCTCTATGCTTATGTTACTGGCGCAAGTCCTCCTGCGATACGCGCAGCATGGATGGCGACTGTCTTTCTCGCCGCCTTTTGGTTTCAGCGGAAACCCAACCTCCTTGCTGCGCTGTCGATCGTCATGCTCTTCGCCTTGTTTTTGGATTCGCATCTCATTTTCCTAGCTGGTGTACAGCTATCCTATGGCGTTGTTGCAGCCATTTCCATTGGTTTATCATTGTGCAATCATCGCATCCAGCGTTGGAGTCTCATGGACGATTATCTTCCACGTGAGCTATATACATCGTGGCAAGAACGCTGGGTATCTTTCAAACGAGGCACGGCACAGTCGCTCGCCGCTTCTTCATCCGCATGCCTTGGCTCTGCGCCCTTAAGTATTTTGCACTTCGGCATGATCACGCCGATCTCTGTCCTTGCAAACTTATTGATGACACCATTTGTTGGCATGATTCTCGGGCTAGCGTTGCTGTCCGTGACACTGAATCCGATTCTTCCTTCTGCGGTCATGGTCATCAATCGGCTCAATGGTTTGGTTGCTCGCATCTGCATCGGCATTAGTGAAGTTTGCGCAGACATTCCTGGTGCCCATCGACAGTATTCCTTCAATCAACCGCCGCACGATACGATTCGGATTTTCGATCTCCCACGAGGAGGTGCAGCCACCATGCTGCAATTAAAAAATGCCGATCTGTTGCTGGATACTGGAAGCATTCGCGACAAGAAAACGCTCATAGCCTCGCTCGCATACTTCGGTTGTAGCCCAGATTGTTTCCTTCTGAGTCATGCAGAAGCGGGGCACGTCGGCAGTGCCGAAAATTTGCTTAGTAAGTTACCTGTTCAGCAAATCATTTCTCCGGTAGCAGAGTCGCGAGCCGCTAGCTTTCGTCGTCTCGTTAGTGCCGCCAACTCCCGCCAGGTCCCTTTGTTGCTTGCCCAACCTACCGTTTTATCACTCTCAGACCAGGTGAAATGCCGTTTCATTCCCACTCCTGGATGTAGCGACAAGCGACTCATTGCTGACGACCGTGTCTGCCTTCACCTGCTGGACTTTCATGGATTTACCATCCTTTTTGCTCACGATGCTTCCCCTTCAGATTTGCGTGATCTTTGGCCAACGTTTTCTCCCCCTATCGATGTGCTTGTGCTAGGCCGGCATGAATTGTTCTCATGGCCCATCGATTCATGGCCGGTTAACCCACCGCGCGTGGTCATTGCTTCTCATGCAGATTTTCCTTCAAGCGAGCGCTTGCCTGTAGCTTGGAGCCAGCAGCTAGAATCGCAGGGAATCCATGTTCTTTCACAAAACGATACAGGAATGGTCTCGATTCATGTGAATCAACAGTCCGAGTTATGTTTGCGAGGATTTTTGGCAAAAGAATGGAAACTCTCACGCCGCTTGCACGATTGAATCTTTTATGCCAGTTTGCTCTATGCCGAATTACGATTACGAATGCCAAACCTGCGGGAAACGCTTTGAGATTTTTCAAAGTATGAAGGATGCTAAGTTCGAAACATGCCCGCCGTCCATTTGCCCCAATGCAGGAACGGTCAAACGGTTGCTCGGCACCGGTGGCGGTATCATCTTCAAAGGTGGCGGCTTTTACCAAACCGACTATCGCTCCTCCGCTTACCAATCGGCCGCCAAAAAAGACAGCGAAAGTTCGACTCCAGCAGCAAAACCAACGGAATCGAAACCTTCTACGCCTTCTTCTGGCACCACGTGATTTCTCGATTTACTCTTGTCAATACGATCGAATCGAATCAACTTGCTCGCGCAATCTACATACGCACCATGAAATTCCGTACTTTTACGAATACTTTTTTCTTCCTCTCCCTCACTCCTTTTCTGTTCGCTCAGGGAACGAATAAGAAGAAAGACAAAACTACCGAGTCGGCACCAAGCACACCAGCAGCACCTGCTAGTACGCCAGCAGCCCCTGCTAGCGCACCAGCGGCTCCAGCTTTCCCTTCCATGGCACCTACGATTAGTGGTCCAATGAAAGAAGCTCTCACTGCCTTTAATGAAGGGCGATTCGTGAAAGCCATTGAAATCGCCAAACCGCTGGCTGAAAAGGACAACGGCGATGCTTTGTTCCTGATGGGATATGCGTACGAAAGTGGACGAGGAGTCGAAACATCTCGCGAAAAAGCCATCGAATACTACAAAAAAGCTGACACGAATAAGCAAAAGGACGCCACTTACCGTCTCGCTCAAATTTATCTTTCTTCCAAGGATCAAGCCGAGCGCGACAAAGCTCTTACGCTTTTAGAAGAAACCGCAAAAAAAGATCCTGCCCTTGCCGGAAGAGTCATTGGCGAAGCTCATTTGAAAGGCCTTTTCACTGGTAAGCAGGACATCGAGCAAGCCATCAAATGGTGGAATATTTCCAGCGAAGCTCGCGATATTGCTTCTACGACAGCATTAGCACAAATCTACGACGGTGCCGAGCCTTTCAAGGACAAGAAAGATCCCAAAAAGGCGCTCGAACTCTACAAAAAAGCTATCGAATTCGGCGATAAGGGCTCCATGGTTTCTGTCGGCTCTCGCCTCCTGAATGGCGATGAGTCCATCCGTGACGAAAAGGCTGGTCGCGAAATTCTCGACAAGGCAATCGCGGAAAAAATCGCTGATGCCTATCTCGCGCTTGGTGACTTTGAAGAAAATGTCGCAAAAAATATCAAGAATGCTCTTTCGAACTACGAAAAAGGAGCAGAGCAAAAGCAAATCGATTGCGCACTGCGCGCTTCTGACATTTATTCAGAAGGCACCGCAGGAATCACAAAAAACGAAGCTAAGGCCACAGAATTCCTCGAAAAAGCCGCTGCTACAGGGCATCCCGTGGGCAATTATCGCTATGCGGCAAAGCTTCTCCAAGCTCCCGATCCCGATAAGCGCAAGGATGAAGAAAAAATTGCCACCAACATCAAGGCATATCCCTATCTTCTGAATGCAGCAAAAGGCGGCGTAACCGATGCTCAAAACAACATCGCACTATTTTACCTCCAAGGCCTCATGGGTGTAGCTGATCCTGCCGCTGCGGCTGGTTGGTTCCAGCTTTCCGCTCAATCTGGAAATCCTGCCGCTATGGCAAATCTTGCCACTCTTTACGAAAAAGGTTACGGCGTTGGTCAAAACTTAGGCCAAGCTGGAAAACTCTATGAAGCTGCCGCTCGGGGTGGCAGTTCTGCTGCTGCAGCAGCAGTTGCTCGACTGCTGGTAAGTGGCATGGGTACCTCCCGCAATATTCCTCATGGTTGGGCGTGGGCGAACTTCGCCATTCAAGAGGGCTCACAAGAAGCCAAAACTTTGCTAGGCGAAATTGCTACAGTTGCCACCGCGAAGGACATCGAGGAGGGAACCAAATTCCTCGAAGAACTTCGTGCGGAAATAGCCAAAGCACGCGGCACTCAGACAACAGAGCCTGAAAAAAAGGAGCCAGAAAAAACGCAGCAACCCGCTCCGGACGCCGACCCAACGAAAAAAACCGCAGAGCCGTAACGCGCGACGCGCAACGTCGCTCTCCACCTCTCGGATCTTGAAAATTCTCATCACAGCTGGCCCTACGCGGGAAGCCATCGATCCGGTTCGCTTCCTCTCCAACCGGTCGTCGGGACGCATGGGTTACGCACTTGCGAAGGCGTTTCTTCGTCGCGGTGATCAAGTCCTGCTCATTTCTGGGCCTACTTCCATCGATCTTCCCGATCACGCCGACTTCATGCCTGTGGAGTCGGCTGAGGAAATGTATCGGGCTGTAGAGCAATCCATTGCTTCATGCGATATCGCCATTTTCTGTGCAGCGGTTGCCGATTACACGGTAGCTGATCCACAAAAGCAAAAAATCAAAAAATTGGCGGACACTCTCACGCTAGAACTTACGAAAACCAAAGACATTCTCGGTTCGGCTCGGCATACCTTCGGTTTTTCTGGCACCTTAGTTGGCTTCGCAGCGGAAACGGAAAACGTGGAAGAATATGCCAAATCAAAGCTTCATAAAAAAAACTGCGACATGATTGTCGCAAACGATGTTTCTCAATCGGGTATCGGCTTTGATTCCTCAGAAAATGAAATCATCATCGTCAACCCTTTTGAGACGATTCGACTTCCTCGACAATCAAAAGATAATCTCGGCCATTTGCTCGCAGAAATCTTTTCTGATTACCACCGCGCACGCCAAGACTCGCCCCACGAATGACCTACTTCAAGCATGCCATACGCTACGGACCGGATGCATGGCTGATGCACTTTGCTCAACAAGCCAATGAAGCCTCTTGGCTTCTCGCTCGCGCCATTGTCGCAAGTCTCGAAAATTCACCTCCTGCGCATCTCTTGGAATGGACACTTTCGCCTACCGCCATTTTGTTAGAGTTTCTTCCTGGACACGCTCCACTCGACCCTCCGCATGAAATCATCGATGCAAAACCTTTGCAACAGCAGCAGCAAGGAAATCTCATCGTCATTCCTACCCGCTACGATGGACCAGATCTTGATCGCGTGGCGCTTCATGCGCAGCTCACCGTTGCAGAAGTCATTCATCTCCACAGCCAAGCTACCTACCTTGTTCACGCCCTAGGATTTGCCCCTGGATTCGCTTACCTTGGCGGTCTAGCGGAAGCTCTCCACACGCCGCGGCTTTCTTCTCCTCGACTACGTATCGAAGCTGGCTCCGTGGGCATTGGCGGTTCGCAAACGGCCATCTATCCTCTGGCAACATCGGGCGGATGGAATATCATTGGTCACACGGCCATCCCTTTATTTGCTCCAGAAAAATCGTTAGACCAAGCATTTCTTCTCCATCCTGGTGACCGTGTGCAATTCCACATCGATGCCTGATTTGCTAACAAATCCTCTTGCAAAAGTGATTGCCGCAGGCGTTTCCATGAGCCTGCACGATGCTGGTCGACTTCATGCAAAAAAATATGGAGTGCCTCCCTGTGGAGCTATGGATCAACGCAGCATGCACCTGGCCAATCGCTTGCTTGAGAATCCCCCTGATGCTGCCGTTTACGAAATTTTTGGCGGCGGTGTAAAACTATGTTGCCTTCGCCCCACATGGATCGCCATGACCGGTGCCGGACATGCTGACATTGATGGTGTTCCCGTTTCCTTTCATCGCACCATCCGCTGGGAGCCTGGGCAAGAACTTCGCATCCATGCCAGCCCATCGGCAATCTGGACCTATCTTGCCACCTGTCACGGTTGGCAAGGTGACGTTTTTCTTGGTAGCAGATCCGTCTGGCCGCAAGCAAAGATGGGGCGCAAATGCCAGGCGGGCGACTTGCTCCACGCGCAAAGTGATCTCCCGTGGTCGCTACCGGACTATGTCGGAGGTCGCATCACTCCGCCTGCGGAAATTCCTTCTATCCTACCGACGCATTCTCCCATCGCCCTCCGTTGCTGGCGAGGACCGCAATATGAGCAATTCGACGAGTCATCGATAAAGACATTTTTCCAGTCGATCTGGAAGATTTCTCTCAATAGCAGCCGCGCAGGATTCCGCCTCGATGGTCCCATCGTGCATCCTCCACTGGCTTCGATGCCCAGCGAGCCAATCATTCTTGGTTCCATTCAGGTGCCACCTTCTGGAAGTCCCATCATCCTTCTAAACGATGGACCAACCATCGGCGGCTATCCGAAAATCGCCCTGATCCATCGCGATGACCTCGATGTTCTGCGTCAACTACCGCCTCTCACGCCCATCCATTTCATTCCCGCTCGTCTATTCTGAGAAATCGTGCCTTGCCAAATCCGCGATCTTCGTTACTCTTCCTCATACAAATTATGAAACATCTTTGTTTTTTCATGTTTTTCGCGGTTTTTGCGATTCATGCAGCAGACCAGCAGCGCTATTCCTTCAATGATAAAAAAATCCCCGCGGGGGTAGAAGATATGAAAGCGATCCAGAGTGCGTTGCAAAGTTCCCTTACCCAAGCTCGAAAGGCAACGATCTGTCTCGAAATCGGGCCCGGCTCTGGCAGTGGTGTCATTATTTCCTCCGATGGTTTGATCCTTACTGCGGCGCACGTCACAAGTGGCGTTGGCAAAGAAGGCACCGTGATTTTTGAAGATGGCCGTCGCGTCAAATGCGTTTCTCTTGGGCTTTGCTCGGACACAGATGCTGCCATGGCTCGCATTGTGGAAAAAGGCGAATATCCCTTTGTGGATGTCGATAAAGTAGGCGAAACCAAACTCGGCGATTGGGTTTTTTCTCTCGGCCACTCGGGAGGCTATGACAAAGAGCGCGGGATTGGCGTGCGCCTCGGTAGGTTGGTCGGTATCAAGGAAACTTCCGTTCAAAGTGATTGTACGCTCATCGGCGGGGACTCTGGCGGGCCACTCTTTGATATGCACGGGCGTCTCATCGGCATTCATTCGCGCGTTGGAGCGACACTTTCAGAAAATCTTCATGTGCCCATCAGTGCCTTTCTCTCATCTTGGGAACAAATGGAAAAAAGCGAGTTCCTCGGCGAAGGTCCCTTTGCCAAGAAACCCAAAAAAGGCACTGGATTTCTCGGTTGCGGAACCGAAGACCAAGATGGCAAATTGGTGGTCACCAAGGTGGGCAGGGAGACGCCTGCTGAGTCCTTCGGCATGGCAATTGGCGATATTCTCCTCAAATTCGATGGCGAAGAAATCAAGGACAAAAAACATTTTCAGTCATTGCTCGCAGAAAAAAGCGCCGATGACAAAATCACGATCATCCTCCTGCGCGGTGCAGAGGAAATCACCCTCGAACTCAAACTTGCTGAACGATGATTCCTACTCGTGCACCTCTCGCCTTTGCTCTTCTCGCAACGGTTGCCTCCATTTCTTCTTTCGCTCCTGTTTCTGCCCAGATGACGCTCGATAGCGAGTTTCGTACCAATGGCGATCAGATGCATGGTCTCGTCGAAGCTGCAAAAGAAGTTCTGAAAACGTCCACCGCATCTATCTTCTACGGGCGCAATGAGGAAGTTTGCTACGGCATCGTGATATCAGCCGACGGTCACATCCTCACGAAAGCTACGGAAATCAAAGACAAGAAAGACCTTTCCCTGCGTATCGATCGTCGATCGTATCCCATTACAGCCGTCCTTGCCGAAGATGCGGCTTGGGATGTGGCTCTGGTCAAAGTGGATGCCACGAATTTGACCCCCATTTCTTTTGCGGAGAATAGCCAAGTCGATATTGGCACTTGGGTTGTATCCAATGGTGTTTCGACTCGCTTTCATCGCCGCCCGATGCTCGGCATTGTTAGCGCCAAAAGTCGCGAAATCCCGCCCGAAGGTGGAGCTGTTCTCGGCGTGCAAATCAAAGATCATCCCAAAGGACTTCTTGTAGAAGACGTTCCAGATAAAACCGGTGCGAAGGAGGCTGGTCTCATCAAAGGTGACATTCTCACCATGCTGGCGACCACTGCGATCAAAACACGCGATGATGTGATGAAATTCATGAAGAAATGTCGTGTCGGTGAAGAACTTGAAGTCACATTTTTGCGTGAGAATAAAGAGCAGAAAACCAAGATCAAACTTGCAGGACGAGCCGATACCTTTGGTGGTCCAAAGACGCGAAATGATAGTATGAGCGGTAACGTTTCTCAACGCCGTTCAGGATTCCCTCGCGTTCTTCAGCACGATACTATCGGTGATCGCCACTCTGCTGGCGGGGCACTTTTGAACCTCGATGGCAAATGCATTGGCATGAATATCGCCCGTGTGAACCGCTGCGAAAGCTTTGCCATCCCTGTCGAAGAACTGCGAGAATTGATCAAATCGTTGATGGAAAAAACGCAGACTCCATAAACCCGAGATCCGAAGTGGAGCGCCAGAAAGACGTTGCCAAGCTTTGATGTGCAAGGCGTTTCATCGCAGTGGCATGCATCCAAAGATGCTTGCCCAAACCCTAAAAGGATAGGCCCAGCAAATGATGGCGGGCACCAATGCTTGACAATGGATTCCGTTCATTCACGAATCTTTCGATATCGTAGAGGAACAAACCCGTTTTTGGTTAGGTCTTCGAGCGAATGTTCGATGGATCGGGTTTTCGAAAACGGAGCAGCTTCATAAAAAAGCGCACGTTTCTTATCGGAGTCGAGCCAACGGACAAAAAGAATGACGTGGCCACCTGCTTTGTTCATCACGTCGGCAGGCTTGAGATCTGCTGTGGACGGCAGGCGTTGAGAGATGGTGCCAAGCGTCGAAGTGGATTCTCTTTTTTGCAGTGCCCAGCAGCGCGATACGAAGCCTGAGCAATCGACTCCCACACAATCGCCACTGACCGCAGCGCCGCCTTTGCTGCGCTTTTCTGCGGAATAGACATCGCCGGCAGCACGTCCTTTTTTCAGTCCAGCATCAAATTTCTCTGGTGTATCCCATCCGCCCCACTTGTAAGCGACTCCCGTGTTTTGTTTTCCCACAGACCAAGCATCTGCATTTGGAGTAGCATGCCCGCCCGCTTGATCGGGCGTATGGACTTCGATGCCTGCCGCATCTTTTCCATGCCTGGCGTGTCGGGCTTCTGCTGTCCACTTATGGTTCACAAATCGTTCGGCGATTGCAATGGCTTGATGGCGCGTCACATCAGCAAAAACTGCGCTGGTGCAGAGGATCAGGAAAAGGCCGATTCGTTTCATGTGATGAAAATGCATTGGAGGAAAAGAGCCTAGATTCTAACGGCATACGCTTGTTCCAGTCAAGCGGAGCACGCTGAGGATTCCAGAAAATTGGTATCTCACGCGTTTCTGATGCTTCTTTTTTTGGTATCTTGGTTTTTGTTGCCATAGGTCGAGAAATCAGTTGCAATGCGCATCTACATTGAAAGCATGAAAATGTAACGTAAGGAAAGAAATCACTTAACTCCATTTCATCCAAAAAAACAATGATCGTATCAGAATGATCGATGAGACTTATTTGAATTGCTTGCTATCATTATGGGAAATTTATGAACAGCAACGCAAGAGAGACTGATAAAAATATCACAAGCCTCACAAAAGTGCCTTCGATTCGAGATCCAAGGTGGCTCTTTGCTTTGCTGCTAACGACATACGCACTAGTGGGCAGTATGATGTTGGGAATCAATCGTGATGTATGGCAGATATTTTTGACGGTGTTTGGATGTGTCGTGCTTGATTTGAGTTTTTCGTGGCTGTTGCGACGGTCGCTGATTTTCCCCTTGAGTGCTTACATCACTGGTCTTGGTTTGTCGCTGCTTGTGAACTATCCGCATGACTATTTTCTTCTCGGTCTTCCGGTGTTCTTTGCGATTTCTTCGAAATACCTTTTCACTTTTGAGGGGAAGCATTTGTTCAATCCGGGACTCTTCGGTGTCATGGCGGCACTGTGGTTAGGTGGCGGACGATTTGCCACATCCCCACCGTATCAATGGGGCGATAAACCATGGCTTGCCGCCGCATTTTTGGCGCTTGCTGCCCTTGCCTGTTTCGTGGGGAAAATCAAACGCGGTCCATTGATCATCACGTTCTTAGGTAGCTTTGCGGTATTTACCCTGCTGCGAGCTTGGGTGATGCGGTGGCATTTGCCTCCTGAAACATTGATCACAGGCACACTCGCCTCGCCGGCCTTTTTTCTGTTTGCCTTTTACATGATCACCGATCCGAAAACCTCTCCTGATACTGTCCGTGGACAGATCGCGTGGGGCATGTCGGTGGCGTTATTAGACTTTGCGCTGCACTTCCGTTCTTCGTTGGCGACTATGTTTATCGCGCTGTTTGTCGCCTCATTGCTGCGACTAGTCTGGCTGCATGCCGCAAAGATCTTTCGTTCTGGTTTGAAGCGACCCACACTCGCCTGGCCTAAGTCGGTAGCGCTAATCACGCTCACGGGCATCTTGGGTTGGCAGTGTTACAGTCAAGTGCTTCATCGCTCGGTAGGTGGAGTCGAACCGAATTTTACGTTAGAAAAAATGCCGATCGAGGAAGTCCGTATGAGTCACACCTTAGAGCAAGTAGATCCGCGCATTGCCCATATCGCCAAGTGGGTGTTATCCGTGGGGGATGCGGTGGCTGTGGGCGACTACGATGACGATGGACTCGTCGATTTTTTCTGCACCTATCCTTTGAAGGAAGCGCAATTTCGCAACGCGCTGTATCGGAATCGAGGCGATTTTACCTTTGAACGTGTGGCCATCCCTGCCTTAACCGAAATCAATGCTCATCCAGAAATTCATGGATTGATCTCTGGAGCACAATTTGTGGATTTCGATAATTCCGGGCGTCAATCGCTACTTCTCAGTTGCGGTTGGGGCAAGATGCGGTTGCTCAAAAATGTGCGTGATTCGTTAGGCAACATTACTTTTGAAGACGTCACGGAGAAATGCGGCATCGATGAATATACGGTGAGTATTGCGAGCACTTTCGCGGATTTTGATCGAGATGGCGACCTCGACCTTTTCATTGGTAATGCCATGTCTCCTACTCTGCCAGATTACGAAAAGCCTACTCGATTCAACATTTTTCAACTCCCCCAAGAAGAATATTCAGGGGATCGTCGGATGTTTCATTTCATGCATTCGACATGGCATAATGCCCAAAATGGCGGGCTCAATGCCTACTATCGCAATGAGGGACATGGTCATTTTTCCAAGCAGGACATCAAGAAACTTGGTATGCCCGAAACACACTGGACGATGGCTGTCGGCACAGCGGATTTCAATCGCGATGGCTGGCCCGATCTTTACTGCGCCAGTGATTACGGACCAGATGACTTGTATCTCAATGAGGGAGGGAAATCTTTCCGCCGACACGCAGGGACATTTCATGGTAGCATTGGCAAGGATAGTTACAAAGGCATGAACGTCTCCATCGGAGACCTAGACAACAGCGGCAACTTAGACATTTATGTTTCGAATGTTCACGCTCCGTTACAGGCGGAAGGAAGTTTAGCATGGCACGTGGATGAAAAAGGATTTCGTAATTTTACCAGTCAACGGCGCATCATTAATGAGAAGCGTTTCGGTTGGGGGGCGGCGATGGGCGATCTCAATCTTGATGGATCGTTAGATATGATCCAAGTCAATGGCATGGTGGATGATACGGCAGATAAAAAATTTCCTGAACGTCACGACTATTGGTATCGCGCATCACAGGTCATGCGTGCCGGACCCGAGGTGCATAGTTACGCCGACCGCTGGGCCGACCTACGTGGCTATGACATTTGGGGACACCAGCAAAATCGTGTATATCTATCGAACGGCGCAAAAACCGCTCAGTTCCGTGATGTGGCAGATCTCGTGGGCTTGACCGAAAAGACCAACAGTCGTGCTGTGGCCATGGCCGATTTCGATAATGATGGCGACCTTGATGCTCTCATCACTCACCAGTTTGCTGGGGTCGATTTGCTGCGTAATACCAGCCAAGAAACGAAACCAAAAAACTGGATCGGTTTTCACTTGATCGGTGATGGGCGTGAGGTGAATCGCGATGCTGTAGGTGCCACGCTTACCTTGCGCTGTGGTTCGCTCACACAACGGCGTGACGTGTCGTTGACCTCGGGTTTTTCCGCACAAAGCGATCGACGCCTTCACTTTGGATTGGATGTTCGGAACGAACCAATCGAAGTTGAAATTTTATGGCCTAACGGAAAAAAACAAACGATACACGAGTTGAAAATCGGCCATTACCATTCGCTACACTACCCCTCTAACGATCATGTCCCTACTAAATGATTGGTATATCGCCTGTGCCGCTAGTGAACTTAAACGCAAGCCCAAGGCTGTGCGCATGTTCTCTAACGGATATGTGTTGTGGCGTGATCAAGCAGGAAATGCTCATGCATGCTTGGATCGTTGCGCTCATCGGAATGCGCCACTTTCGAAGGGACATGTGGAAAAGAATTGCATCGTTTGTCCTTATCATGGCTGGCAGTACGGATCTGATGGTCATTGCGAGAAAATTCCCTCCCTAGCCGAAGGCCGATCGATCCCATCCCAGGCTAAGGTGCGCAGCATTAACGTGTGCGAACAAGATGGCTACGTGTGGATCTGCCCTGGCGAAAATCCCTCACCCAAGCCGCGCGAATTTCCTCACTGTGATGAAAAAGGTTGGACGACCTTTCGCATGAAAACTCGTTTCGCGTCCGATGTGGAATCGTGCCTAGAAAACTTCCTCGATTGTCCCCATACTGCCACCGTTCACCGTGGCTGGTTCCGCAATCCCGATCCCCGAGAAATGGATGCCATTGTGCGTAAACGACGAGATTCCGTGGAGGTGGAATTTGAAAACGAACCGACAAGCAATAGCATCATTTCGCGTTTGTTCTATCCGAAAAACTGCACTCTTCAGCATATCGATCGCTTCATCATGCCTAACATCAGTCGCGTCGATTATCGCTTTGATGAACGGCATCACTTTATCATTACCTCACAAGCCACGCCTGTGGATGATCTGATCACTGATGTTTATACAGTGATCAGTTTTTGCTATGGCAACATCGGGTGGCTGGTGCGATTGGTATTTGAACCGATGAGCCGTCATATCATCCAACAAGACGTGAGAATAATGAAACTGCAAGGCGACAATTTGCGGCGCTTTGGTGGACCTGACTATGCACATGTCGAGACGGATTTGATCGCCCTGCACATGCAATCGATGCGTCGACGCGTGGAACGAGTACTGGAACTCAACGATGAATCAACCGAAAAACGCATCCGCATTCGTTTCTAAAAACTTCCATGAGAAAGAGTAAAAAAAATCTGCTAATTCTGCTCGCCTGCCTATGGGCCTTATGCCTCATGTTCTGGTATTGGCAAAACAATCACGGCAGCCTGGGTGGCGATATTTCCTTGGTAAAAGCGATGTGGCTATATACGACACTGAGTTATTTTTTCGTGATCCCCGCTTGGTTGTGGCGCGATGTTACAGCAGATCCGCTCACGAGGAAATTCGCAGGACTTTTCTTTATGGGATTTCTGCTACGCGCCTTGATCGAAATGCCATTGCTCGCGTTCACATTCTATTGGCGTTGCTGGCACGGAATAGTCCACGATGCCCTAATGCTCGCGCTCACCGCTTGGTGGATTTTTCAAGCTGTTAGAAATTGTGTGCCTCGATTATTCCCGATCACGATGGTCGTCGTATTGCTCTGCGAAATGTGGAATGCCTGGATGTTCGGAAAAATGGGCAGCCCTGAGACAGGCGTTTATTTTGCCGATAATTCCGCGCGATTTGCATTGATCAATCAAGTCACTACTGGAGAAATCATCATCTGCCTCACGCTACTGGGCGTATGGCTACACCTCGATGGAAAAGCTAAATCATCATGAATTTGCAGCACGCCATTCATCATCCGCACGCGCTCATGCCTGAACAACGTGAGAGCATGTTTGCCCTTTTCTCCTCGCACTACGATTGCGTCAGTCGGAACGATTTCATGGCAGATCTCACACGCAAAACATCGGTGATTTTGCTGTTCGATGACGACAAAAATATTCGAGGATTTTCCACACAGGAAATTTACGACACGGAGTATCTCGGTGAGAGAATACGCGTTCTCTTTTCTGGAGACACCATCATCGATCCGGCATGTTGGGGATCACAAGAACTCGTGCGTGGATGGTGTGCGCTCGTGGCTAAAATGTTACAAGAAGCAGGGCCGCGCAAATGCTACTGGTTTCTCATTTCCAAAGGATACCGCACGTATTTGTATCTGCCTCTTTTCTTCAAAACCTTCTATCCCAATCATGCCGAAACCACTCAGGAACTACGACCATTGCTAGAAAAACTCGCACAGGAAAAATTTTCTCATGCATTCGATGAAAAATTCGGACTTATTCGTTTTGATTCCTCACAAGGACAACTCCGCGGCGACTTATGCGAAGTGCCCGATGGTAGACGAGAAAATGCCGATGTGAACTACTTCATGAAACGCAATCCCGACTACGCACAGGGCACCGAACTCGCTTGTCTCGCAGAAATTTCTCTCAACAATGCTCACGGAGTTGGCAGACGTTTCCTGCGGAAAGCAATAGCAGACATCACATGATTTCACTTCGTGCATCAATCGCCAATCGGCTATGGAAAATGCTTTGCGCACCAGCACAGCGACGAATGGCTGATGCCATCAAAGATCCGCAGCAAGCCCAGCAGGCCGTGTTTTCGCGCATTCTTCAGCGACATGCAGATTGCGCTTACGGCAAACATCACCATCTCACGAGTGAGGACAATTACGCTGCGGTTAAGGAAAAGTTACCCATGGTTCGATACGACGAATTGCATCCATGGATCGAGCGCATGAAGCAAGGCGAACGCAACGTGCTTTGCCAAGGTGAATTGCTCGCATTTGAAAAAAGCAGTGGCTCTACAACGGCCGCAAAATGGATTCCCTTCAACCAAGATCTGCGAGATGAATTCCAAGAGGCCATCCGAGCGTGGATGGGCGATCTTTATCAAAGACATCCCCATCTAACAGGCGGACGATCCTACTGGGTTGTGAGCCCACTAACGCATGCCGAAAAGATCACCACTGGAGGCACACCAGTAGGTCTCGCCAACGATGACGAATATCTCGGTTGGTGGGAACGCAAGATGAGTTCATGGCTGCGTGTTGGCAATCACACTGATCTCGAAACAACCGCCAAAGAACTGCTTGCGGCGAAAGACTTGCGACTCATTTCGGTGTGGAACCCTAGCTACTTGGCTCTGCTATATGAAAAAATGAACTCACCCCAAATGCCATGGCCGCAATTGCAAATCATCAGTGGCTGGGCTGATGGCAATGCCGCAGCAGATGCCGAGCACATCAAAAAACTTTTCCCTCATGTGACATTTCAACCCAAAGGATTGCTCGCCACAGAGGGCGTGGTCACGATTCCATGGGGCGATGACTTCCTCGCCGCAGTGCCGGCCTTGCATTCTCATTTTCTGGAGTTTGAGGATTGTCACACGCGTGAAATTTATCGCGTCCACGAACTGAACGATGGCCATGATTACGAAGTCATCATCACCACCAGCGGCGGTCTATGGCGCTATCGATTGGGCGATGTAGTGCGCGTTGAAGGCTTCGCAGAAAAAACTCCACGGCTTCGTTTCGTGGGACGAGCTGACGGTATCAGTGACCTGCGTGGTGAAAAACTCCATCCGATATTTGTGCAAGATGTCCTAGCCAGGCTCACCAATCATTTCGCGATGTTAGCCCCTCACTACGCAACGGATCGACCTGGTTACGCGCTGTTCACCACGGATCGAAATATCGACACCATTTCGTTAGATCGCCACCTATCGAAAAATCCTTACTACGCCCATGCGATCGAAGTGGGACAACTCAATCCAGTGAAAATTTTCGAGATTGCCGATGAGTCACCGGCTCAGATTTATGTGGAACGATGTGTAGCGCTAGGACAACGACCCAGCACGGTAAAGGCAACTGCGCTCCATCGTATGAGTGATTGGGAAAAATGGTTTCATGGAACATGGCGCGCATGAAAAAATCATCCTACACCACTGTTAAAGCGAATTCGCAGCACGATGCGGAATTGAGAAAACTTCTCTCAGAAACACCGCTTCAAGGAACCTTGCGCGTTACTATGGAAAGTGAGCCATCGTTTTTTTCGGGTGATCATGATGTTGTCAAACATGACGCCGTTCTGGTATCACACCAACAAACTCCAGTGGCCTGCGGTTCTCGTTTGCTGCGACGTGTCTGTTGGCATGGCAGTGAACAGCATGTGGCCTACTTAGCGCATCTGCGCTTGCATCCCAGTTGGCAAAAACGCGGCGGTCACGCCTTGATCGAAGGCTATCGCATGATCGGAACATTTGCCCAAGATTCCCCATCTGTCGCCACCTGGACTGCCATCTTTCGTAGCAATGCTGAAGCGCACTCGACATTGACAGGTCAGCGTGCCGGGCTGCCGAACTATGTGGCGCGTGGCAAGCTCCATAGCGCCTTGATTCTCATCAGGCGCAAACATCGCTGGCCGCATTACTGTGCACGAGCGAAGGCAGAAGACATGCCAGCGATCACGCGCTTCTTGCAGCAGGAGCTTTGTCATCGACCACTGGCTCCGATAGTCCATGGCGATGATCTTACCACTGGTCAACGATGGCCTGACCTACGCCCTGTAGATTTTGTCATCGTGAAACAAAATGATGAGATCATCGGTGTTACCGCCGTAAGAGATTTACGAAACCACAAACAAGTCCGTGTGACGCAACTACCCCTATTATGGAAACTTGCTAGGCTGCCATCGATCTTTCTCTCGGCTTGCCATCTCTGCACACCCATTCCTCAACAAGGTGCCGTTTTAGCTCTTGGCTATGCCAGCTTTTTCACCGTGAAAGAGGATGATCCAATCACGGCGAAAATGTTGATGCGTGCGGCAATGTCTCTCGCAGCCGAAAAAAAACTCTCATTTCTCTCAGTCGCTTTCCACGAAAATGACCCCAAGCGCCAAGCGATCGATTCACTTCTCGCAATCAAAACAGACGGCGATCTCTATCAAGTCCTTTTCCACGAAGATATCGCTTCTTGGCCAGAGCAAACACCCTACATCGATCCAGCAAATCTATGAAGACACTTTTCGCGCTAAGAAATTCCTTTGACCGCAGAACCACCGCTCTGCTTTCGCTTGCTACGTTTTGTTTCATTATCACGTGGCAATTTTCCATCTATTGGCTCATTCCACTGAACATCATTCTCGCTATTTCTGCATGCTGCGCCAAACACAACCACACCCATTGCCCGACTTTTCGCACTCGCGCAATGAATCGATTGTTCGATCTTTGGCTAACTCTTCTCAGCGGATCAAGTTCAACTGGAATCCGTGTCGCGCATCAGGTAAGGCATCACAGCCACAATCAATCGGCGGAAGATTTTGTGAGGACTTCGCTGGTAACTCAAATCCCCGCAGCGGCAGCACTCATCCGCTACGTACCGTCTGTGATACGTGAGTCGTGGAGTCATACAACTGAAGATTTCAACAATATACGGCGCAAAAAACTTCGTCATGCTTTATGGCAAGAACGCATTCTACTGTGGTGTTTCATCGTGCTGCTTTTATGGCAAAATGCAGCGCTTTTTCTGTGGGTATTTGGCATTCCTTGGGTCATCGCCCAGTGGTTTTTGATCGCCATGAATTTGCCCCAACACGATGGGCTCGATGAACAATGCGAATGGAATCATAGTCGCAATGTGATCGGCACGTGGAGCAACTGGATTTTTTTAAACAATGGGTTTCATACCGCCCATCATGCCAGACCAGCACTTCACTGGAGTGCTTTACCTGCATGGCATGAAGAGCATGTCGCTCCCCATATCGATCATCAACTCAACCACTCATCGCTGATGCAATTTTGGCTCGCGTGGTGGCAACAAAGAAACCATGCATCATGAAGCAGTTATTCATCCCGGAGATGCTCACGCCGCTCTTCTACACGCCTTTGTATCAGACCTTGAGCGATGAGGAGCGCCTCAGTTACAATCAATTGCATGGGCAATATTTCTTAGAGCAAACCATCTTTTTTGAACAACTCATGGGCAAACCAGCCCTGAGGCAACTCATCCGCATCGCTCCTGATAAAGCTCTAGCCGACGAAGCGCGGGATTTCATTGATGAGGAAGATACGCATACATCTTGGTTCCGCGAACTACTGCGCGATGTTCAACCAAGGGTTTATCAACACCGCGATTTTCATTTGCTCAAGATGCCATGGTTGGCAAAAACCATCATGGCTTTGACGGCTCGCACGATTCGTTGGATGCCTTGTTTGATCTGGTTGCAGCTGATCGCGGAAGAACGCGCTTTGTATTTCGGTCGCTGTTATCTTCGAGTCGCCGATCAACTCGATCCTAGATTTATCGCCGTTCAGAAAAAACATCTCGCCGATGAACCATCGCACATTCGCCGCGACGAGTTATTCCTTCACTGGCTCTGGCCGAGATGTAGTGCACGCATCCGAAAAATAAATGCCAGCATCTTACACTGGCTATTGCGCGAATTTTTTTACTTCCCCAAACGCTCTGGCTGGCGCGTGGTAAGCATTTGGTTAGAATCGCAACCTCACTTGTTGGCTCGAAGAAATGAATTTTTCGCAGCCATGAATTCGCTGGAGAAAAATCAAACATTCATCCATTCCTTGTATCCCAAAAAACATCTGAGGCGCACGCTCGCGTTATCGGCATCTTGGCCGGAGTTGGACTTTTTCCAAACATTTTTCACTGACGAACCTGTATGAATGCTGATTTCCCCATCCCCGAAAAACGCAACCTTTGCATCGCATCGGCCCAGTTGATCGCGCTGCTGTCATTGCTATGGTGCTCATCGATTGTTCATGCGTGGATGCTGATTCCCGTGAGTCTCGGATACGGCCTAGTCATGAATTCGGCATACGCGATGCTGCATGAGGCCGAGCATGGGATTTTGCATTCGAATCGAAAAATCAATGCTATGGTTGGCGTGATTCTCGCGCTGTTTTTCCCTGCCCCATTTCATCTGATTCGCCAAGGTCACTTGGGGCATCATCTGAGAAATCGATCCGATGATGAAGCCTTTGATTTTTACTTTGATGGCGAAAACCCGTTGTGGAAAAAAATGCAATTGTATGGAATTCTCACCGGCTTCTTTTGGTTAGTGATTCTGTTAGGCAATCTCCTCGTGATCCTATGGCCGTGGTATCTTCAACCGCGAAAGCTATCGCTTGACCGTCCGACTGAAGCTTTCCTGCAATCGTTGAATCGCGCCTTTTTGCCCCTCGTATGGATGGAGTCAGTCATGGTGATCGCACTGCATGCCGCCTTGATTTGGTGGTGGGACATTCCCTTTTGGCATTGGTTTGCCACGCTGGCAGGCTTCGGCATCATGTGGAGTGCCATGCAATATGTGCATCATTTTGGCACCAATCGCGATGTGAAAAATGGCGCGCTCAATTTGCGCACGTGGCAATGGTTAGACGTATTTTGGCTGCATCACAATTGGCATCTGCGCCACCATCAACACCCAACCATTCCATGGATTCACCTTCCCTCCATCGAACAAGGAGAGACCGAAGACCGCCCCAGCTTATTCCGTGCCTATCGCAAGATGTGGCGAGGTCCCAAACACACTACTGAACACGTCGAAAACAAATATGCAGACAGAATCATCCGCTGAAAGCGCCAATGCTTGGCCCATCAAAGTAAAACTTTGGATGTTGCTGTGGAATTTTTTTCCCTTTGTTTATCTATGTTTGCTAGCTTGGTCGGCCTTGAAGATTCCTAACAACTACGGATGGCCCTATCTACTTGTGGGCCTCTACGTTCCGCTGCCTCTGCTGTGCCGATTGCTGCTCATCTTGCGTCCGATTTCTGGCGGGACTTACGCTCTTGGTTCGTCGGAGTTTGTCACGTGGTGGGCCACCGCGCAGATGCAAATGATCTATTGCCGATTGCCAATCCTGGAAGAAATCTTGCGCCTTGTGCCCGGACTCTATTCTCTCTGGCTGCGGCTCTGGGGTGCAAAAATTGGACGATTGACCTTTTGGGCTCCCGGTCTGCGCATTCTCGATCGCTCCTTTTTAGTCATCGGCGATGACGTGATCACAGGAGCAGGTGTGCGATTCAACGCCCATGTGATCGAGCAAATCGATGATGTTTCTGTGTTGCAATTGGCGAACATCCGCATCGGTGATCGCTGCCACATCGGAGGTTACAGCCTGCTCACCGCAGGAGGCAAGATCCATGCTGGAGAAACGCTGCATGCTTTTTCCTTGTTGCCGCCATTTTCCACTTGGCAAGGAGGACGACGTGCAAAAATCGCATCCAACAACACCAAATGAACTGGCGACAAACATTTTCAGCAGGAATTCGCATCATTGGACGAAATAAATAAAATTATATAATCAAGTCGTAATATGTGACGAATCAATAATGTATTGAACTTTTTTTCGTCAAATATGACGAATTAAATGGAAAATAAATCATCTGAACACGACGCGCTCACACCAGCCGATATCCCACACCGCGCACGGTAAGCAAATGCTGAGGCTGGGCGGGATCATCTTCGATCTTCGCCCGCAAAGAAGAGATGAAATTATCCACCGTTCTGGCGGTCGGGTACGAGTGATAGCACCAGACCACATCGAGAAACGTATCACGGCTCACTGTCTCGCCGCGGTGAGCCGCTAGGAGCCGCAACATGCCCAGTTCTTTTTCCGATAAATCCATCGTCTGCTCACCGCGTCGCAAGGTTCGATTGGTGAAATCGACCACGATGCTGCCGAGAATCAATTCGTTATCGCTCACCACATCGCGCTGCTTGCGACGCGTCAGCGCACGCACCCGAGCCAACAGCTCGCGCAGGCTGAAGGGCTTCACCAAATAATCGTCCGCCCCGCAATCGAGCCCTTCGACACGATCATCCACCCTCCCTTTTGCCGTCAACATCAGCACCGGAACATCCCGACCACGCCTGCGCAGTTCCTTGCACACCGCAAAGCCATCCAGCCCTGGCATCATCACATCGAGCAGCACCAGATCGAAGGTTTCCGTGCACGCCAACTCCAGCCCCGCGATGCCATCCGCCGCGCTCATCACGCGATAGTCCTCCGCCTTGAGCATCTCCACCAAGGCGATGCGCATGGGCAATTCATCTTCGATCACGAGAAGTCTCATCGCTTATGGGGAAATGTGAGAATAAAGACGCTACCACCCTGCGGCGAGGTTTCCACCCGCACGGAACCACCATGTGCCTCGGCGATGGATTTCACCAAGCTCAATCCTATCCCCGTGCCCTGCGTCTCGCGGCGGAGTTCGTTACCGGATCGATAAAACCTCTCAAAAATCATCGCCTTTTCGGCATCTGGTACACCTGGTCCGGAATCGGTGACCGATACCTCCACGCTGCTTTCCCGCAGCAGCAGCTTTACCAGAACCGTCGCATGTTTCGGAGAAAACTTGATCGCATTGTCGAGCAGATTCACCAGGGCTTGCTGCACCGCATCCGCATCCACCACCGCTTCCACGGCATCAAGATCAGCTTCCAGCACGATGTCTTTTTCTTGTGCCAATGGTTTCATCACGCTGATGCTTTCCTCGCAGAGAGCGCTCACCTCATGGAGCTTCATGCGCCAGATTTTTTTCCCTTGTTCGATGCGCGAGTGATCTAACACATTCATCACCAAGGTGGAGAGTCGCGCACTTTCGCGGGCGATCAAGCGATGAAAATCACCAACCATACCGCTCTCGACCTTGCCCGCCTCCAGTCCCTCTGCCATCAGTCGAATCGATGCCACCGGCGCGCGCAATTCATGCGACACGCTCGCCACAAACTGGCTTTTCATTTCGGAGAGTTGTCGCTCCCGCCGCAGCGCGTGTTGCATCATGATCACCGCAGCACCACAGACGAGCAGGGCGCAGCCTAGAACCGCCATCGACCACCGCCCCTGCCGCCGAGCTTCCGCATCGATCCACTCGGGCTTCGCGGCGACGATTTCCATGCGCAAATCCTCGGTAAATGGCACACGGATCGATTGCAATACCTCCCCACACGCATCGCCGTAGAAATGCCCGCCCGCCACCAATCGCAACCCCGCCCACTTCGGCAAACGCGCCAGTGAAATCTGCCTCTCTTCCTCTAACAGATTCGCAGGCAAAAATCGCAGCAAAGCTCCGTCGTTGCGGAGCCACACCACTTCTGCGTTTGCCGTCCAGAGGCCTTTGGCGCCCACGTCCGGAAGTTTGCGAAACAGCGCGCGCGCGGCATCCTCTTGTTTCCACGCTTCGATCATAACCTCACCGCCAAATTTTTCCACCGCAAGGCTTGAGAGCACGGAGGGAGTATCGCCCATCGCCAACTCGAGCAATCGGTGGCCGTCATTACCATCGCCTCCCAGTTCCATCACCCGGAATCCCGCCAACACCTGACGCGGCAACCCTGCCGATGAAATCCCGGCTTCCCGGTCTTCGCGCAGTGCTCGCAACGCGGCAAGGTCTTTTCCGTTCAAGATCTCATCTTTCGGCGAGGCGGTTCCCGGCAGGGGAGGATCAGGAAATATCTGCGCTGGCATGAGCGACTTATCCAATTCCTCCGCCAAATCCGCAGCCACTGCTTTCCCCAGCTCCTGCACTTCCTCCCGTGCCGAAACCCAAGCCGCCCGCACCTGCGCCCGCATGCCCATCCACGAGAGCACCGCCATCACGCCGAGTGGCAAGAGCATCGCGACAGTGAGCACCGCAGGAGATCGAAAAAAACGGCGCATATCACTCAAACGGATCTAGTCTCGGCTTCTCCTCCGCCTTTGGTTTCTCTGCAGGAAAGCGTTCGTTGAAGTAGGCTATCACTTCGTTTGATGCTCCCTCAAAATTCCTTCTCCGCCATTCAGAGCTGGGCACAAAGCCCTTTTCGACAAGTGTTTTCACAGCACTCAGCGGGGTTTCGATTTTATTTCGAGTATAGTCCTTATTGAATGCGTAATCGAGCTTTGGTTGCGGTCCTGGGTCGCCTCCTGCATGGAGAAACATCAGCAAATCCTCTACCTCTCCGGCATAAAGCGCTTTTTGCGTGAGGTTGGGAATATTTTCATCAGAATCTTCTCCGAGTTCTGCCTCAACGTTGGGATTCGCACCCTTTTCGAGTAAAAGTTTCACCAGGTTCCTATGTTCCCGCTCGTAAGCCAAAGCCAGCAGAGAAAGCCCACCATGAACCTTGGAGTTCGGATCAACTCCCGCTTTGATCAACAACTCAGCCACCGTAATCTGGTTTTCAGAAAAGTACCGAATGCAGGCAAATAGATCAGTCCGATCTTTTTTGATACCTTTTGCAAGTAACGTTGAGGCGACATGGTCATCGCCTGCAACCAGCGCCAAAGACAAAAGATTGTTCACTCTCATGTTATCACTAAAAAGATTATTGGGAATATTAATGGTAGTCTGGATATTAGCTCCGCGCGCGATCAACTTTTCAAGATATGCCCCTTTCGACTTATGCTTCGAGACAATCAGCGCAGCAAGAGGAGTGACTCGCTCTTCACCCTCTACGCTGTTCGGATTTGCTCCTGATTCCAGCAAAAGATCAGCCACTTCGTAATGATCATTATTAAATGCTACCACGAGTGGGCAACCGCCCAATAGGGAAAAGCTATCGTCATCAGTTTCTACCTTCGCTACTTCATACGCCTCATTGGGATTGGCACCAGCAGCTAGGAGGATGCGTGTGATTTGGAGATAACCTTTCGAACTCGCGCTGGAAAGTGCGGCGGGCAACTGCTCTTTACTGGCTTCACCCAACAATTCGATCAACAGTGCTGTCATCTTGGCATTGCCCATACCCGCAGCAGTCCGCAGCGCTGTTTTATTCACGTCTTGGACTCGAAGATCCTTCATGAGCCACTCCACACTGCGAAGATAACCATTTTTAACAGCAGCTTCTAGTGTCTTATGATCTACGAGATCCGGACTGCTTTCGTGCATCGATTTCAAACGTTGAAACTCCAACGCCTCTTGATCGACTACAGGATCACCAGCCTCAGGCATTTTTGCACCCAATGCCGCGAGGTTTTCTTTCGCGAGCTTTGTTTTCACATCGGCGTTCGGGAATTGGGCGATGAGCCGCTGGTAAAGCGCGATCGCTTCGTCCTTGCGCCCTTCGGCCCTGCGGATTTCGGCCAGGCGAAACAATGCCGTGGCGGCGAATTGTTGCTGCTGCGCATAGCCATCGAGCAATGACTCATACGCACTCGCCGCGGCTGCGGGATCGCGTTTCACTTCCTCAAGGTAAAGCGCATCGCGCAATCCATCGCTCATCGATTTTTCCTGTGCCAGAATCGGCAGTGTCAGGATGCTCGCCATCAAAGAATGTAATATCAATCGGTTCGTTTTCATCGGCGCCATCATAGCAAGTCTGCTGGTCTCTTTTGTCATGGAATTGTCATGAATTCAAGAATCTTCCATTCAGGCGCAGACAGGGCGATGAAGTTAGAGAAATGGATTCGACCTAGCAAGCGCATCGACTCATAGCGATCACGCTCACTCGTTATATCAGCCGAATAGAACAGAATGGAGAAATCTGTAAAATCGGTTGTTATACCTCGCGTCATCAGGCTTTGTGATAGGAAGACATTGCTTCCAGCCTGTCTCGGCAAACGGGCGTCCCGCCTGTTTCAATAGTTCTAGAAGTTTTGCCCACAAAACTTGATGCGCGGCAGTATAGGGTTCGTGGTCATCAGTTCGTGTAGGAGGGGGCGGAAGAGGTCTTTGAGGGCGCTGTGCTTAGCGGTTGCTTGATTGCGCTTCGTTTCGATCAATTCGAGATGTGCGAAGCTGTGCTTTTGTTCCACTAGGATTGGGATTGGCATCTTGGTACTCCTACCGCACCTTGTCGCATATCACCTTCTTTGGATCGCCCATTCATGGTTCTTTGTTTTGGGGGGAGATAGACTCATGGCGTTGCCCGTGGGCAATCGATGTTGCAGCCATTTTCTACATGGTAAGGAGGATGACGTGCGAAAATCGCAGCGCACTCCAACAAATAAACTTGCTCATTGCCATTTCCCTGATTGCATAATTCTATGAAAAAATATTGTTTTATCATGTTATCTGCCGTTCTGGTATCCTCCTCCATGGCACAGGTTACGGAACCGGATGCGCTTGCTGCTGACAAGCAGGCCTTGCGTGCTCTCGCAGCAAAATACGAATCCGCCATCAACCAGGGGGATTTTTCGTCGTTACGAGAATCGGTTTCTCCCGCAGCAAGTGCCGTTTTCATGACCGGTCATGAACTCGTAGGGCTCGATGCCATGCAGAAATATTACGATGAAATCAAAACCAAGCTCGGCGCGGGGAGTTCTTATTCTGTTAGATTGCATCCCGATGCTACAGAATTTCGCGGCGATATCGCCATTGCCCATGGCATGAGTGACGAAAGCGTAGTATTTGGCAATGGCAAGCAAATCAACTACCAAAGCAAGTGGACAGCCGTGTTAGAAAAAAAGGCTGGTCAGTGGATCGGCATTCGGATGCATGTGTCCATTGATCCGCTCGACAATCCCTTCATCCGTATGAAAAATCGCGTCAGCAACTGGACGTATGCTGTTGTAGCTGGTTTGCTCGGCTCCGTCATCGTGTGGCTCATCAAGCGTCGTAGTTCCTGATGCCTTCTTGAGTTTTTTCTTAGCTCTTCATTTTGCAAAAAAACCGACGCACTTTTGGTGGGTCGGTTTTTTTGTTGTTGGAGCGAAAGGCCAGCTTACAGAGCGAGCAATTTGGCTTTGAGTTGTTCTTTGGTAACGTTTGCGCCGATAATTTGATCTTTGATTTCGCCGTTTTTGAAGAAGAGCAAAAAGGGAATCGAGCGTACGCCGTATTGCACCGCGAGGTTTTTGGCTTGATCGACATTGACTTTGGCGACTTTGGCTTGGCCTTCGAGTTCTTCAGAAAGTTTGTCGAGCACGGGGCCAATCGCTTTGCAGGGGCCGCACCATTCTGCCCAGAAATCGACGAGAACAGGCACAGTGGATTCAAGAACTTCGGATTGAAAATTTGTTTCAGTAATCTGTAATGACATAGGGAATAAAGCTGGATGCAGTTCGAGAAAAGTCAAGTGGGGCAAGAGTCATTTTTTTGTTAACTCAGAATCATTCCAAAATCCAAAGGATAACGCCGTCATTTGCAGCAATCAAAACCTAGCAGCGAGTTTCGAGCGCTCTACTGCGGATCTCGGGATAATGCCTGAAATAACTCGATTTCGGATTTGCTAGGATGGAGATCCATAAAAAATGCACTGCGTTGAGCAGTGCATTTTGAGAATTTTTTTGAACAAGTTGGATCGATCGTTATTGAGGAGTGATCGGCACCAAGGTGGTCATAATGGCAATGGCAAGAACACCGCCCGCAAGAAGGATATTGATGATGTTGAGGATCATAGTCGTGAAAATTATGGTTGGTGAAAAATTTATTCGAACAGCTTGCCGATCACGCCTTCGGTCCAAATGGTGGATGTCATGTATTGAATGGCAACAACGCAGCAGGCAGCAATGAAACCGAAGATGGAAAGGACAGTGGTGAGCGTATCTGAGGACGAAGATTCTTCTTCATCGTCAGCACTCTTGAATGTGGCCATTTGGGTAGGGGAAACCGGGCCTGAGGAGAGAGGTTGGGTGGGAGGGGAAAGCTGCACCGTCGCTTTAGGTAGAGCGATGGTAGGTTGGGGTGCAGGCATTGTCGCCTTGGGAAGGGCGATAGTAGGTTGGCCTGGAGGAGTTGTCATGCCTGGCGCAGTAGGAGCTGCGGTGCGCATAGGAATCATCGGCCCCGTAGCAGTATTCAGCTTGATCGTAGGTGCCGCAGCAGGTCTGGCGGTCGCTGGTCCGGCAGTTTTGAGGGGAACCGTCGGCATTGGCGCTGGAGCCATCGGAGCCGAAGGTGGTTTGGGCATGGTTGGAGCCACAGGAGGTAGGGTCGCAGCAGGAGCCGCAGGAGCGCTGGGAGGTGCTGGAGCTACGAGTGGAGTTGTAGGAGCCGCAGATACGACTGGAGCACTTGGTGGTTTCGGAACCGTTGGCGCACCAGCAGCGGGCGCGGTTGCGGGTACATCGCTGGCTTTTAAAGTAACCCGAACGGTTTCTTTCTTAAGAGGGATGCTGGAAGTAAGATTATTCGGTGGGCTTTGGTTTTCTTCGCTCATGTGTCTTGCGTTGTGTGATTGGGAAAAGAGCAAATTTTGAGGCGGGTGTCAAACATCGATTTAGGGAAAGATGAATTTATTTTCTCTCAGCCGTGCGGTGGGATGCTTTCACCGTGCGGTGGGATGGTTTCACCGTGCGGTGGGATGGTTTCACCGTGCGGTGGGATGGTTTCACCGTGCGGTGGATTTTCTTTGGGGAGTCGCAGCTGGATGCTGCGACTCTAAGGAAGGGAGGCGCTTAGCGGAGTTTTACGCCTAGGGCGGTGACGAGTTGGTCGAGTATGGCGCGGTGGGCGGTGTCCACTTCCTCGGCTTTGAGGGTGCGCTCGGGGGAGCGATAGTGGAAACGGTAGGCCATGGATTTGCGGTCGGCGGCGATTTTTTCTCCGGTGGGGTCGGTGAAGATGTCGAAGCAGTGGTGCTCGACGAGCAGGGGCGCTTTGGTTTTCCTGAGCAGGGCATCGATTTGCGCAGCGGTGACGCTGAGGGGCATTTCCATGGCGGCATCGCGGCTGGAACCAGGGAAGGGCGGGAGATCTTCTACGGGAGTGCGGCGTCCATGG